>CANCPL010000074.1:0-8501 GCA_947380065.1 Burkholderiaceae bacterium | reverse complement strand
TTTATTGACAGCATCAAGCCTGAGCAGTTAGATGGCACAGAAGCCAAAGAGATCAAGTTCTCCATTAAAGAGTGGAACTTTGAGTTTGTGGGTGAGCAATACTTGCTGACTTGGATCATTCCAAACTTCTATTTCCATGTCACGACTACCTACAATATCTTGCGTCACAACGGTGTTGAAATTGGTAAGGCAGATTTTTTGGGTTAAGCCCAGCATCTTTAGTAAACTACTGGCATGGAGCATCTAAACGCGATTACCGAGATAGTGCAGCCCTGGATCTTTCGGGCCAGTCTTTATCTATCCAATGCATTTTTGGACGACCCGGCAATCTTAGCGTTTGCTTTCTGCTAATAAATAAACCACCCTCGGGTGGTTTATTTATTTAAGGCTATAAGAAAAGTGAAGCAAAGTGAAAACACAGCACTGCGCCTTACTTAATCATTCCCGCATTTTTAGCATCATCCATGGCTTGAGCCGTTTTCTCTTTCATGAATGCGGACATTTTTGCCAAAGGTACATCCACAATCACAAATCCAGCGTCTTCTAATTTCTTCTTAGTTTCAGGATCAGCATTGAGTTGTGCGAAGTAGTCAGACATTTTTTGCTGAAGCACTAGTGGAGTTGCTTTTGGCACAGCAACGCCACGATACGCGCCATCTACCCAATTTAGACCTAATTCTTTGAAGGTGGGTACATCAGGTAGGGCAGGGTTGCGCTTCTCGGTAGCAATGGCTAGCGTACGCACCTTCCCTTTTTGCTGAATAGCTAAAGGCAGATAACCCATAGCGCCGTCAACGTGCATGCCAATTAAGGCAGTAATCAAATCGCCTGTACCTTTAAAGGGTACGTAATTGATTTTGACACCTGCTAATTTATTTAGGCGCTCAACTGCCATATGGTTGGCAGAGAATTGTGCTGAGCCTGCTAAAGACATTTTGCCTGGCTCCTTTTTAGCGGCGGCAATAAATTCTTGATAGGTTTTATAGGGGCTATCTGCAGAGACCATCAAAGCATCGGGGGTGAAGTGATAGTAGTAGATCGCATTAATGTCTTCGGTCTTGTACTGAATGCCTTCTTGAAGTGGTTGCAAGATAGTATGCGGAATATTGACGCCCACTACAGTCGCGCCATCAGCTGGATAAGTATTCAGAGTGCTCCATACCAATGCACCCCCAGCACCAGCGCGATTCATCACTACCATCGGTTGCTTGAACTTCTTAGCAGAAATGTCGGCCTGATAGCGTGCCACTAAATCGGATTCACCGGCAGCGGGGAAGGGGATAATGTACTGAATAGTTCTGTCAGGGAAGGGTTGAGCATTTGCACCTGATAGCAGTCCGAATGAAATCAAGCACGCACTCACCAAGCTACTTACTAAGCGACTCAGTAGTCCATTCAGTAATTTAAATAGCTTCATTTGGAGATCTCCTCAATGACTGCATTGGTAACGTCACTCATCATGGCTGTGCCGCCTAAATCACGAGTATGTAACTTTGGATTGGCCGTCACTTTTTCGATGGCAGCCATTAACTTTGCGCCGAGGGCTTTCTCGCCCAGGAAGTCGAGCATCATCACTGCGGACCAGAAGGTGCCAATTGGATTGGCGAGTCCTTTGCCCATGATGTCAAAAGCAGAACCATGAATCGGTTCAAACATCGATGGATAACGACGCTCTGGATCGAGGTTGGCAGTGGGTGCGATACCTAGGCTGCCGGCTAGTGCGGCTGCTAAATCACTCAGAACATCGGCATGTAGATTAGTGGCGACGATGGTATCTAAAGACTCAGGGCGATTGACCATACGCGCAGTAGCGGCATCCACCAATTCTTTATCCCAAGTCACATCCGGAAAGTCTTTGGCAACGATGTTGGCGATTTCATCCCACATCACCATGCCATGACGCTGCGCATTTGATTTGGTGATCACAGTGAGGTGCTTGCGAGGGCGTGACTGCGCTAACTTAAAGGCAAAGCGCTGGACACGTTCAACTCCAACGCGAGTCATGATGCTCATATCAGATGCCACTTCAATGGGGTGACCTTGGTGGGCTCTACCACCTACACCAGAGTATTCGCCTTCGGAGTTCTCGCGCACGATCACCCAGTCTAGTTGGCCTGGTTTGCAATTGCGTAGCGGAGTTTCGATACCAGGAAGAATGCGAGTGGGGCGCACGTTCGCGTACTGATCAAAGCCCTGGCAAATTTTGAGGCGCAAGCCCCATAAGGTAATGTGATCCGGAATTTTGGGATCACCTGCAGAGCCGAACAAGATGGCATCTTTAGAACGTAAAGGTTCAAGACCATCCTCGGGCATCATGATGCCGTGCTTGCGGTAGTAATCACCACCCCAATCAAAATGCTCGAATTGGAAAGCAACCTCAGGATGTTTCTTGCTTAAGGCATTTAATACCTTCTCGCACTCTGGAATCACTTCTTTACCAATGCCATCGCCCGGGATGGACGCAATCTGATACGTCTTCATATGTCTCCTACTGTTCTTTTTATATGAGCTACTTAGTGAGTAAGCGCCTTAGTAACTTCTAGAACCATTATGCAATCCCTTGGGCCCCAATAGGGCTAGGGTGAACTCGGGTATGCCCATAGAAAGCGGTGGTGGAGGAGTGTCCATAGCCCCAAAACAACAAAAATAGCCTCTTTTTTACAGTTTTTACATATACTGTATAAACATACAGTATATTAATGGCTATGACGCAAGCAATGAACCCCGCAAAAGTAACCTTGAGCCAGGCACCACAAGCCTTGGCGGGTCATTTTGCCGCCTATGAGCTCAAGCTCCTAAGCCACCGGATTTCAGCTGGATTCCCCAGTCCAGCGGCAGATTACGCCGAAGAGGGCCTCGATCTGAACCATTACCTAGTCCAAAACAAGCCAGCCACCTTCATGTTCACTGTGCAAGGGGATTCCATGCTGGGCGCAGGGATTTGTGATGGCGACAAGGTAGTCGTTGATAAAGCCCTAAAGCCAAAACATAAAGACATCGTAGTTGCTGTTGTTGATAGTGAATACACCATCAAGCGCCTTTATCAATTGCGTGGCCGTATTGAGCTTCAACCAGAAAACCCTACTTATCAGCCCATCACCTTTAACGAAGGCAGTGAGCTGCAAATTTGGGGTGTAGTGGTTGGGGTAGTGCGTAAGTACAGCAATGCTAGTGCTAGATATAACAAGGGAGGTAAGTGAGATGAGCTTCAGCAATTCATCAAATGCGCTCTTCGCACTGGTAGATGTGAACAACTTCTACGTTTCTTGTGAGCGCGTGTTCCAGCCCAAGTTAGAAGAAGTACCAATGGTAGTCCTCTCCAATAACGATGGCTGTGCCGTAGCGCGTAGCGCTGAAGTCAAGGCACTCGGTGTAAAGATGGGAACGCCTTGGTTTCAGATGAAAGACTTGGCTAAGAAGCATGGTATTGAAGCTTACTCATCTAATTACACCTTATATGGTGATATGAGTAGTCGTGTAGTTCAGGTACTCAGAGAGTTCACTCCTAATCTAGAGGTCTACAGCATCGATGAAAGCTTCTTGCAAATCGAGACTATCTTAAAGCAGTATCAAGACACGATCGAGCTAGGCCAGAAGATCAAGCAGCAAGTTAAAGACACTACTGGATTGCCGGTCTGCGTGGGCATTGGTGCTAGCAAGACCTTAGCAAAGCTTGCCAACCACTTGGCTAAGAAGCACAAGCAGTTCAATGGCGTATGTGATGTGAATGCCATGGCAAAAGAAGAGCTCTATCAGTGGATGAGTGAGACTGAAGTGGGTGAGGTCTGGGGTGTTGGCAAGCAAATCGCCAAAAAACTGAAAGCCCAACACATTCAGAGCGTATTTGATCTTTTGCAAGCTTCACCACAAGCAATGCGCCAACAGTTTGGCGTAGTGATGGAGCGTCTTTGTTACGAACTACGCGGCACCTCTTGCCTGCAGTTGGAAGAAGTAGCGCCAGCTAAACAACAAATTATTGCTTCACGCAGTTTTGGTAAGTTGGTTACCAGCCAGGTAGAACTTGCCGAAGCTGTTGCTACCCATGTAGCGCGTGCAGCTGAAAAACTCAGAACTCAAAATAGCACTACGGGCGCGCTGACTGTATTTATTCAGACTAATCCGTTTAAGCAAAACGAGCCACAGCATCACCAGAGCGTCACGATTCCATTGGCCAATCCGACGGATAACACGCTGACATTAACGAATGCAGCGCTGGCAGGTCTCAAGCAAATTTATCAATCGAACTTTCGTTACAAGAAGGCGGGCGTCATTCTCAACCTGATTAGTGACAAGCCAAATGCTCAGCAATCGCTGTTTGAGGATATCGAGACCAAAGGTAAATCAGTTCACCTCATGAAAGCAGTAGATGAGATCAACTCACGCTTTGGCAATGCGGCGATCAGATCTGCAGCAGCAGGAACAAACGGCACTAAGCAAGAGTGGCAGATGAGATCAAACAATCGGTCGCCGAACTACACCACCCAGTGGGATGAGCTACCTATAGCACGATAAAAAACATGAAATATTTAAACAAAAAACCACAATTTTTTACTAGCTCATTTCGTGAGCTTTTAGTTAATTATTCTGAATTCGTAGCGGTAAATAAACAGCAAAAGAGGAGAAACAAATGAACACAATCAGCAACTTGATGAATAACTTTAACGGCATCTCATTGGCAGCGATCATGATCCTGTCTTACTGCGCCGTGTTAAAGAATACGAAGCGTCATGAAAGCGCAACAAAACAAGTCTTTAATCGTAAGTATGAATAAAGATGGTGAGTGCTAGCAGTTATCGGAAAACGCAGCAGGCAGAGGGGGAATAAGGAAATCACGGATTCCTTATTCCCTTGCTCTTTTAGGCGGCCTTTAGTTCGAGCTTAATTGTTTTTCCGAGTGCGGTAGCCGCACTAGCAAGAGTAATTAATGTGAGGCTGGTATCACTTTCATCGAGCAGGCGATTTAAGGCGGCGCGACTAGTGTGCATTTTTTTAGCCATAGATGTTTTGGTGAGCTTTTGTTTCTCCATCTCACGTTCAATTTGCCAAGCAATGACCCGCTTTACCGCTATAGCAGTAGAGTGCTCAAGCAGAGATTCTTCTTTTAAGAATTCATCAAAGTTACTGCCAATATGCTTCTTTTTCATATGCCTCTCCTTAACTGCTTTACTCTCTGCTTTGCTAAATCTAAATCAAGTTTAGGTATCTTTTGTTGTTTCTTGATAAATCCATGAATTAATACCATGGCGTTATCATCTATTATCAAAAGAATCCTAGCAATTCCTTCACTAAGTCGGCTGCGTACTTCCCAAATTTCACCATCAATATGTCTAACAAGGGGCATGCCAAGAGGCCAACCAAACTGAACCGTTTTAATATCTTCGCCTATTAACTTTTTGTTTCTGGAGGTTAGTAGCTGGAGCCATTGCCTAACAGGTTCCTTATTTGTTTCTGTTTTAAAAAAGTACACATCGAGTATCGGAGTCTTCATGCATATAGCGTACCAATAATGGTACATATATTACATCAGAAATTACTGAAATAGCAGTAGGATGAGTTAGCCCATCAAACAGATTGCTTGATGGGCTATGGCAAGACTAGATTATTTGGCTTCTAATGCTTTGCGCAGGTATTCAGATACATTGTCTTGGCACAGCATCCATTGTTTATAGTCTGTTGGAACTTGGCTAATAGATTCACCTTTGTGTTTCCCAAAAGGCATGATGGTCGGAATTCTGGCTTTCTCAGACATTTCCCATAGGGCTTCAAAAGAGGCTGGGTGCAATTTATCAATAATTTGCCCCACAATTTTTGAGCAAATCCATACATCAGCTAAGGCGCTATGCGCATTGCGTAGTTGGTCTCGTGCAGTCTCGCGTTCAAAGTAATAGAGTAGGGCGCTTTGCGTATGGCTATCGAGATCAGGCCATAGGCTACGGGATAAGGCTAAGGTACATATGCGTTTAACTTCAGGTTTGCCAATCGCAACCCAGTCAAAATCAATATTGTGGCCAATCAAATATTTAGTACCAGCTGGCAATCTAAAGGAACTGCTTGCTGGGCAATTTACTAATTCCTCATCCATGATGTGATGAGTCGCAAGTGCGCCTAAGCTAATGGGTTTGCCTGGGTTATAGCGCTGCACCCAAGGATTACCTACTTCAAATGGATTGAGGGAAGTAAGGTCTAGCGAGGCGGCCTCAATAATGACGGCATCGTTCTTATCGGTTGCTTCAACATCAAAAATAATGGCTTGGGGCATGGGGATGTCTATCAGGATTGAATCACCCTATTGTGCCTTGAATTAAATAGCTCAATTGATGCCGAGTAAAAGTCCAATACCCAAGGCCACAGCAAGCAATCATTTTTGACGGAGAACGCTTATAGGTAGGTCGGTAAGTTATCATCTATTTGTCACTTATTCACCCATATTCAATCCAAGGAAGTATCGTGAAATCATTACTAGCAATCGTATTGGCAGCTATTTTTTCCGTGGCATTTGCTCAGCAAAAAACAGCCATTATTCAAACAGATCAGATGCAGCAGGCAATTGCTCGTGGTGCGATTATTTGGGATGTACGCGATGAAAAAAGCTATTTAGATGGGCACATCCCAGGAGCGATCAATATTGGTGAAGTCGGTAGCGTATTACGTGACCCGAATAAGGAAGACTACATTCCCACAGAGCAAATTCAGAAGATTTTTAACGCCGCTGGTTTAGACGTGAATAAAGATATTGTGGTTTATGGTGCGCGTGGAAATCCATATACTTATTTTGGTTTGTACACGATTAATTATTTTGGCGGAAAAAATGCACAGATTTACCATGATGGTATTGATGGCTGGAAGCAAGCGGGTTTGCCTATCCAAAAGGAGCGTCAAACCTTGTCACCGGTATCAGTAGCATTGGTAGCTCAACCCCAGTTGGTTGTTAGCAATGAAGAAATGCTCAAGATGGTCCAATCAAAGTCCGTGCAAATTATTGATGCAAGAACCCCTGATGAGTTTTCGGGTAAAGATGTCCGAGCCATTCGAGGTGGTCATATTCCGAATTCCATCAACATTCCCTATGAGGACAATTGGCAAGATCCTGCAACTGCAATTAAATTAGGTAAAAAGCAAGTTGCCGATAACTCTGGTATGGCACTTAAAAATCAAATGGATCTAAAAAAGTTGTATGCCAATCTTGATCCCGATAAAGAGACGGTGGTGTACTGCCAAAGCGGTGTGCGAGCAGCTGAAACTGCGGTGGTATTAAAGACTTTAGGTTTTAAGAAGGTCAAGGTATACGACTCGGCTTGGTTAGGTTGGGGTAATAACCTTAAAGCACCTGTAGCGGATGAAACTTTTTTAAATGTGGGCGCACTCAATGCAAAAATGGCCGCAATGCAAAATAGAATTAGCCAGCTAGAAGAAGCTTTAAAAGCTAAAAATAACTGACACAAAATATCTAAAGGCACTCGTACAGCGTTATCAATAATCCTTTAATACTTTTGCTAATAATAATAAAAGATGGTCTCTCTATTCCTACTTTTAAATCATCCTAAACCCCTATCCATTGCTTCTCGATGACTCTACGCTGAAACCTTCTACATAGGAGGGATCAGCCTTGCGAGTATCTATTGAGTGTTCTCATAGGCAGTTACAGCTATTTAAGATCCAACTAGACGCACGAACCGTCCTAGTTTTATTGATTATTTGGATGATTTGGGGAATTTTGAGGATTCTGAAGATCTTTTGAAGCAAGGCACGACTTTTGGGCCTAGAAAAGACTAATTCCAACACTTAAAAAGGATAGAGACTTCCAAATTGGTAATGGTTTGCCTGAATTCACATGAACTTGCTTGAAATTACAGTAATCTAGTATTCATTAGATGCATTACTTCACATTTTCAATTGGACGAGATGGCTTTATGAAGAAGACTTTGGTGGGACTATGTATTCTGATTTATCAATTGGTAGGCATCCAAACCGCCTATGCCTTTTTGCAACCAGTGCCTGGGTATGTGGGCGATGGCAGTCTTTATGTAGAAACCGATTCCATTCTTAGAAATGGGAACTCTGCAACACTGATATTTGTAGAGAACTTTAATCAAACACAAGCCTATGGCTCTAAAACCTATTTATCTAAGGCAACTGAAATTCGTGTCGATTGCACTGATAAAAGAGTATTTGCGCTTGGAGAAGGTTTTTATTCTCAAGCAAGTATGCAGGGCGTCCTGTTAGGAAGATTTCCTTTGCGAGATGAATTTGGTTCAACTCCTGCCGAAGGGAGTTGGAATTTCAATCTCATCAAAATAGGGTGTGGATTCGCTCTCTAGCAATAAAGGGCAGATCAGTGGAATATGGGATAGGTGGGGGTGGATGAGCCAAACCCCCGGCACTGGCAGAAATTGGGTTTGGCTGCTTCGTTCCCGACCTGACCAGGTTATCCAACCCACCATGCGGGGAGGCCCATCCAATTCCATTTTAGCTTGTTAGAATGTAAGACATGACAGCATTGG
>CANCPL010000073.1:0-8757 GCA_947380065.1 Burkholderiaceae bacterium | reverse complement strand
AAAGACCGCCGAAGCAGTCTCTAGTCTAGCTGACACTCTATCTACATATAGAGTTCTTCGCTGCTTCTCTTTCTGATTGGATTTTTAAAGCCAATAAAGATGCGGTTGTTATCTGAGCATTCAATATAAGCCATATGAAAATTAACTATCAGTCGCTGATTATCAGTGAGGATGTAGCTAGAATTTATTGAGATTGCTTGATTTTCTGGATTCAGAATGTAGGGTTCTACTGAATATTTACCGAATCGGCAAATTTTGAGCAGGTAATCTTGCGCAATCAGCTTGTCATGGATTTCTTTGTCGGAACAGTGTCGAGCGCATGATTTCGTAAGGTCTGCATTGCAATGGAGGCAGTATTGCAAAGCTCGTTCATTTTTCTGCGCATCAAGCTTGAGGTTGACCTTATTTGTATGTTGATGTTCCCCGCATTCTGGGCATTCATCGTGCATTTGGCTTTGATGCTCTGGGCAGACTGTCCAAAATTTGAGGCGCCACTCTGGGCGAAAGTGCGGAATCTTGTCTTGTTCTAGGCAGTGAGGACAAAAGCGAGAATAAGGAGTTTTATTAATCTCCTTAAGAACTGCTTGTCCTGCTCGTGAACTTGTCACCAGAGGTTCAAACCACTTGGATATTGCATTTAGATGGCTTGGTGGCAAATCTGCGCTATGAGCAAATCGTTTAAATAATTTGCAATAAGAGGCGATATCAATATCTTTAGGCGGACCTAGTCTATGGGATATGAATACATCATCAAATTTCATTTGATGTAAATAACATAATCTTAGTAGCCAGGAAGCTGGCGATTCTGTTTCAATGACGCGCGGGGCGGTTAAAAGTCTGTAGTGTTTTCTCATGTGTTGAAGCTCCGAAAAGAGTAAGTTGATTGTGAGTGGTCAAGCTAGGTAGCTTTGACGTGGTGTGGTCTTTATCGACAATTAAGTTAATTAGATGTTGAATTTTTAGTTGGTCATTCCATGGGGTATCTTTCTTGAGTTGTTTAATTCCGTTGATATAAATACTTGATGAGAGTTTTCTTCTCTTGACTTGGTGGTTAAGGGTCTTGTAAATACGCTCTATTCCCTTTTGTACTACTTGCCCCGCAATAGCAGTGCTTGGAACCTTTCCGGGCCGAACTGAAAGGCTATGCCCATCGTCCTCTAACTGTCCAAATGACCAAATGAGGCGTAAAGCCGTATCTAATTGAAGATTATTTAGAAATGATAGGGGGTGATTTTTTGGTTCAAAAATCCCAAATAGTTTTGCCCCAATTAATCGAGATACGTATATTTCTGCTTTGCTAGCCAATTTACTTGGTTGATGCATGGGCAAAAAAGATGCCCCGCATTGGCAGTTGATTAGGCTACTTCTACGCCATGTGATTTTCCGTCCACATTGGGCACAGCTATCAATGAGTTGATTGTGGTGAATGTGACAGGCGGTCACTAGCGTAATATCCCACGCTAATTGCACAATGCGCTTGCTTGCCAAGCAATGTGGACATATCTGCGGGTGACGCTGACGTGCTAAGTATGGCTTTTGAAGCTTATGACCCAATATAAAAGTGGTAACAACACTCTTTTGTTTAGATTGAGCGACAAATCTTGGCACAAGCTTAGAGTGGTTGGCTCCAAATAGCCTGCAAATCTCAGGAATGCGATTATCGGGAATGTAAGTAAAGCCAGTTAATCCCAAAATATTGGAGATATCGCAAAATTGCACAAGATTTAAATCGCACATGCGCAGGACGTAGCCAGGGCCCGATTCCTCGTCGTGAATCTGGTCATGATTGGGAAAGGTGGTGGGCCTTAGCCAGTCCAATTGCATCCTAAACGGCCATGAGGGATGGAAAGATTAGGTCTCTTGCATCTATCAGGTGCTGCGCCGTTAATGCTGACGCCTTTTCCTGCTCAGCCACATCAATTGCGGTAGTTAGCAGATTAGCTAAGTTGCGCAGGTTGCCACCTGTCCACTCATGCAGTTGTGAAAATAGATTTGGAAGGATGCTTATGTCATAGATTTTGGTCGTTTGTGCAACATAATCATTTAAAAGACGCACCCAACTGGTATCCATTGCGAATATCGGCAGCTCAAACTTTGATGGAAAACGCGTACGAAATTGTTCATCTGCAATTACAAACAATTGTTCAAGAGCTGGCGTTCCAACCAAAATAATGTTGATTGAGGTATCGCTTAGCAGATGCTTAATCATCACCAAGAAGTCTTGTGCAAATTGTTTTTTATTGCGATTACTAAAGACATCGCTGACTTCATCAATAAAGAGCGTACCAACATGCCCTTTAAGCGCGCAAACCACAAGCTTTTGTAGCTTATCTGCCGTAATATTTCTATCTTCTCGCTTGTCGGTAATGGGATGGTTGAGTTCACCCAAAATACCAATGTAAAAAGACTTGATAGTCGTGTCACTTGAAACCTTGGTAATCAATACGGGGGTATTGAATCGCTCGGCATACTTTTTATTTAGATAGCCCTTAAGGTGTTCTATGGCGGTGGTTTTGCCGGTACCACCACTACCCATAATAGCGATACCTCTATTTGAGCGATTAATGCGCTCGCCAGATTGGATAATCTTGATGCACCCGTTAACCGATTTTGCGTAGGCATCATGGGTAATAATTACATTTCTCATCTGCTCGGCTAGTGTGATTGGTTTGATGATGTTCATATGTGTTTCCTTTCTTACTCTTCTATAAGTTTGTTATTGGAGATGCCAACACTCTCGGGCATAAAGTCTTGCCCAATTGTGTTTTGTGTAATTTCTTTTGTCTCAACATCAATAAGCCCCCTATCGCCGTTTGGATTGCCCCCATGAATGTTGCTAGCCCTAGCTTCTTTGCCGCTAATTTTTTCAGGTCTTACCCCATTAGCAACAAGTTGCGTTACAGCATCAGATTGCTCTATGCGTGCATTCCAGTCCTTTTGCTTAATGCCATTAGCAATCAGGTCTTGCTTGATTTTTTCTCGTTCTAACTTATGTTTGTAAAGGGGCTTGCCTTTGGCCTGGGAATAGTTTTTTTCTGGAACGCTAATCCATTGATTAGATTTTGGGTGTAGTACAAAAACCTCGCCAATATCATTGACGTCTTGGCAAATTTTCAGTTTTCGCTTGGGACCTATAGAGTGGACTAGTTCGCTTAACTCACGACTTCTGTAAGTTAGCCCATTGAGCTCAATCCCCCCATGCTTGCAAGCTCTGTCAAAAGAGAGGGAGGTGAGAATTCTTAACTCATCTGATAAGGGGGTGAAGTGAATCTTAGGTAGACTGCCATGCTCTCTCAGGGCTTTTTCCATCTCTATATAAGGGCTGGTATTGGTTCTCTTATTCAGTTTGTGGGGATAAATATCCACTACAAACTGATGAAGGTATTGAACTAAATCATCAAAATACACCCGAGCCTTTTCTAGTTTCTTAGATTGTTTTGACTTAACTTCAGTGGGCTTAGTGGGGCGACCATGATGTGGCAGCGCTCTAGTAAATTGAAGCATTAAATTTTCAACAGAACCTTTTTCCCATGGCGAGCGAACTGCAGAAAACTCGATACTAAATCCAAGATTTTTAGCCATCGAGTGCAAAATCTCTGAGTGATGAGATAAGGCGTTATCTAGAACCAGTTTCTCCCAAATGATGGGTGTAGTGAGCCATTCGTGTGCAAGTCCATATTCCTCTTTAAGATGCCTCTTGTCTTCTAGTGCCCCGCTAATAGCCCTCACAATTCGCCCAATCGATTCGCCTTCATATCCAATCCACATGCTAAGGATGTAGCCCGTATAGCGGTCTTTGAGTACCGTAATCGTAGGCCTTGCCATAGGCTTTCCTGTAAGGCGGTCTACTACGTTTAAATCCAGCACGGTATGGTCAAGCTCAACCGTTTCAAAAGCTCTGGTTGGCCATCTGCCACCTGATGAGTGGCGGTGCTTGTATTTGGCTTCTGCCGTTCCTAGGCGAATGCGGTCTCTTTCGTAAGCTGGCACTCTGTAAATCATTCGTTTGACGGCGCTCATGCTGATGCTTCCGTTAATGCCACGTCTTTCAAACTCTCGATTAATTCTGGCGGTACAGGTTTCAATATCATCCGGTTTTTGGATGCCTGTTTTTGGGATGAAATAGTAGTCATCCAGAATTTCCTTAGCAATTTCAATAATTGCCAAGGATTTTTTGGAGGCCCTTTTTTGCAAAAGAAAGCTTTGGGTGACGTTTTTATAGTTTGCGGGATTTCCGCCGGCTTCTCGCATCCAACGCATAGCAGTAGATGTGCTGGGCGGTTTGTCATCTACAATTTCTTGAGCAATCTGACGTATTGCTGCCTCAATTTGCTTGCGCATACCCTTGGAGATGCCTCTTTGTTCTAATCCTTTGCAGTAGGCATAGACCTGGGCTTCGTAGTGGAGCTGGTATGGAGATTTTTGTATGTGTACATTCTCAATTTGACCCGGCTTAGTTATTAGCCCGCTGGTGAGCACTTTCATTTCGCCATGGTCAATCTTTTGGCAAATTTCATGCTCTAAAAATTCGACTGGTCGATTTTCTGCTCGATTAATGAGCGACACAGTGCGCTCTCGTGGTCCAGGGGCGCTCATTCTTTCAAATGAAAATTCCACACCGCCATAGCTTGCTGAAAAGCCGTCTTGAATTGAATAGCCAATCATTTGCATTCTCCTTGCAATGGAAATACGAGACTTTCAAGGGAGTAATCAAAAAAATGATTGAGCTTGAGTTGACGCAAGCCAACGCAGTGAAGAATATGGTCAGTTAATAGGCCAGTAATAGCTTGCAAATCATCCATTCGTATTCCCTGAGGGTAATTGCTCACTGCTTGAATGATTTTTTGACTTTGCTCGACGGGTATTAATAATTTTGCGCACCGATGAATATATGCGGCTCTGAGATGCCTGTCCTTTTTTTCAATTTCCCAGTCAGATATCCACTCATAATGGATTCCTTGAGATTTGTAGCATTCAAAGGCAGCGCAAATCTTTGCCCACATTTTTTTCTCGTATGCAAATACAGTTGGCTTTACTTCTACATAAGATGGTGGCGCTGACTTATAGATAACCCGAAAATCAGGTGTATATTCCCCGCATTCACCTAAGTTGATGGTCTCGGGCTGACACTCAATGCGAACTACTTCTTGATTGAGTGCAAGAATTAAGGCGCAATCACGCTCTAGGATAGATTCGCAGATGATGAGGTCATCTTGTAGCGCTGGAATATTGAGGTAGTTAATTCGGCGATGTGGCGCCTTTCTCTTTCCGCCAGGCTGCCTTGCGGGCTTATATGCTGGACCCGCTTGGGTGTTAGTGGAAATCAAGTTTCCATTTGATGTTGTGATAATTGCGTTCATGTATTTCTCTTTCATGACATTTATTTTGCGAATTCTTTATTTTTTAGGTAAAGAATCCCCCTTGTCCGCTGGTGCGGTTTTCTTAAAAAATTCGAGGGAATTTATTTGCTTGTCACAAAGAAACGGATATACTTTGTTTACGGACGCAGTAACCCGATTTAATCGGTCAAGCCAATTTAACCCTCAGGGTCGAGTTGGCTTTTTACATTTTGGTTGCCCCCATTTCTTCTAAAGAAGTGGCTGCGCCTACCAGCCACGTGGCTAGATTGGCGGCTAAGCTGTTCAATTGAGTATTAAAGGATTTCTCACTAAGGTGGAGACATCTCTTTAATAGAACGAAATACTGAGATTGCTGCTGGAAAAATGTTGTCCGCGATCCATTGAAGTCAGCTTTTGTTATGCGCTGAAATAAAGGATGAGACGTTTTGATGTCGCGAGCATTGCATGGGAAGTCTTTAGTGACTTCGTTGCAAAAGCTATTGCGTAGATCTGAGTCAATTTGATAGAAAGACCTGGTTATGCAAGCCTTAAGACCGGTTTTAATGATGCTAGATGCATTCATATTGCTTGACTACTTTCCGAAGGACCATCCCCTTGAAGGACGGCAGTTATATGCGAGTGAGATTGAATTATATGCCTTGTAAGGGTATTTGTCAAGCGGAGATTGTAAAACCCAGTCAATGTCAATAGTTTTATTGATTTTTTTGAAAATAATTTTCGATTCTCTTCGGCTATGAAGTGGCTTATCCAACCTGGGTTTTCTTTTGGCACTTTCATAAAGCCCCTTTGGATATACACACAACGCCAATCCCCTTATCCGTTAATGAATCAATGGAGATTTTGAGGGCCAAGTGGCAATACGTAGGAGCAGGGGTATGGCCAGACAGGCGATACCGACCTGGCTTATTTAATTTTTTGGTCATTTGGTGTGAATATTTAAAGAATTCTCATTTTGAAATAGGGTTCACCTAAACTCAAGGAACCATGAATCCGATTCAAACGTCCCCAATCGAAGAGTTGAAGCAGAAAAAACTCCGTGGAGGGCAAAAGAAGGCGCCCCTCGAAAAAGCACGCGTTAGGTTATGGGCCTTAGAAGTAAAGAGTCGCACCAAACTTAGTTACAAGGCTTTAGATGAAATGTTCTTAGGTGATCCCGAGGAGACTTTTGATGAACCACCAAAGGTGTTTGAAAAGATTAGTCGCAATGGAGTCTCTCCGGGTGGTAAAGGCCGAATTAGTCTTGCTGAATTGATAAAAGCGGTTAATGAGCACTCTGATTTTGAAGGCACGGCGATTGTTTTTAATTCCAAACTCTGGGAGTTGTTTGAACTTAAAACAATCAGCGAGCAAGATATATTTAGCCGTATTGATGATGTATTTCGCGAGCATGGAGTGGAAAGATATCCCCTTCCAAAGATAGAAAGCTGGCGCTATGGACGCAATCCAGATGTCGATGTTCAGCATCCAGTCAATCCAATTGAAATGTTGCGACTACAAGCCGCAGATTTAAATGAAATAACTCGGGTATATCTGATGATTCTTTATTATTTTTTTGTTAAAACAACAATATCGGCCCGTTTTGAACGGGTGCTGAAGATACATACCGATTCATTGGGAGATTATTTTTATAAGAAGTTGGGGGATTTTGGCCAAGAGTGTTTTTTGGAGGCACTCAAGAGAGTTCAGAGTGTTCAAGTGGTGCGCGTTTTTGAACCGTCCTAGCCAGCAAGCTTCAGACCCTTATTTAGCATCTTGCAGCCATTAAAAACGGGGTAATTTTAGAGATTTGGTCGTCTCAGATCGGCCGGGAGGTGATCTTCATTGGTTACGTCGTTACGTCTTTCGCTAACTCAATAGGCATAAAAGGGCTTAAGGCAATACAACAGCTTTATCACCTAAGACCGCCTGTGAGTGTTTTGTAAACTAATTTTTTGGGAAACCTGAGTATCCTACGATCGTAGGGTACTAAATACTGATCATCTTAGCCACACTAGTACTCATTTATTTCGCGGTGATATTTGATAATGCTTGGTAACTGGTTAAAACCTCTTTTTTTGTTAATGGCGCTAGTCTGCCTACCAGCTGTTGCCCAAGGACAAGACCAAACACGCTCTAAATTTGACGGTTTTTATACTGATTTAGGTCTTGGGTACCGTGATATCAATACATCCACCAGTTCTGTTTTGACACTAAATGGATCTGTGATTCCCTCCAGCATCAGCTCAAGCGGGTCTAGTCATACCCTGGCAGTTCTTACTGCAGGATATAGCTTCAATGTTGCGCAGAACTATTATTTGGGAATTGGTGCCAATATTTCTCCTTCCAATGGCCTCACACAACAGCTCCAAATTCAGGCTTTAAATAAAACGACTACTGTGAGTGGAGTAACGTCCTTATATAACTATGGATTTTTTGTTTCCCCCGGTCTTCAAATGGAGGATGGCTTGCTTTATCTAAAGGTGGGCAAGCAGACGCAAGTGGATAATTCGAATACAGGCCCAAACTTTAGCGGCTACTTATTGGGCCTTGGTTATAAGCAGTTTGTATATGATTCAATTTATCTTTTTGGCGAGGCCAATTATTCGTCCTATGATGCTCAGACTACGACAAGAACGATTGTCTCTTCGGGCCGCACAATCAATGCTTCTGTAACGACATCAGCGCAAACTACTAGGTTGCTTTTGGGTCTAGGGTATCAATTCTGATACTTTATTCAAAAATTCATACAGACAAGTCTTAGAATAGCAAGAATGTCTCAGTACCTATCTTTCTATTACGCCTCATTGGCATTGATATTGCTCTCAATGTTGATTTCAGGAATTCAGCTATCCAAAGGGGTTGAGCGAAACCAGAGTTTTTATTTCATGTCTATTGCCAGTTTTATTGGTTTTATAGGCGCAGGTTTAGTTGTCGTAGCCTATATATTCTTTGGGAGTAATTTAGATCCATATCGCTTTTTCGAAGAGCTCCCACCTTCACTCTTTAAGAAATTATTATTTTTAGGCTACTTTACCTTTGGCCTAGCAATGCTGTGTCAGCCCCTTTACTTTAGGGCACTTCGAAAAAGAGTGTCAAAGAGGATTATCCTGGCTAGCTTAGGATGTGTAATCCTATTTTTCCTTACTTTTTTAGTTGTTGGACAAGGTGGAAACTATTTGGACCGCTCACTTGGTGCTCATATATTCATTCTTTGTCTTTTGGGCTGGATAGTGATAGAAGCTACCGCTAGTAGCAAAATATTTCCAACGATATGGCTCAATCTGATCCGCTCTGGAAGTGTCATATTCATTACTATTTTTCTTATGTGGATGGCATTTATCTTTGCGGTTAATCGCCAAGGTGTATTTTTGGGATTTACGATTGCTGAGATTTCACAGTTTGATGTTTCTGCTCGCTT
>CANCPL010000072.1:0-9070 GCA_947380065.1 Burkholderiaceae bacterium | reverse complement strand
AACCAGACTTTCGTTAAAAACGACAAGCAAACTGTAGAGCAAATGCTCAAGGCTGCAAATACAACAATCAAGGGTTTCACCATGTTTGTTGTAGGCGAGGGCATTGAGAAGCGTCAAGACGACTTTGCAGCTGAAGTAGCTGCACAAGTGGCCGCCGCCTCTAAAGCAACAGCTTAATAGGTCAGTTTGGGGCTTGCCCCACTGCTTGGTAATACCCAAAAGGGCATAGAAACCTTAGTTTCTGTGCCCTTTTCTTTGATCCCTCCCAAGCCCTTTATAATTTGGCGGAGATATTAAAAAGTGCTTAAAGATCAATAAGCTAAGTAAGTTAATTACTTGGCAAATTACGGAAAATAAAAAACATGCCAGCCTACAAACGAGTCCTCCTAAAACTATCTGGTGAAGCCCTTATGGGCGATGATGCTTTTGGCATCAATCCAGTCACTATCGATTCCATGGTTAAAGAAATCGCCGATATTGTGAATATCGGAGTAGAGCTAGCGATTGTGATTGGTGGCGGAAATATTTTCCGTGGGGTTGCAGGTGGTGCCGCTGGTATGGATCGCGCAACTGCCGATTACATGGGTATGTTGGCAACCATGATGAATTCCTTAGCATTGCAAGATGCGTTGCGTCAAAAAGGTGTTGAGGCGCGCGTGCAATCCGCTCTTCGAATGGATCAAGTGGTTGAACCCTATATTCGTCCACGTGCAATTCGCGCAATGGGCGAGGGTAAAGTCGTTATTTTCGCAGCAGGTACGGGCAATCCATTCTTCACTACTGATACTGCTGCTGCTCTGCGTGGGGCTGAGATGGGTGTCGAGATTATGCTCAAAGCAACCAAGGTAGATGGTATTTACAGTGCCGATCCAGTAAAAGATCCAACGGCCACCTTATATAAAACCATTACGTTTGACGAAGCGTTAATCAAGAATCTACAAGTCATGGATGCAACTGCATTTGCATTGTGCCGTGATCGCAAATTACCAATCAAAGTATTTTCAATTCTCAAGCCAGGCGCATTAATGCGTGTGGTGCAAGGTGAGCCTGAAGGTACTTTGGTACACGTTTAAGGTACATGTTTAATAGGGGGCCTGATGTCTGCAGCAGAAATTAAAACCAATACTGACCAAAAGATGCAAAAGTCTCTTGAGTCTTTGAAGACCAATTTAGCCAAGATTCGCTCTGGCCGTGCTAACCCAGGAATTCTGGAGCACATTCAGGTGGATTACTACGGTAACCCAACGCCATTAAGTCAGGTTGCTAGCCTAGGCTTAGCGGATGCACGCACCATTAACGTTCAGCCATTTGAAAAGACGATGGTTGCGGTTATTGAAAAAGCGATTCGTGATTCAGACTTGGGCCTAAATCCAGCTTCTCAAGGTACGGTAATCCGCGTGCCAATGCCTGCTTTGACTGAAGAGCGCCGCCGCGACCTCACTAAGGTTGTGAAGAATGAGGGTGAAGAAACTAAGATTGCTGTTCGTAATTTGCGTCGCGACGCGAATGAGCATTTAAAGCGTCTCACTAAGGATAAAGAAATTTCCGAGGATGAAGAGCGTCGCGCTACTGATGACATTCAGAAGATGACGGATAAAGCAGTGATCGATGTCGATAAGATCGTTTCTGAAAAAGAAAAAGAAATCATGACGGTTTAAGGCCGCCTTGTATTTTCAGCCTCTCATGACTCAACACTCTAGTTCCACCCTAGCCATCCCAGAGGTAAGTGCTATACCTCGTCATGTGGCGATCATCATGGATGGTAATGGGCGTTGGGCTAGTAAGCGCATGATGCCTCGCGTTGCGGGGCACTCAGAAGGTTTGAGCGCTGTGCGAAAAATCGTTGAAGAATGCCGCAAGCTTGGTGTTGAATATCTGACTGTATTTGCCTTTAGTTCAGAGAACTGGCGACGCCCACCAGAAGAGGTGGGTTTCTTGATGAAGTTATTCCTGAAGTCACTGAAGGGTGAAGTGTCTCGTTTGGCGGAAAACGATATTGCTTTGCGTTTAATTGGCGACTTGAGCCGTTTTGATTCTGCTATCCAGGAGATGGTGCAATTTTCAGAACAAAAGACTGCTGGGTGCAAAGGGTTAACTTTTACGATTGCTGCTAACTATGGTGGTCGCTGGGATATCTTGCAGGCAATGCGCCAATGCCTATCTAATAATCCCAATTTGAAGCCAGAACAGGTTACTGAAGAATTGCTTCAGCCTCATCTTTCGATGGCTTACGCTCCAGAGCCGGATTTATTTATCCGTACTGGTGGCGAGCAGCGCGTCAGCAATTTCTTGTTATGGCAACTGGCATACACCGAGCTGTACTTCACAGATATTTTGTGGCCTGACTTTGATGAAAAAGAATTGCACAAGGCGTTTGACTGGTTTAGCCAGCGCGAGCGCCGTTTTGGTCGTACTAGTGCTCAGCTTGCATCTCAAGCAATGAGCGATGCAGTTTGACGCTGCTAATTACTAAGTTTAATTCCCCATGTTAAAAACCCGAGTCATTACCGCCCTTATTCTATTGGCGGTATTGCTGCCTATTCTGTTTTTACTTCCCGCAATGTACATTGGCGCATTCTTTTTGGTGGCATTGTTGGCCGCTGCTTGGGAGTGGAGTCGCTTATTGGCGCCTGAGGCAGGACGTGCTGCCTGGCTATACGCATTATTTTGCTTGGCCATTATTTTGTTTTTGCTAGGTATGCAGAATGCCTCCTGGCAATTCGCCTTACTACTTCTAGCTGTTATTTTCTGGTTCTTTGTTGCGCCATTTATATTGGCCAAAGGCATGAATCTTTCGCTAGAAAAGCTGCGACCTTTTTATGTGGTGCTCGGTTTCATTTTGTTGCCAGCCACTTGGTTTGCATTGGTGTTCTTACGTGAGTTAGGCCTGATCTTTTTGCTCAGTAGTATGGCTCTTGTATGGATTGCCGATATTGGTGCTTACTTTGTTGGTAAAGCGTTTGGTAAACACAAGCTTGCTGTGCAAATTAGTCCAGGAAAATCGATTGAAGGTGCTATTGGCGGTTTACTACTCTGCTATGTTTATGCGTTCTTGTGCGTTTACTTCTTGCCTTTTGAGTCGACTTTGTTTGGCGCCTGGGCTATTCGCTTTGGTTGGGTTCCTATGTTCCTCATGGTGACGGTATTAACGGCCTTCAGTATTTTTGGGGACTTATTTGAGTCTCAGCTAAAGCGTTTAGCTGGCGTCAAAGATTCTAGTCATTTATTACCAGGCCATGGCGGCGTATTGGATCGGGTAGATGCTTTGATTCCGGCAATGCCAATCGCAGCGCTCTTGGCAGGATTTGTGTAATGCCAGTCAAGCAGGTTGCCATCCTAGGCTCTACTGGCTCCATCGGCGTGAATACGCTTGATGTGATTCGTGCTCATCCAGATCGCTTTAAGGTAGTCGCACTTACCGCAGCCAAGCAGGTAGATTTGCTGGCTGGGCAATGTGCTGAATTTAGACCCAATATTGCGGTAGTAGCAGATGCTGATGGCGCTGCTCGCTTAAGCAAGATTTTGCTCGAGAAAAATATTAATACGCAGGTCTTGCACGGACCGCAAGCTTTAGTTAGCGCTGTTACTGAATCGCATTGCGATACCGTTATGGCTGCGATTGTAGGTGCCGCAGGATTGGTGCCTGCCTTGGCTGCTGCAAAAGCTGGCAAAAGAGTGTTGCTCGCAAATAAAGAAGCCTTGGTGATGTCTGGCGATTTATTTATGCAGGCGATGAAGGCAGGGGGTGGAGAATTACTGCCAATCGATAGTGAGCACAATGCCATCTTTCAGTGTCTGCCTAATCAATTTTCTAAAGCCCCCAATCCTAGCTTAGGGGTTGAAGAGCTATGGTTGACTGCCTCCGGTGGACCATTCAGAAATACGCCGCTTGATCAATTGGCTAGTATTACTCCCGATCAAGCTTGCGCACATCCCAACTGGGTGATGGGTAGAAAGATTTCAGTTGATTCTGCGACGATGATGAACAAAGGCCTTGAAGTGATCGAGGCGTTTTGGTTATTTGGATTGCCTTTAGAAAAAATTAAAGTATTAATTCATCCGCAAAGCGTTGTGCATTCGATGGTTCGTTATCGTGATGGTTCTGTGCTCGCTCAATTAGGCCAGCCTGATATGCGAACCCCTATTGCTTATGGCCTGGCGTGGCCGGACCGTATTGAGGCAGGTGTAGCTCCACTGAGTTTGACGCAGTTAGCGAATTTAAGTTTTGCAGACCCAGAGCTAGAGCGCTTCCCTTGTCTCTCATTGGCGTTTGCCGCCGCCAAGACTGGTGGTACAGCACCGGCGGTCCTGAATGCTGCTAATGAAATTGCAGTAGCAGCCTTCTTAGATGAAGGTCTGCCGTATTTACAAATTCCGTGTGTAGTGGAGAGCGTGTTGAACTCTATTTCTTCCGTCAATGCAGACTCGCTAGAATTAATTTTGGATGTGGATGCCCGTGCTCGTCAGGCAGCACAAGTGGTGGTAAAGGATATTCTTTGCAGGCATTGATTACTCTTGCAGCTTTTTTGTTAACCCTGGGCGTGCTGGTTAGCTTTCATGAGTTTGGGCATTTTTTTGCTGCTCGTTGTTGTGGTGTTCGAGTCCTTCGCTTCGCAATTGGCTTTGGTAAACCGTTATTCACTTACCATGCAAAAAATAAAACAGAGTGGGTATTGGCTGCAATCCCATTGGGCGGCTATGTGAAATTACTCGATGGTCGAGATCGTCAGCAAGTGATTGCTCCTGCTGATGAATCTGAAGCGTTTGATCAAAAGCCCTTATGGCAGAGATCTTTGATTGTGGCCGCGGGCCCATTAGCCAATTTCTTTTTAGCGATTGTCTTTTTTGCCATGATCTATATTTCTGGCGCCCCACAATTACCAGCCTTTCTGCAAAACCCCCCTGAGCATTCTGTTGCTGCCAAGCTGGGGGTAATAGCGGGTGATCGGGTAATTGGTTGGCAGAATTTGGGGTCTGAAGAGGGTGGCACGCCCCTTTTGGGGGATTTTGACCCCGTACCGAGCTGGAATGCCTTGCGCTGGAGCTTGATGGATGCTCTTACCGGAGGGGGTGGATTTGCTCTAGAGTTAGAAACACCTACTGGTGGAAGCTCAATAAAGTCCTTTCATGCTAATGAGTTACCCAAAATTAGCCCTCATCAGGATCCGATGTTGGCCCTGGGCATTCTGCCTGCACTAACACCGCTGGCACAATGGCGGGACCTGAAATTAGGGCCGGTAGACGCCCTCATTTTTGCCTCAAAGAGGGTGTGGGTAATTACGAAGGTTTCTGCAAGGCTAATGGCTGGTTTGTTTACCGGTAATACCTCCTTAAAACAGCTGGGTGGACCCCTCAGTATTGCGGACATGGCTGGGAAATCAGCTCAGGTAGGGTGGCAGCCATTTTTGGCCTTTTTGGCACTTATGAGCATTAGCATTGGTTTGCTGAATTTGCTCCCTTTTCCGATGCTTGATGGGGGTCAGCTACTGTATGATGCATGGGAGTTGGTCGCCGGTAAGCGGATTTCGACATCAATGCAGGAGTGGCTCCAAAAAGTGGGCTTTATTTTGCTGATTTCTATGTCATTACTGGCCTTGTTTAACGATTTACAACGCTATATTTCGCCTTGAATCCTCTGACACGTTCTTTCCGTATTTTTGCCCGTTTCATTACCCATATCCTGGTATTTTCTGCGCTTGGGTTGAGTTTGAATGCCTCTGCGGCCGAGTCATTTGTGGTGAAAGATATTCGTGTTGAAGGTTTGCAGCGCGTAGAGCCTGGAACGGTATTTAGTTATTTGCCTGTTCAGGTAGGCGACACCTTTACAGAAGAAAAAGGTGCCGAATCTATTAAGGCCTTGTATAGCACAGGGTTTTTTAGGGATGTGCAAATTCAAGAGCAGGGCAACGTTCTGATTGTGATCGTGGAAGAGCGCCCAACCATTTCTCGTATTGAATTTACGGGGATGAAAGAGTTTGATCCCGAGATCGTGCGTAAGTCCTTAAAAACAGTGGGTGTTGCTGAAGCGCGTTTTTACGACAAAGCCCTGATTGATAAGGCCGAGCAAGAATTAAAGCGCCAATACGTTGGTAAAGGTATGTATGCGGCTGAGGTAGTCGCTACAGTTACCCCGGTTGAACGTAACCAAGTTGCTATTTACTTTAATATTGATGAAGGCCCTGTTGCCAAAATTCAAGAGATTAACTTTATTGGTAATGAAGTCTTTAGCGAGAGTACGCTAAAAAGCGAGATGCAGTTAAAAACCGGCGGTTGGTTGTCTTGGTACAGCAAAGACAATCTTTATTCTAAGCAAAAGTTGACCGCCGACTTAGAGTCCATTCGATCTTATTACCTCAATCGTGGTTATCTCGAGTTTGTGATTGAGTCCACTCAGGTGTCGATTACCCCGGATAAAAAGGGTATCTACCTCACCATCAGTATTCGTGAAGGTAAAAAGTTTACCGTTAAGGATGTGCGCTTAGCAGGAGAAACTTTAGGCAAAGAAGCAGAGTTGATGCAGTTGGTTGTTTTGAAGCCTGGGGATACTTTCTCATCAGCTAAATTAACCGAGAGCACCAAGGCAATTGCTGAGATATTGGGTTCTTATGGCTATGCATTCGCAACCATCAATCCGCAACCAGATATTCGTCGTGACGTTGCCGAGGTTGACCTTACATTAGTGGTTGATCCGGGGCGTCGTATCTACGTACGCCAAGTGGCAATTTCTGGAAATGCAAAAACTCGCGATATGGTGGTTCGTCGCGAAATGCGTCAGTTCGAAAGCTCTTGGTTTGATAGCGACAAAATCGATCTATCTAAAAAGCGTTTGGGTCGCTTGGGTTATTTCACTGAAACTGATATCACCACGGAAGATGTTCCGGGTTCCCCTGATCAGGTGGATGTGAATGTGAAGGTTACAGAAAAGCCAACCGGTGCCATCACCCTTGGTGCAGGCTTTTCTTCAACTGAGAAATTGATTTTGTCTGCTGGTGTTAATCAAGATAACGCGTTTGGTACCGGTACTGCGATTGGTTTGAATGCGTCGCTAGGTAAGATTACTCAGAATCTAACGCTCTCAAATTACGACCCGTACTTTACGGAAGATGGCATTAGTCGTTATACCGACCTGTACTATCGTTCATCCAAGCCTTTGTACTATGCTGGCGATCCAGATTATCAAATTAAGTCTGTGGGCTCCAACATTAAGTTTGGTGTTCCGTATACCGAAGTTGATCGCGTGTTCTTTGGAACAGGTATTGAGGTATTCAGTATTTATGCCACCACCAATACACCGATCCCTTATCAGAATTATGTAACCAGCTATGGCGGAACAGTGCCAGGCCGTTTGCAAACATACAACGTACCCCTCACAGTCGGTTGGGCGCGTGATGGTCGCGATAGCACTTTGATTCCTTCTGACGGTTCCTTGCAGCAGCTCTCTGCTGAAGTGGGAACCCCTGTTGGAGATCTCACTTTTTATCGTATTTATGGCCAGTACCAGAAATACCACTCATTCTCAAGAGGCAATATTCTGTCCTTTAATGGTGAAGTTGGCTATGGCGAGGCTTATGGCAGCAAACCCTTCCCAATTACTAAAAACTACTATGTGGGTGGTATTGGCTCTGTTCGTGGCTACGCTCCTGGCTCTTTGGGCCCTCAGTACTACAACACCATTATTGGTTCCTACCAGCCTACGGGCGGTCAGTCGAAAATTGTTACTAATGTGGAATACACCTTCCCTGTTCCGGGTTCGGGCGTTGATAAGACCTTGCGCCTATTTACCTTCGTGGACGGCGGTAATGCGTTTGGGGAAAACATCAACCTAGTTCTGAGATATTCCTATGGATTGGGTTTATCATGGATATCACCGTTAGGGCCACTGAAATTTAGCTACGGTATTCCGTATAAGTCACAACCAACGGATAACGTTCAGCGTTTGCAGTTCCAAGTGGGTACAGCGTTTTAATTGTTTAAGGAAAGTTTTATGAAGCTTTATCAATCTTCCAAATGGATTCAAGTTGGCGTTATTGCTGCGATGACAGCAATCGCAGCCCCTCAAGTTTTTGCTCAAGATGCAGGAACGCGCGTTGCGGTTGTGAATTCTGAGAAAGTCTTCAACGAGTCCAACCTAGCTAAAGCAATGCAAACTCGCTTGCAAAATGAATTTACTAAGCGTCAGAACGATTTGCGCGATAGCGCTCAAAAAATTAAATCTGCTGCTGAAAAGTTAGATCGTGATGCTGCCGTTATGAACGAAGCTGAGCGCGTACGTCGCCAACGTGAGTTGGCTGATCAGGATCGTGAACTACAACGCAAGCAACGCGAATTTACTGAAGATCTTAATCAGCGCACTTTTGAGGAGCGAGCCAAGATTGCAGAAAAAGCAAATGCAGTGTTGAAGCAAATTGCAGAACAAAGAAAAATTGATGTCATTGTTCAAGAAGCAGCTTATGTCAGCCCTAAGGCTGATGTAACCGATGACGTTATCAAGGCTTTAAATAGCCAGAAGTAAGCTTTATGCCGACCGCCATTGAGCTGGCCGAACAGTTTCAAGCAAGCTTGGTGGGGGAGGCTTCCCATGGATTTACTGGCCTCGCTCCTTTGGAGCGAGCGCAGCCAGATCAAATCTCCTTCCTTTCCAATCCGCTTTATAGACAGCAAGCTAGTGATAGCGCTGCTGGAGCATTGATTGTTGGCAAGTCTGATTTAGAGTTTTTGCAGGCAAATCCTAGCGCTCATTCCGCAAAGCGGGTGTACTTTGTTTCTAAAAATCCATACGCTACTTTTGCCAGAATGGCGCAACACTTTGCAAAAGTGATTAGCCCAATCTACGCCCCCGGAATACATCCTAGTGCAGTTATTGATTCCACTGCAAGCGTTCCATCTTCCTGCCACATCGGACCATTTGTTCAGATTGGCGAGGGCGTAAAGTTAGGCGAACGTGTTTCAATTCTGGGAAATTCCAACATTGCCAGGGATAGCAATATTGCAAGCGATACGCTGATTTATCCATCGGTTTCTATTTATTACAACACTCAGATTGGTGAGCGTTGCATTATTCATAGCGGCG
>CANCPL010000071.1:0-9088 GCA_947380065.1 Burkholderiaceae bacterium | reverse complement strand
AGTTAAACGCAAAGACGTTCGCATTGGGGATACCGTTTCAGTAAGAAGGGCGGGCGATGTCATTCCAGAAGTAGTTTCCGTTATTAAGGATCGTCGTCCTGAAAACACTCAAGAGTTTCAAATGCCAACTCGCTGTCCTGTATGTGATTCTCATATTGAGCGCTTAGCAGATGAAGCTGTGGCGCGCTGTAGTGGTGGGCTATTCTGCGGCGCCCAACGTAAACAGGCTTTAATTCATTTTGCCCATAGAAGAGCACTCGATATTGAAGGTTTGGGCGAAAAAATAGTTGATCAGCTAGTCGACAATAACCTAGTTAGAACTCCAGCAGACCTTTACAGATTGGGTTTCACTGCATTGGCTAACCTAGAGCGTATGGGTGAGAAATCAGCTGATAATCTCATCCAAGCAATCAATCAATCCAGAAGCACCACCTTAGCTAGATTTATCTTTGCTTTAGGTATTCGTCATGTGGGTGAGACCACAGCAAAAGATTTAGCAAATCATTACCAGTCCATGCATGCCCTCATGGATGCAAATCTTGAAGACCTGCTCACAGTAAAAGATGTGGGCCCGGTCGTTGCAGACTCCATTACCAGCTTCATGCACGAGGCTCATAACCGCGAAGTGATTGAGCAGCTACTTTCCTCTGGCATGCAACTTGCTGTTGAAGAAAAAATCATTAGCGCAGCAGTTGCCGGCAAGACCTTTGTTCTGACAGGCACCTTCCCAACCATGACAAGAGATGAGGCTAAAGACCTGCTTGAAAAAGCGGGCGCCAAAGTCGCTGGATCCGTCTCCAAGAAAACAGACTATGTTGTTGCTGGAGCTGATGCTGGTAGTAAGCTCGCCAAAGCAGAGGAGCTAGGCGTGCCGGTGATTGATGAAGAGTCAATGCTAGATTTTCTGAAGTAAGACCTTTCTTACACAATTATCAGGTAGCCATTCCCTTCTGCCCTATATAAGCTCAAAGCTTTGAAAGGGGAACATGGGCATTCAGTCTACAGAAAAACCTCAAAATAAAATCGTTAAATCGAGCAAGGATTTAGATTCTTGCGTGGATTTAAAGATTATTCAAGTTGCGATTATTGGTTGCGGCGCAGCTGGCGTTGCAACACTATTTAGTTTGCTTGAAAGTTTGCCTTTAGGCACCAATAAAAATTTCAAAATTGTTATTTTTGAGAAAAGCTCAGCCTTTGGGCCAGGACTTGCATATCAATGCGATAGCAATGAGCTTTTAATGAACATGACGAGTGCGACCACTTCAATCTTTCCACACCAGGAGGCTGATTTTTGGAATTGGATGCTTGATAAGGGTTATTCGATGGGCGGGGATCAGGTTACTTCGCGGCAAGGTACAGGACCATCTGGATATATTTCTCGTCAATTTTTTGGCATATATTTAAAAAGTCGATTAGAAGATGCGATCTCTTCTCTTGAGAGATTGGGGGTTGAAGTTGAATTAATTAATTTAGAGGTTGTTGATATTAATATCTTAGACGCCAACAAATTTAATATAAAAGTTCACGGGGGGCATTCCAGGGTCTTTAATGGGGTAATTTTATGCACGGGAAATACCTCACCAAATGATATTTTCAATTTGATCGGCACAAGCCAATACATCAATAATCCTTATCCAGTAAATAAGTATTTAAAGTTAATCAACAAGATGGATAGCGTTGGAATTATTGGCGGTCAACTAACCGCAGCAGATATCGCAGTTGTGCTGGCGAACCAAGATCATCAAGGTAAGATCAATTTCTTTACAAGAGACTCAAATTTCCCATTGACAAGATGTCAAGGAAAGCAATATCAATTACAGTATATGACGTTAGATAACCTGGAAATATTAAAAAATAAAAATAGCAAGGGGATTTCTGTCCGCCAAATATTAAGACTGGTAAGAAAGGATTTTTTTCTAGCTGGAATAAGGTGGAATAAATTTTTTGATAATTCAAATGATGAATACTGCGATTGGATTCGGTCATTATTAGAAGGTCAAAAGGATTTTTCTGTTTGGCAACAATTAGCAATTAACTCAGATATGGTTATTGGTGATTATTGGAACGCACTTTCGTATTCTGAAAAAGATCTTTTTATGAGTAAATTTCATAGATTGTGGGCCACCAAAAGAGTTCCCTTGCCAACTCATACCGCACTCAAGTTGTACTCATTATTTCGATCAGGAATTTTAAAGCACTATCCATATTTGGAAAAAATTGATACCTCCAATAGAAATAAGTTCACGATATTTGTTGGCAATTCACCTAGATCGAACTCAAGCGCTGAGGTGTGCTGTGACTGGTTGATTAATGCAACTGGTCCTTCTAGGGATCTTGGCGGAGATGATGAATCGCCTTTGATAAATAATTTACTTAAATCCGGCGTTGTTATCAAAAATCCACATGGGGGAATATTGCTAGATTACGAAACCTCGACTGTCAAGACCAAAGCCCATCTGAATCTTAAGCATTTCTATGCAATAGGACATCTAACGTCTGGAACTTATTACTTTGTCAGTTCGCTTGATATGGTTTCGTTAAAGGCAAAAAGTGTTGCTAGACACTTGGTTGATTCTTTCGAGTTGGGCCATGACTGCCGGAACTTAGCTAATTACGCCCAACATGAGAATATGCATGCCTCATAAAAGTAAATTCTTATTACCAATTCTTATATTCCTGGTTGTTTTACCAATGATTGCTACAGATATCTATCTTCCGGTAATTCCGTCGGTAGGAAGCCAGCTTGGAGCTATGGGCGTGGATATGATTTATACCTTGACCGCATATATGCTTGGCTACTCGATCAGTTTATTGATTGCTGGGATTTTGGCTGACATCTATGGGCGCCGTTTTATTAGCATCATCGGGATTTCTATATTTTTTATTGCGTCCATTGGATGTTTTTTTGCATCCACAGTTCAGGAATTAATTGCTATGCGTTTTTTTCAGGCGCTTGGCGGAGGTTGCGGTACTCTGATTGCGAGGATTATTGTTCGTGATGTATACGATCAGCAATCACAGGTGAGAATATTAAGCTATTTGGCTGCAGGAATGGTATTTTCACCCATTTTTGCGCCAATTATTGGCGCTTATATCTCAAGCTATTTTGGCTGGAGATCGATATTTATCATTTTGGCGAGTCTGTCTCTCCTGGTGCTGATGCTTATGTGTGCCTTTATGAAAGAGAGCCTAGTGATTCATGGCCACAAGCATTCTTTTCGATTCAGATTGGTCCTAGCGCAATACCTTGATTTATGCCGGCATCGTGAATTTGTCTTTTATACCTTAGCCATTAGTTTTGCTTGGTCAATTTATTTTACGTTTTTATCATCCTCCCCAGTATTGATTCAAGATAAATACCAAATTACCCCTATTAATTACAGCTATATATTTTCAGCAACTATTAGTGGTTTTATTTTTGGAACGATTTTTATTCGGTGGAAAATTTCAGTCATAGATTTAAGGCAATTGATTTCTGTTGCCGGCGCCATTATTTTGATATCTACCTTGATGATGTATATTTTAGCGACGCTTGAAATTCAACTTCTTCAAGTTCAACTTTTATTTGCATTCTTCGCATTATTTGGCATTGGTATCATTTTCCCTGTTGCCCAGGCTGGTGTTACTAGACCCTTTAAAAATAATATAGGCTTAATCTCTGGACTTTTTTACTCTACAGAAATGTTCTTTGGCGCAATTTGTGGCTACATTCTTTCATGCATAGGCATTACTACATGGTCGGTAACAACTCTAGCTATGCTGATTATTGCTGCTTGTATTGTGATACTTTCTGCGATAGATAAATGGCATGGTAAAAATAATCAAATAGTTATGTTTGAAACTTCCACTAAATGAATGAAATTTTTATGCTCTATAAAGATTTACGCATTAGGAAAATTTTGAATGCTGAAAATCCCTGCTCGAGAATGAGTCAAGATGGTCACATAACAGCCAGTGGCTTAGTCATCAAAGATCATAAGGTTCTGTTGATTTTTCACCCGTATATCAAACGGTGGTTTCAGCCTGGAGGCCATATTGAAGAGGGCGATTCACCGGTTGATGCTGCAATTAGAGAGGTTTATGAGGAAACTGGTTACGTCTGTGAGCTAGACTCTGAATATGAAGATCCGATTGATATTGATATTCATGAGATTCCTGCAAATCCTAAAAAAGGTGAGGGCCCTCATTTACATATTGATTTGCTTTATCGACTAAGGATCTTGCGACAAGAACAAGCTGTCGAGGATATTGAATGTAAGTGGTTTGCTTTTGGCGATGTTGAAAGCATTCGTATTCAACGTGCCTTGGCTAAATTGGCCTAGGCCCCTAAAGCTTCAAGCAATTCTGTTTCAAGCTGTATCTGTAGTTTTGGATTCTTGCCCAGGTTTGCTGCATCCAGCAATAGAATGTCTTCCACTCTCTCACCCAGAGTATTAATTCTGGCTGTGTGAATGGAGACCTGATGTTTTGCCAAGACTCTTGAAATTGTATAAAGCAGACCAGTGCGGTCACTCGCAGAGAGTGCTAGGGTGTAATACCTGCCGCGATCATCTGGAACCATGTGCACGCGCGGCTGTATTGGGAAAGTGCGTGACTGCCTAGATAGGCGGCCCATGCTGGGGTTGGGCAAGGGTTCAGCATTGGTTAAGGCCGCTGTTAATTCAAATTCAACCAACTGAATAATGTCGCGATAGCTACCACCTTCATCTACCAGGTTACTGCCGGAAATTTGGAAGGTATCTAAAGCATAGCCATGGCGCGTCGTATGAATGCGGGCATCCCAAATCGAGAAGCCATGTCTTTCAAAGTAAGCGCAGATTCTGGCAAAGAGATCTTCTTGATCCTTTACATAGACAGCCACTTGGAGTCCATCTCCAATCGGAGATAGTCTCGCCCTCACAATCGGCTGATCACTATTAACCTTGTTAAATAAATGTCTTGTAAGCCAAGCAATGTCAGAAGAATCTTGTCTTAAAAAGAAGGCAACGTCTAATTGCTTCCATAGATCTTCGTAAGCATCATCATTGATCCCATAAAGACGTAATTTTTCTCTGGATTCTTCTTGATGTTGGGCTAACTCTGAAGAGGCATCTGGTTTTGCGCCGCCCAACACTCTGAGTGTTGCACGATAAAGATCTTCCAAGAGTTTGCCTTTCCAGGCATTCCAAACTTTAGGACTAGTACCGCGGACATCCGCTACGGTTAATAAGTACAGAGCTGTGAGGTGACGCTCGTCCCCCATTTTCTTCGCAAAGGCTCTGACGACATCAGGATCAGTAATATCTTGCTTTTGTGCAAATTGGCTCATATTAAGATGCTCTGCCACTAGCCATATCAATAGTTCAGTATCTTTTTTATCTAAGCCATGGTCTTTGGCAAATTTGCGCATGTCCGCTTTGCCTAATTGCGAATGATCGCCACCGCGACCTTTGGCAATATCGTGGAAGAGCGCTGCAATGACGAGTAACCAAGGCTTCTCGAAGTGTGCAATGAGGCTGCTACAGAATGGAAACTCATGGGTGTGTTCAACCACCATAAAGCGACGGACATTGCGCAGCACCATCAAAATATGTTGATCAACCGTGTAAACGTGAAACAGATCATGCTGCATCTGCCCAACAATCTTCCTAAATGCAGGAAGGTAGCGCCCTAAGACGCTACTGCGGTTCATGAGATGGAATGCTCTGCTTACACCTTCGGGTTGTTGCAGAATCTCAATAAAGAGTGCGCGATTGATAGGATTGTTGCGCCATTGACTATCCATCTTCGCCCGAGCGTTATAAAGTGCCCTAAAGATGGTGGCTGATAAGCTCTTTACATTGGATGTTTGAGCAAATACTAAGAACGTCCTCAGAATCTGCTCGGGATATTTTTGAAAGAGCTGCGGATCGGTGATATCCAGAACACCTTGTCGCTCAATGAAGTACTCATTCCCTTCGCCCGGAATAGAGAGAATCGTTTTAGACTCTTGCGGAAAGAGAAGGGCCTCAATATTTTGTAAGAGCACATCATTTAATTGGGTTACTGCTTTAGCTGCCCAGTAGTAGCGACGCATGATGGCTTCGCTAGCTTGACGTGGGGATTCTTCTTTAATTCCCATTGACGCTGCAAGCGCTGCTTGTAAGTCAAAAGCGAGAACATCTTGTCTTCGTCCGGCCAGCAAATGCAAGTTAGCACGCAAGGTTTCTAGGAAGCGTTGATTGCGATTGAGTTCAGTCAGTTCGCGCTGCGTAACAAGACCGGCCTCATTGAGGTCCCTAAAGGTATCGCCCAATAATGCTGCCTTGCTAATCCAAGAAATGACCTGTAAATCACGTAAGCCACCAGGACTCTCTTTGCAATTCGGCTCTAAAGAGTAGGGTGTGTTTTGATATTTGTAGTGACGCTGAATCTGCTCCGCTTGTTTGGCCTGAAAGAAGGCTTTTGGATCCATCGCTGCTTCAAAGGCCTTTGCGAAGTCTTTGAAGAGTTGTTTCTTGCCGCAAATCAGTCGCGCCTCCAGTAGGGAAGTGCGGACAGTAATGTCTTGCTCTGATTCAGAAATACATTCAGCAACATTTCTGACTGAGGAGCCAATTTCTAAGCCAGTATCCCAGCAGCTTGCAACAAATTGCTCTACTTGCTTTGAAAGGGATCTTGCCTGTTCTTCATCGGCAGGCAGCAGAATCAGAATATCAATATCGGAGTAAGGAAATAGGGCACCTCTACCGAAGCCACCAACCGCCACTAGAGCGGCTTCACTATTTAAACCAAAACTACTCCATAAATGGCTGAGGAGTTGATCGCTCAGTTTGGAAAGTTGCTTGGTTAATTTACCAACAGACTGTGTTTTTCTAAACTCGTCGTAAGCAATTTCGCGAGCGGCACGCAGGCTAGCTGCATCAATAACATTGCTAACTGCTTGCGACTGACTCATTTTATTAAGCGCTTACTAATGTCGGTCTAAATGAAAGGCCTTTAACGCAATCAGGAGGTGGGTTACTACCTTCTGACCAAGTCAGTACCTCAACCCCGTTTGTGGTCACTAAAAGCGTATGTTCCCATTGCGCAGAGAGGCTGCGATCTTTTGTCTTTACAGTCCATTGGTCAGGCATGGTGCGAATATCGCGTTTGCCCGCGTTAATCATGGGCTCAATCGTAAAGGTCATACCGACCTCTAATTTTTCACCAGTACCTGGTTTGCCGTAGTGAAGAATCTGTGGATCTTGGTGGAATACTTTGCCAATACCGTGACCGCAGTATTCCCGCACTACCGAGTAACCTGCTTTTTCTGCGTGAGTCTGTATCACGTGACCAATGTCACCAAGTGATGCGCCCGGTTTTACTTGGGCAATGCCCAGCCACATGCATTCAAAAGTAATTTGTGTGAGGCGTTTAGCCATGACAGAAACTTCACCCACCATAAACATGCGACTGGTATCGCCGTAGTAGCCATCAGGCGTAATAACAGTGATATCTAAATTCACCACATCCCCAGTCTTGAGAACTTTGTCTCCTGGGATGCCGTGGCAGATCACATCATTTACAGAGGTGCAGATAGATGCTGGAAAGGGCGGGTATCCAGGCGGCTGATAATTCAATGGAGCTGGAATGGTCTTTTGGACATCGCGCATGTATTCATGACAAATCCGATCCAATTCGCCCGTGGTAACTCCCGCCTTGACGTGGGGAGCCACATGATCCAAAACTTCGCTAGCTAAGCGGCCAGCTTCGCGCATCCCAAGGATGTCTTTTTCTGCAGTAAATACACTATTCATGCCTTGATTATCAACGACTTGGATAGTTTTGGCTTGGTCATATTGCCTAAATATTAGGCAAATATCCCATTTTTGGGGCTTCTATGGTCTGTTTTGAGGGTTGACCCCTTTTATTGCTTGGGGGTAAAGGTCGCTAGAGTATTGATATTTAAGCTATAATTTCGTTCTCAGGTCTATTTTTGACTTGAAATCGCGAGTTGGGCCTTCCAGGGTGGCGTTTTTTAGCGCAGCTAGGACTCAACTTTAGAAACAACCCTTAGGAGAAGTTATGTCAGTAACGATGCGTCAAATGCTGGAAGCCGGTTGCCATTTTGGTCACCAAACTCGCTTCTGGTCCCCAAAGATGGCCCCATTTATTTTCGGTCATCGCAACAAAATCCACATCATCAATTTGGAAAAAACATTGCCAATGTTTCAGGATGCCCTGAAATTTGCAAAACAAATTGCTGCTAATCGTGGCACTATTTTATTTGTTGGTACTAAGCGTCAATCACGCGAGATCATTGCTGAAGAAGCTGCTCGTGCTGGTATGCCTTATATCGATAGCCGTTGGTTGGGCGGTACGCTCACCAATTTTAAAACTGTAAAAGGTTCCCTTAAGCGTTTGAAAGACATGGCAGTTGCTAAAGAAGCTGGCGACTGGGAAAAGCTTTCTAAGAAAGAAGCTTTGACTAATGATCGTGATCTCGACAAATTACAAAAAGCACTCGGTGGTATTCAGGATTTGAATGGCGTTCCTGATGCGATTTTCGTAGTGGACGTTGGTTATCACAAGATTGCTATTACTGAAGCTAACAAGCTTGGTATTCCAGTGATCGCTGTTGTAGATACCAACCACTCACCAGAAGGCGTTGATTACATTATTCCTGGTAACGATGACTCCAGCAAAGCGGTTCTCCTCTATGCGCGCGGTATTGCTGATGCAATCCTCGAAGGCAAAGCTAACTCTGTTCAAGAAATCTTGACAGCAGTTAAAGAAGGCGAAGAAGAGTTTGTTGAAGAAGGGAAAGCTGAATAATGGCCGCTATTACCGCTGCAATGGTTGGCGAATTACGCGCCAAAACTGATGCTCCGATGATGGAGTGCAAAAAGGCTTTAACTGAGGCTGATGGTGATATGGCTCGTGCAGAAGAGATTCTGCGTGTAAAGCTAGGTAGCAAAGCTGGTAAAGCAGCTTCTCGTGTAACGGCTGAAGGTATCGTTGCTACTTCTATCAATGGCACTACTGGTGCGTTGTTGGAAGTGAACTGTGAGACTGATTTCGTTTCTAAGAATGATGATTTCTTGGCATTTGTAAATGACTGCGTGAAGTTGGTTGCTGAAAAGAACCC
>CANCPL010000070.1:0-9125 GCA_947380065.1 Burkholderiaceae bacterium | reverse complement strand
TGAAACGCCCCATGGACCATTAATCCCCTGGCCTGTGTAAGTCCCCACAATTGTGCCGCTAGAGTTAATTGCATAGACGGTAGAAGTTGACCCTGCTGCAACCCAAGCATTACCGAGTGAATCTACGGCAACACCTTTTGGATTGCTACCGCTTGGCAGTGTGACTGTAAATAATTTTGAGATTCCGCCATTGCTATAACGTAATTTAGAAACTGTATCTGATCCTGTGTAGGTAACCCACGCATATCCATCACTAGTGATCGCCATGCCAAATGGCTCTACATTGCTGTCCGTATAGCTGACTGGGGAAGTGGTTTGATTGGGATATACAACTACTGCATTATTTCCGTAGCTCGCCATCCAAACATTATTAGATTGATCGACTGCAGTTCCCTGTACCCGGAGTAAACCAGCAGCGTATCCAGCATCTGGAGAAATGGGAACGCCAACTGATGATAGTTTTGCTACCGCTCCACTGGTAGGCACATTGTTTCCCCAACCAAAACTACCTGACCATATATAACCAAGCTTATCTATCGCAACTCCGAAGCCTGAACCCAAAATACCTCCGCCAGTAATCGGTGAAGTTGGAGTATTCGAAAGTCCATTAGCTGGCTGCCCATTGGGCTTCAAAACAACTAAACAATTTGTAGAATTTGGTGTTCCCTGAATGACATTGTTATTAATCCATGCATAACCATGAATATCAAACGCCACATTAGCTGGGCCGCCAAAGGGGCAGGTAGTGCTACCAGTGTTATTGACCTTGACCGCCATAGTCCAAGCATCGAGCTTTTGAAGTGGTGCAGATGAATTGGGTCCCTGATTTGCATTAAGCGCTGGTGTGTAGCTAGTAACCACACTACCTAAGTTATAGATGCCACTGACATTCACAGTAGGATTTAAAGCGATATTTACAATTGCTTGCAAAGTATTCGTCGGTGTAATGCCACTTGCGGAAGGTGTCAGGGCAAATAAATTTGTGCACGCATTAGCAACACCTTGAGTGCATCCAGCCAAGACATTGGCCAATGTTCCAAGCGCACTCCAGGTATTGGTTTCGTATCCATTTGGTGATGTTTGAATGACTGTTGATGCTGAACCGGACTGTGCGGAAACTAAATTTTCTGCCATACCCGCCGCAATACTTAGCGGTACAGCGCTACCTGCAATTAAATAGTCATCACGAAATAATTGTGCAAAAGCATAAGCAGACGCGACGGTAGTGAGCTCATTAATCCGAACCGCGGATAACGGACCGGCACCCAAGCTCGCAATTAACTGAATGTTGGGAGATTTGCTTGCAAGCGCATAGTAGGTAATGGGATTGTTATTCGTATTGGCAGAATTACTGGGTACTTTGACAGAAAAATTGCCAGCGCCATCCGAAGTAGTCTGCGTAACCACCGATGGCGTGCCGGACTGAATTTGATAAATAGTTACAGTAGCGCCGCCTATAGCGATTGGGGTTGAACCTCCACCAGAACTGACTATGCCATTAATCACGGTGCTGTTACCAGAACCACTGCTCGGGCAACCAGTCAGCATTGCAATCAAAAGCGATGTGCAGGTTAATACAATCAACTTTAGAGATAGTTGATGCATATTATTTTTTTACTTCCGCCAGATTGACTTCTGAAAATTCTACGTCTACCTGTCCCTCGGCTAAACGTATTTGATAGCTATTACTTACATTCAACTCAGATGGTTTACGAATTGCGTGTAGCGCTTCTTTTTCTTTACTCAGAATCACCGCATACCCACGCTCTAACGTGCGCTGTGGATTAAGCATCTCTAACTGCGATTGGTAGTGTGATTGATTACGTTTCCAGTTTTCCATGCGCACAGACCAGGCTTGGTTTAGACGTTGCTGCCAACCCTGAATTTGCTCGCGCATACGGTCTGGGTTAGGTAGAGCATGACCGAGTCTGAGGGCTAATTGATCAAGGGTTTGCGCCTCGCGCTCAATTCGTTGGTTGATACGCTGGAGAAGCGCTTGCATAATGGCATCAAGCTCTTGCAACATTTGGTCTCGGCGTGGTGCTGCCAGTTCTGCCGCGCCCGTTGGGGTTGGTGCGCGCAAGTCTGCAACAAAATCGGCAATCGTGAAATCCGTTTCATGACCAACGCCACTCACGACTGGAATAGCTGAATCTGCAATCGCATAAGCGAGTTGTTCATCATTAAATGCCCATAGATCTTCAATGCTGCCACCACCACGTACTAATAAAATGACATCGACTGCTTTTTCTTTGTTGGCAGCTTTGAGCGCGGAAATAATTCCAGCGGGTGCATCAGGTCCTTGCACTAGCGTTGGATAAACCACAATCGGAATATGTGGCGCTCTTCTCGCTAAAGTACTTAAGACATCCTTAAGTGCAGCTGCTTGTGGTGATGTGATGATGCCGATTGATCGCGGATGCGTTGGTATCTCGCGTTTACGTTCATCATCAAACAAACCTTCTTTAGCAAGCTTGGCTTTGAGCTTTAAGAAGGCTTCATAAAGACCACCCATGCCAGCACGACGCAAAGTCTGAATGGTGAGCTGAATATCCCCACGAGGGACATACATGCCTAGACTGGCGCTGACCTCAACCAAATCCCCAGATTGCGGCATGAACCCCACTTGGCCGTTGCGACCACGGAACATGACGCAGCGAATCTGACCTTCTGCGTCTTTTAATGAGAAATACCAGTGCCCGCTGTCATAAGCCTTGAAGTTAGAAATCTCCCCGCTCACCCATACAGTGTCGAAACGGTCCTCTAAAGAGGCTGCAATGGCGCGGTTTAGATCGCCAACACTCAGAATTTCCCTTGATATTTCCGACATTTTTTCTCTTTAATCTCACAGCCATCTAGCTTGGGCGCCAATAAATATCCACAGATGCAGATTCACTCTAGGTTTAATGCTCATAAGTAAGTAATTACTGACCCAAAACGTCTCATAAATCCAACATCAAAAATACAAGCCATTGATTTATATAGGAATTAATTCATCCAATAAATTCAATTTAATGCAACATAAAACCGAACCAACCATGTATCAAGGACTTACAGAGCGAATTCAAAAAAGTTTTGCACAGAGTTATCCACAGGCTAGGTTTCCGAAACAGGCTTTTTAATTCAGCTAAAGTACTGAGCTTATGTACTCCATCTTACTATCCGCAGGCTGGCCTATTTGGCCCCTCCTCATCATTTCCATATTGGGCCTAGCAATCGCCATAGAGCGTGGCTGGTATCTGCGTCAAACGCATATATTTCCCAAAAATTGTCTGGAAAGCGTCTTTTCTCTTGCAAATCAGTTGGTTGGAAATAAATCAACCGTTTCCGAGCAGCAGATTGCAGAATTGGCCAACCTTTCTCCTGTAAGTCCTTTATTGGCATGCGCACTAAAAGAGAAACTAGCCGGCAGTAGTACCGATACTGCGCTGGAGGAGCTGCAGGTGACCGCACAAGGCACTTGGCTTAAGCTGGACCGCTACTTAGGTGCCCTTGCCACGATCGCCACAGTAGCTCCGCTATTGGGTTTATTTGGCACTGTAGTGGGCATGATTGAAATCTTTGGCAGTCAAGGTGCGATTAATGGCGCCGCTGGTAGTCCACAACAATTGGCACACGGTATATCAGTCGCTTTGTACAACACTGCATTTGGACTATTGATTGCTATTCCAGCTCTTGCTGCTTGGCGTGGTTTGCGCGCAATGGCAAATCAACGTCAACGTGAATGCGAAGAATTTACTCGTCAACTTTTCAAAAAGCTGTATCCAAACGACGCTGTTGACATTACAAAATGAGTTGGCTAGAAACGCACCCACGAGCTAAGAGAAGATTTTCTCTTGGGGGCAGTGCTACGCCTGTAGAACCAGAAATCAATCTGATTCCTTTTATTGATGTGCTGTTGGTGGTGCTAATCTTTTTAATGATCTCTACAACCTTCACACGGTATCAAGAACTAGCCATTACCTTACCTACTGCCAATGGCAATGAGAGCCAAGCAGAGGTTAAGCAAATTCATATTGCAGTCAGTCGCGATGGCCGCTTCGCTGTTAATGGCAAAGTTGTCGATCGGTCAGAGCTCAGCAATGCCTTAACTCAGCTAAATGGACAAAGTAGTCAAAAGGAGGGTGCTAGCTCTCTGCAGGTCAATATTGATGCAGATGCCAAAGCGCCTCACCAAGCTGTGATGAGCGCACTGGAAGCAGCGCGTGATGCCAATCTCTCGAATATTGTCTTTAGCAGTCAAACTAAAAAATAACTTCAGAACAAAGAAAAATATTCTTCATGTCCTTTTCTTTTTTCCGTAAAGCACCTAAGTTTTGGGAAAGACGTGGCCCTACAAGCTTATTGCTATGGCCACTCTCTTGGCTTTATGGCCTAGTAGTGCGTATGCGTAAATTAATTCTGGATACGGGCTTAGTAAAACAAAAGCCTGCTCCAGTACCGGTGATTATTGTGGGCAATATTCGCGTAGGCGGGACAGGCAAGACACCCATCGTCATTGCTTTAGCAGAACGCTTACAGCAACTTGGATGGAGGCCCGGGATTATCAGTAGAGGCTATGGCTCCTCTTCACAAACAGCACCCTTACAAGTACACGGCAATTCTGATCCTGCTTTAGTTGGCGATGAACCAGTCTTGATTGCAAAACGTACGCACGACCAATTTCCGATTTGGGTTTTTCCAAAGCGTCAAAGAAGTATTGGGGCTTTGCTCAAGCATTCACCCAATGTAAACGTCATCATTAGTGATGATGGCTTGCAACATAGCGGCTTAGCCCGCTGGCCTGCTCGCGAAGGTGGTCGTGATATCGAATTCGTAGTGCGTGATGGACGCGGCGAAGGCAATCGCTTTTTGCTGCCCGCCGGTCCTTTGCGTGAACCAGCGACACGCGAACGCGATGCCACCCTTTTTACCGGAAAAACAAAGGATATTGAAACTAAGCTTGGCCCCCAGGATGAATACTTTTTAGGGCGTCGCGCATTCTCGCTCTTGGGTAATTTGGGAAATGCCTACCAATTGATCAATCCCACAAATACGCAGACGCTTGCTCAAATTGCGGATAGCTATCTACCAAACAAAATTACTGCTGTTGCCGCCTTGGGTAATCCACAGCGCTTTTTTGATGATCTACTGAAACAGGGCATTGTCGCTAAATCGATTCCTTTACCTGATCATGCGACCTATACCCCTGAGTTCTTTGAGAAGATCAACGCACAATGCATTCTCATTACCGAAAAGGATGCTGTGAAATGCACAACGATTACCGATGAGCGTATTTGGGTGGTGCCAATGACTCTCACTCTTCCGGATAGCCTGGCTGACTGGCTCCAATCTATCCTGCAAAGACCTAATCCTTATCGCTATACCTTGTAGGTTTAGCGTACATAGCACTACACTGTGTCCTCATATATTTAAACTCTTCATTTAGATCACTGCAAAGAAATCATGGATAAACGACTGCTCGATATTTTGGTTTGCCCTCTATGCAAAAGCCAATTGCATTTAAATGCCGAGAAACATGAACTCATTTGCAAAGCTGACCGCTTGGCTTATCCCATTCGAGATGATGTGCCGGTAATGCTGGTTGAAGAAGCGCGCAGCCTTAGCGCTGATGAAATTGCTTAATTTAATAAAAATCATTCTTTAATGAACACTGACTCCAAGGCTGCAGATTTTTTAGTAGTGATTCCAGCCAGACTGGGATCCACTCGCTTACCTCGAAAACCTCTAGCTGACATTGGTGGTAAACCGATGGTCATTCGGGTTGCAGAACGCGCCAAGCAATCACTTGCGCACAGCGTTGTAGTGGCAACTGATTCACCAGAAATACAAGCAGCTTGTGATGAGTACCGTATTGAGTGTTTACTGACTAGCGCAGATCATCCAACCGGAACCGATCGCATTGCAGAGGTTGCGCAGCTACTTAAATTACCCAGCAATGCATTGATTGTGAATGTACAAGGTGATGAGCCACTCATTCCGCCGGAATTAATTAATCAAGTTGCCAGTACTTTGGCGGAGCATCAAGAGTGCGCCATCTCCACAGTTGCTGTACCGATTACCGATGCTACTGAGATCAACAACCCTAATGTCGTGAAACTCGTTCTCAATCGCTCTGGTGAGGCGCTCTACTTTTCCAGAGCGCCGATTCCGTTTGTGAGAGATCCTGAGGCAAACCAAAAAATAGAGCATTTGCGCCATCTGGGGATCTATGCCTATAGAGCTGACTTTTTACAAGCCTACACTCGTCTAGAGCCAGCACCTCCAGAGCAGGCTGAGGCACTGGAACAATTGCGCGCCCTGTGGAATGGTTATCGCATAGCGGTTCATACCGCCTCAGAAGCTCCACCAACTGGTGTCGATACCCCAGAGGACCTCGAAAGAGTGCGGCAGATACTAGCTCGCTCCTAGGCTAACCTAAGGCTAAAAGCCAAAACCTCAGTAGTTTGGAGCTTCTCGGGGATAATCCTAGTCAATAGGTATCTAAGATCCCGACAAAATACGGGACAATGACAGCTCTTCTAAGGGGAAAACAATGCGGTTGATTCTGCTCGGTGCACCAGGTGCTGGAAAAGGCACACAAGCTCAGTTCATTTGCGAAAAATTCGCTATTCCACAAATTTCTACTGGCGATATGTTGCGCGCTGCTGTGAAAGCAGGAACTGAACTCGGCGTTGCTGCTAAAAAGATTATGGATGCCGGCGGCCTTGTTTCTGATGACATCATCATCGGCCTCGTTAAAGATCGCCTAACTCAACCCGATTGCAGCAAGGGCTATTTGTTTGATGGTGTCCCAAGAACGATTCCGCAAGCACAAGCTATGAAAGATGCTGGCGTTCCTATTGATTACGTTTTAGAAATCGATGTGCCATTTGATGCCATCATCGATCGCATGGGCGGACGTCGCGTGCACCCCGCTTCTGGCCGCACTTATCACATCAAATACAACCCGCCAAAGGTTGCAGGTAAAGATGATGTGACTGGCGATGATCTTATTCAGCGTGATGACGATAAAGAAGAAACTGTTCGCAAACGCTTACAGGTTTACGACGATCAAACCCGTCCATTGGTGGAGTACTACTCCTCATGGGCTGCGCAAGGCAGTCCAGCGGACAAAGTAAAAGCGCCGGCCTATCGCAAGGTCAGCGGCACTGGTAGCGTTGAAGACATTACTACTTCTATTTTTGCCGAATTGAAGTAATTCAATTCCCATTAGTCAAAAAGGGCTGCAATGCAGTCCTTTTTCTTTTGTAAAACTCTGTTTATTTAGGCGCTTCTTATTTGAGCTCTTTTAAAGCGCTCTCAAAAGACTCAATATCTGCAAAGCTTCTGTAGACTGAAGCGAAGCGGATGTAAGCCACTTTATCAAGACGCTTAAGTTCACGCATCACCAACTCACCTACACGCTCGCTTGGAATTTCTTTCTCGCCAAGGCTGAGGAGTTTTTCTTCAATGCGGGCAATAGATTCATCTACGGAGTCTGAAGATACTGGGCGCTTACGAAGAGCCAGCTTGAGTGAACTTGCCAGCTTATCGTGACTATATTCCACTCTGCTGCCGTTTTTCTTGACGATCGCCGGGAGTGCTAACTCAACACGTTCATAAGTTGTGAATCGCTTATCGCATTTAGCACAACGGCGACGACGGCGAATGGTATCGCCCTCGTCTGATACCCGGGTATCTAAAACCTGGGTCTCTTCGTTATGGCAAAAAGGGCAGCGCAATGAGCTCTTCTTTTCTTAGGTGGGTTGCCGATTGCTTGCTTAACCGTAAACTGGGAAACGCTTCGTGAGCTCAGAAACTTGAGCGCGCACTTTAGCAATGTTCTCAGGATCAGTTGGATTATCTAAAACATCCGCAATAAAGTTTCCAACCTGTCTTGCTTCTGCTTCTTTAAATCCACGTGTAGTCATCGCTGGTGAACCCAAACGAATACCGCTGGTCACCATTGGTTTTTCTGGATCATTTGGAATACCGTTCTTATTGCAAGTGATGTGCGCTTCACCTAAAACACGCTCCGCTTCTTTACCAGTCATTTTCTTGGCGCGCAAATCCACCAACATCACATGAGAATCTGTTCCGCCAGAAACAATACGTAAGCCACGCGCAATTAATGTTTCTGCAAGCGCTTTTGCGTTCGCAACAACTTGCTTTTGGTAATCAATAAAGCCCGGCTCCTGCGCCTCTTTAAATGCTGCCGCTTTACCCGCGATTACATGCATCAAAGGACCGCCCTGTAAGCCTGGGAACACTGCAGAGTTAATCGCTTTCTCGTGCTCAGCCTTCATCAAAATGATGCCACCACGGGGGCCACGCAAGCTCTTGTGTGTTGTGGAAGTAACGATGTCAGCGTGTGGTACTGGATTTGGATAAACACCGGCAGCCACTAAACCAGCATAGTGAGCCATGTCGACCATAAAAATCGCGCCCACTTCTTTTGCTAACTTACCAATGCGCTCGAAATCTATTTTTAGAGAGTATGCAGATGCACCAGCAATAATCAATTTTGGTTTGTGCTCACGAGCGAGACGTTCCATTTGCTCGTAATCAATCTCTTCGTTTTTATCGAGACCGTAAGCAATTGGGTTAAACCATTTGCCACTCATGTTCAACGCCATGCCATGGGTCAAGTGACCGCCTTCAGCAAGACTCATGCCCATGAAGGTATCGCCTGGTTTTAAGAATGCCAAGAACACTGCTTGGTTGGCAGATGCTCCGCAATGCGGTTGTACGTTTGCTGCTTCAGCACCAAACAATGCCTTTACACGATCAATTGCTAATTGCTCAGCAACGTCGACGAATTCACAACCGCCGTAATAGCGCTTGCCTGGATAGCCTTCGGCGTACTTATTGGTTAACTGAGAGCCTTGTGCCTCCATGACTGCTGGTGAGGTGTAGTTCTCGGAAGCAATCAGCTCAATATGATCTTCCTGACGCTTATTTTCGTTCTGAATGGCTGCCCATAACTGGGGATCAGTTTTGGCTAAGGTGTTTTGACGGTCAAACATGGTGATAATCCTGAAAAAGTTGGATTGCTGAGTTAATTAACTTAGTAAAATCAACCTACATCATACAAAATCCACCATGACCTCTACACAAGACCTCTCATTCCTCTCCCTAGTCCT
>CANCPL010000069.1:0-9349 GCA_947380065.1 Burkholderiaceae bacterium | reverse complement strand
ATTGCCGCCATGACCTGGGCAATGCCTAGCGATTGGTTTGACTCCATAGAGGGCTGGAACAGCCATTCCAAGGCTTGGCATGCTGATTTACTGAAAAAACAAGCTGATGGCGGTCTAGCCGCCCGTCTAATGGACTTTGTAGCCTAATCTTCAGCGAAACCAGCCTGTGGGCGGGTACAATCTTGTTTTTGATAAAACCCGCAGAAAATCAGCTCTGCACCCAGGAATAGCAAGATGAAAACAGCACAAGAACTCCGCGTTGGTAACGTAGTAATGATCGGCACTGATGCCATGGTCGTTTTAAAAGCCGAATACAGCCGCTCTGGCCGCAACTCCTCCGTTGTGAAAATGAAGTTCAAAAACCTGTTAACCGGTGCACCGAATGAAGGTGTTTTTAAGGCTGATGACAAGTTTGATGTTGTGATCCTCGACAAGAAAGAATGTACTTATTCTTATTTTTCCGATCCAATGTATGTATTTATGGATACTGAATACAACCAGTATGAAGTTGAAGCGGAGTTCATGGGTGATGCATTGAACTACCTCGAAGAAAGCATGCCTTGTGAAGTAGTGTTCTACGAAGGTAAAGCACTCTCTGTTGCAATGCCAAACTCTTTGGTTCGTGAAATTATTTACACAGAACCAGCAGTTAAAGGCGATACCAGCTCAGGCAAGGTTTTGAAGAACGCAAAATTGGCAACTGGCTATGAATTGCAAGTTCCTTTGTTCTGCAACACTGGCGACAAGATAGAGATTGATACTCGTACTGGTGAATATCGTAGCCGCGCTAACTAATTGGTCTACTACAAGCGTAAAAAGCCCGGCATTGCTGGGCTTTTTTATTTTCAGACTACCCTTCATAATATCTAAACCATGAATAATGAAATTTCCCCCAAAATCGCCAAACTTGATCTTGCAGATCTACCTCAGTTAATCGACTGCGTGCGGAGCTGTTATGGTGAAAGCTACCCCAACACGGCGATGTATGACATTGGCCTATTAGAAGAAATTGTCGAGAACAAGTTAATGCATTCAGTCATTGCAAAATTAGACAATGGCCAAATCATCGGACATTGCGCCCTGACTTTTGATGGAGCACACAATGTATCTCCAGAGGCTGGCAAGATGATGGTTGATCCCAATTTTAGGGGACATCACATTGCCGAAATCATGGCTAAAAAACGTATTGAGATTGCACAAGAGCTGTCTTTACCTGGATTTTGGACAGAATGCGTTACAAACCACCCTTATAGCCAACATGAAATGATTGCGTTTAACGCTAAAGAGACTGGATTATTTATTGGAGATGTACCCCCAACGATATCTATGAAGGGTCTAGAAAATCATCCCGATACTCGGATGTCATTGTTGGCTTTTTATCTGCCACTAAACGATCGCCCCCACACCATTTATATGCCGCCTCAACATGCGGAACATGCTAAATCACTGGCTCTTGATTTAAACCTGCCACGCAATATTGTGAGCACTAATATAGCTGCGAGCGGGAAAACGACTTTTCATACCGTGATTAATTCCAGCATTCAAACTGCAAATATTGCTATTGATCGTATTGGTAGTGACTTAGTCGCTGCAGTGATGCATGAGCTCAGACAGCTAGAGGCTCTCAATCTTGCTTCTATCTATTTAGATATTCCAATAGAGCAAGAGACAGCAGCACATGCCTATCTTGAACTTGAAAGTATTGGATTTTTCTGGGGATCTTGGATGCCCAATTTTTCAACGAAGGGCGATTCGCTAAGACTGCAGAAAATTTATCAGTCAGTGGACGTAGATACTATTGTCTGTGCAAGACCACAAGGGTACGACATTAAAAAGTTTGTCCTCTCCGAATGGGAGAGGGTTTCCAAGAATTAATCAGACTCTACTGAATTAAATTTAACTGTTGCAGCAAGCCCTTGGCATGCTGGTATTCAGACTCGCTTTGAAGCGTATCCCATGAGCTTGCAGAGGCAGTAGGCATGAGGCGATTTAAACGGGTTGCCGACTCCACCTGTTTAGCTTTGGTTACTTTTAACTTAGAAAGTAACTGGTCTGCAAGATCTGGACGATTGCAGATTAATACCGCATCACATCCAGCATCTAAGGCCATCTCAGCACCCTTTACTACTGATCCCGCTACGCTTGCACCCTCCATGGATAGGTCATCACTAAAGATCACGCCTTCAAAGCCCAATTCTTGACGCAGAATGGAATGAAGCCAAATCTTTGAGAATCCTGCTGGGTTCTTATCTACCTTTGGATAGATCACGTGTGCTGGCATTACCGAAGTCAAACTGAGATCTAACCACTCATAGGGCTTGGCATCATCGTTCAAGATTTCTTTTAAAGAACGTTCATCGACCGGAATAGCTACATGCGAATCTGCCTCAGCCCAACCATGCCCAGGAAAGTGTTTACCGCAGTTCGCCATACCAGCTAAGCGCAAACCTTCATTTAGACTTTTTGCTAACGCAAAGACAATTTGTGGGTCGCGACTAAAAGATCGATCGCCAATGACACCGCTACGACCAAAATCCAAGTCAAGAACCGGGGTAAAACTGAAGTCAACGCCACAGGCACGCAGCTCAGCTGCAAGTACGTAACCACAAGCGGTTGCTGCAGCCATCGCAATAGCAGCAGATTCGGCTGGGTGATTCGATTTATTCTTAGCACCCCAGAGCTCGCCAAGCTTGCGCATTGCGGGTAGGTGAGTAAAGCCATCGGACTTGGCGCGCTGCACTCGACCACCCTCATGGTCAATCGAAATCAGGACATCTGGGCGAAGCTTCTTAATCGAAGCAGTTAATTTGGTGAGCTGCTGACGATTGGTAAAGTTTCGGCCAAACAAAATCACGCCACCAGTCAGTGAATGCAAGATACGACGACGATCTTCCGCATTTAATTCCAGACCAACTACATCTAGAGTGACCGGGCCTGGGTTCATGGTGGCTTTACTCATGGATTCCTCTTTGTAGATTCTTTATTTCTTGTTTTTACTTTTGAGTAACAATGACATGCGCAATTGCCATATCCTGTTCATCGCTTACTGTCACGTGAGCCTCCCAATTTCTCTCTTGCATAAATTGAGCCAATGCTCCGAGGTAGCTAGTTACGGGCTTGCCACTGGGCTCATTTAAGGTTTGGAGTGAGCGCCAGGTCATTGGCATTCTCATCCCAAGTCCAATCGCTTTTGAAAAGGCCTCTTTGGCTGCAAAACGGGTGGCTAAGAACGCAATACCTCGTTTATGATTTCTGGAAAGACGATGCTTGAATACCAGCATTTCATCGGGACCAAGTATTTTTTCGGCTAAGCGACCATTAGTTCGATCGTAAGCCGCTTGTAAGCGCTCAATCTGCAGAATGTCAGTGCCGATACCAATGATCATTTTTTTAAATGGATGTTTACCGTGATTGATTCTTAAGGTTTGGCCCTACCCTGAATCATCAAGGCCTTCATATCAGTGATTGCTTTTTGCCAACCCTTAAATAAAGCCTCAGCAACAATGGCATGGCCAATATTCAGCTCAGATAATTCAGTAATGGCGGCAATTGGCTTGACATTACCTTCGTGTAAACCATGGCCAGCATTGACTCTCAGGCCAATACTTTTTCCAAATATGGCGGCCTTACGAATACGCTCTAATTCGGATACTTGAGCGGCACCAGATAAATCAGCATAACGACCGGTATGCAACTCCACTACAGTTGCACCAACTTCTTTAGCTGCCTGAATTTGTTTCTCTTCAGGATCAATAAAGAGGGATACTCGAATGCCAGCATCTTGTAATTGTTTCGTGGCCGATTTCACAGCCTCAAAGTGACCCGTTACATCTAGGCCACCCTCAGTTGTAACCTCTTCGCGCTTCTCGGGAACAAGGCAGACATCATGTGGTTTTACCTTGCAAGCAATGTTGATCATTTCTGGGGTGACTGCGCATTCAAGATTCATGCGGGTTTTAATGAGTGGACGCAAAGCCAATAAATCTGCATCTTTAATGTGACGACGATCTTCCCGTAAATGTAAGGTGATGAGATCTGCGCCTGCTTCCTCAGCCAAAACTGCCGCTTTTAGCGGATCGGGATACACAGTACCACGCGCATTACGCAAAGTGGCGACGTGATCAATATTAATACCCAGTTCAAGGGCTAGGTGGCTGTTCATTGATATAGATTACTAGATTTTCCTTAGATCAATCAAAATCTGGCGAGTAGTTAATACCTGATCTTGCAAATGCAAGCCCAGCAGAAAACGCATCAATTGCTTACTCTCCAAAAGAGTCTCTGGATCAGAAAAATCTCCTACCGCAATCGATAAAAGGGATTTGCCGGTCAGAACAGGCCAATGCCCTGGATCATCTACCTGAACAGGACGTACCCCACGCTCTGGTTGGTATATGTACTGTTCTTGAGCTAGCGGTGCTTCATTAGTTTCGACGCAACGGTCTAAAGCGGCTGCGTAACCCGTTTCTTGGAGTAGGGATAACTCAAAGGGCCTCAGAATTTCCTCTAGCCCTTTAGATTCAAACTCAAGGTTGGAAAGAGCATTAATTGTCTCGGCGTAGCGATCGTAAAGCTTTTCATAATCGTCTTCGCGCGCTAAAAACTTCACGAGTAACTCGTTAAGATAAAAACCGCATAGTAAAGCATCTCCCACCAAGGAAGGCATACCACCCACCCACTCCGACTTTGTTAGGGTGCGCAGCTCGGATTTACCGCTCCAAGAAACCAGAAGCGGCTGGAAACGCTGCAAGACAGGTCTTAAGGTTGAGTGCGGGCGTTTTGCACCCTTAGCAATCAAAGCCATACGACCATATTGTCGAGTAAAAACATCCAGAATTAAGCTGGTTTCTTTATAGGGAATGCTGTGCAATACAAAAGCAGGTTCGTCAGCAACACGAATCGAGGCCATAGAAATTTATTCCAGACCTTGCGCCCGCAATTCAGCGCGATCATCTGCCCAGCCTCGCTTGACCTTAACCCAAGTCTCCAAAAAGACTTTGCCGTCAAAGAGCTTTTCCATATCGATGCGGGCATCAGTCGAAATCTTCTTGAGGCGCTCACCCTTTTGTCCAATGATCATCGCCTTATGACTATCGCGATCGACCAAAATGGTTGCCGCTATGCGACGCATCTTGCCATCCATCTTGAACTGATCAATTACAACTGTGCTGGTATATGGCAACTCTTCGCCAGTAAAGCGGAATACCTTTTCACGCAGGATCTCGGCAGCTAAAAAACGCTCACTACGATCCGTGATGGTATCGCCATCATAGACAGCTTCCGCTTCAGGCAGATAACCTTCAAGCACGTCGAGCAATCTTTCGATATCACCAGGACTCTTTGCACTCATCGGCACGATTTCAGCAAACTCGCATTTCTGATCTTCGTGACCACCTAACTCACACCAAGGGCGAGCCATCTCTTTAATGAAGCTGAGCAAAGCCTGATCACGTTCTGATGGGGTCTGAAAACGACTATTAAATAAATCCAATTTGTTCAGAACCAAGACAACTGGTAAGTCATCTGGAAGTAACTTCAATACCTTCTTGTCGTCTTCTCCAAAGTAACCAGCCTCAACCACAAAGCAAGCTACATTCACATCTTGCAAGGCAGTAGTGACGGTGCGATTTAATGCTTTATTCAAGGTATTCAGTAAGCGTGTCTGAAAGCCGGGGGTATCAATAAAAATGAACTGCGCTTCTTCACGATTCTGAATACCCAGAATACGATGCCGTGTTGTTTGTGCCTTACGAGAGGTAATACTGATCTTCTGCCCGACCAAAGCATTGAGAAGTGTTGATTTACCCATATTAGGACGCCCAACAATGGCGATGGTGCCGCATCTAAACACGATTAGCCCTTCAGCTTAAGATTGAACTGCTCTTCGGTCACTTCCTTTTTGGCCGCCTTCTTTTTAGCCGACCGAGTCTTCTTGGGTTTACGAGATTCCTGCGGCAATGCCTTGAGCATGGCAATTAAAGCTAGCTTTGCCGCCGCTTGCTCAGCAGCACGACGTGATGCGCCCTCACCTTTAACCGCTACCTTATGACTTGGGATCAAGCACTCAACCTCAAACTGCTGGTTATGGGCAGCTCCTGTAGTACCGGTAACGTTATAGGTTGGTAATGGCAGTTGATAGCCTTGTAAGCATTCTTGCAATAAGGTTTTATCGTCTTTACCCAAAGTTTTGGGGTCCACATGGGCCAAGATAATGGAATACAGCTTACGTAAGCTTGCCTTAGCAGCCTCAAAACCACCATCCATAAAGATGGCGCCAGTCACTGCCTCCAAGGTATCAGCAAGGATTGAGGGGCGACGGAAGCCGCCGCTCTTCAACTCACCTTCGCCTAAACGTAGGTAATCCGACAAAGATAAAGTTTGGGCGATTTCATATAAGGCTTGTTGCTTGACTAAGTTTGCACGCACACGAGAGAGATCACCCTCATCTAAGTCTGAATAACGCTCATAAAGCATTTCAGCAACGACGCAATTCAGAATAGAGTCGCCCAGAAACTCAAGTCGCTCATTATTTTTTTTACTATGGCTACGATGAGTCAAGGCTTGATTCAATAGCTCAGGCTTCTTGAAGGTGTAGCCGAGGCGCTCTTGCAGCGGTCCAGTTTCGATAACGGCGCGCGCATTCATGATGTTTACTCGAACCCGCCTATACGGCGAAGATTACCTAGGTTTAACCAAACGAAGAAGGCCCTGCCCACAATATTTTTATCCGGCACAAAACCCCAATAGCGAGAATCTAGACTGTTGTCTCGGTTGTCACCCATGGCAAAATAATGACCCGCTGGCACCTTGCAAGTCACACCAGCCTGTTGATACTGACAGAACTCGGAACCTGGGAAGCGCTCGGTCGGAAATACGGCGGATGGTCGATCGGGATCATTCAGGATCTCATGACGATTGCCACCCAAGTCTGCTGGAAAAGTTTCTGTGAAGCGCTTAGCGTAGCGCATATTCTCAGGGTCAAGATAAGACTCGCCGCCACTGTACTGTAATGGCTGACCATTGATCGTCAGGCGTTTATTTTCATAAGTGATTTCATCGCCCGGCAATCCCACTATACGTTTAATGTAATCAACTGACTCATCACGTGGATAACGAAATACCACAACATCACCTCGCTTAGGCGAACCTAAGTCGACTACTTTTTGATTGATCACTGGTAAACGAATTCCGTAAGTAAATTTATTTACCAAAATAAAATCACCAATTTGCAAAGTGGGAATCATGGAGCCAGACGGTATCTTGAATGGCTCAGCAATAAAAGAGCGCAACACAAATACAGCACAGATGACCGGGAAGAAACCTGCTGTGTACTCAAGCCATAAAGGCATACGGTCGTTGCCAGCCAAACGTCTTTGCGGAGCAAAGTGTAATTTGTCAGCAACCCAAGCGATTCCAGAAACAATCACCAAGATAAAGAGGACTAAAGCAAAGTTCATTAATCCTCCACCTGCAGAATAGCCAAGAAGGCTTCTTGTGGAATTTCCACGTTACCGACTTGCTTCATACGTTTCTTACCTTCTTTTTGCTTCTCTAATAACTTACGTTTACGGGAGATGTCGCCACCGTAGCACTTAGCCAATACGTTTTTACGTAAGGCCTTGACGTTTTCACGCGCAACGATGTTACTTCCGATTGCGGCCTGAATAGCCACATCAAACATTTGACGAGGAATAATCCCGCGCATCTTAGCGACCACTTCGCGCCCGCGATGTTGACTATTACTACGGTGAACAATCACGGAAAGGGCATCAACCCGTTCGCTATTGATGAGGATATCGACTTTGACCACGTCTGCCGGACGATATTCCTTGAACTCATAATCCATCGAGGCATAGCCACGTGAGATGGATTTCATTTTGTCAAAGAAGTCCAAAACAATCTCGGCCATCGGCAACTCGTAAGTGAGCTTGACCTGACGACCTAGGTAATTCATATCCATCTGAATGCCGCGCTTACCAACGCATAAGGTAATCATCGCCCCTACATACTCTTGCGGCATGTATAAATTGACCGTCACAATCGGCTCAAGAATGGTATTGATCTTGCTGGCCTCAGGCATCTTCGACGGGTTATCCACCATCATGAGTGTGCCGTCGGATTGTTCTACTTGATACACCACCGTTGGAGCGGTTGTGATGAGATTCATACCGTACTGGCGCTCTAAACGCTCTTGTACGATCTCCATGTGGAGTAAACCTAAGAATCCACAACGGAATCCAAAACCTAAAGCCTGCGATACCTCTGGCTCATACAAGAGTGAAGCATCATTTAACTTAAGCTTTTCAAGAGACTCACGCAACTGATCATATTCACTCGCCTCTACTGGATATAAGCCAGCAAAGACCTGAGGTTTGACCTCTTTGAAACCAGGAAGTGGTTCAGAAGCAGGAACTCTACCCTGCTGTCCAGGAGTATGTGTAACGGTGTCGCCCACCTTGGCTGCTTTTAACTCTTTAATACCGGCAATCACAAAGCCCACTTGACCTGCAGATAACTCTGGACGGTCTACTGACTTCGGACTAAACACGCCTACATGCTCAACTAAATGGCTTGAGCCATTTGCCATTAAGGTAATTTTTTCTTTTGGTTTTAAAGTGCCATTCACAACGCGTACCAACATGACAACACCTACGTAGTTGTCAAACCAGGAGTCAATAATCAAGGCCTGCAATGGATCTGTTGCATTACCCTTAGGCGGAGGCACTCTAGCAATCATTTCCTCAATTACATCCGCCACACCCAAACCTGTTTTAGCCGAGCATGTGACAGCCTCGGATGCATCAATACCAATGACGTCTTCAATTTCTTTTTTAGCACGTTCAGGATCAGCTTGGGGTAAGTCAATCTTATTGAGTACTGGCACAACCTCAACGCCCAACTCCAGAGCCATGTAACAGTTCGCAACCGTTTGTGCTTCCACACCTTGACTGGCATCCACCACCAACAATGCACCTTCGCAAGCGGACAATGAACGACTTACCTCGTAAGAGAAGTCGACGTGACCCGGGGTATCAATGAGATTGATGTTGTAAATCTTGCCGTCTTTAGCTTTGTAATTTAAAGCTGCGGTTTGCGCTTTAATGGTGATGCCGCGCTCACGCTCAATATCCATTGAGTCAAGTACTTGGGCTTCCATTTCGCGATCGGAAAGACCGCCACAGAGTTGAATAATACGATCAGCAAGCGTCGATTTGCCGTGATCGATATGGGCGATGATAGAAAAATTGCGGATTAAATCCATAGCGTCTTAATAGGTCATTCAAAAAACGCCTTGTCAGAACGCACCACGATGATGCGCTGCAAAAAGTCGTCTTAAAGAGATTGTAAT
>CANCPL010000068.1:0-9374 GCA_947380065.1 Burkholderiaceae bacterium | reverse complement strand
ATACCCTTCACGGTCAAGCATGATCGTGCCTCAAATCCTTTAAAATCAACGATTTGATTATATCCATACATGAAAGCCTCACAATCATTTCTCGCCACGCTAAAAGAAGCCCCCTCCGACGCTGAGGTGGTTTCGCACAAACTTATGGTTCGTGCAGGTTTAATTCGCAAGCTTAGCGCAGGCATCTACAACTATTTGCCACTGGGTTTGAAAGTCATTCGCAAAGTAGAAAACATCATTCGCGAAGAAATGAATCGTGCTGGTGCAATTGAATTACTGATGCCGATGATTCAGCCAGCTGAATTGTGGCAAGAGACAGGTCGTTGGGAAAAGATGGGTCCAGAGTTACTTCGGATCAAAGATCGCCATGAACGTGATTTTTTAATTCAGCCAACCTCTGAAGAAGTGATTACTGATTTGGCGCGCAATGAGATCAGGAGTTACAAACAGTTACCAGTGAACTTCTATCAAATTCAGACAAAGTTCCGCGATGAAAGACGCCCTCGTTTTGGCATCATGCGTGGTCGTGAGTTCAGTATGAAGGATGCTTATTCATTTGACAGGGATGTTGAGGGGCTCAAGAAGTCTTATCAAACGATGTTTGATGCCTACACCCGTATCTTTAAGCGTATGGGTCTTCAATTCCGCGCTGTCACGGCAGACAATGGCGCGATTGGTGGCTCTGGCAGTCAAGAGTTCCATGTGATTGCTGATACTGGTGAAGATGCGATTGTGTATTGCCCAAATTCTGATTACGCAGCTAACTTAGAGGCTGCTGAGTCTTTAGCGTTAATTGCTGCTCGCGGAGCAGCATCTGCGGCTATGACTAAGGTGCCTACGCCTGATAAAACAAACTGTGCTGATGTAGCGAAGCTCTTAAATATCCCTCTTGAGCGCACTGTGAAGTCTCTACTATTTGCTGCGGATCAAGATAGTGGCCCGGCAAAACTCTTTATGTTGTTGGTACGTGGAGACCATGAACTCAATGAAGTGAAAGCTAGCAAGATTCCTGGTATGACTGAATCGCGTTTTGCAACCGAAGCTGAAATCAAGCAAGCCTGTGATGCACCAGCGGGATATTTAGGCCCTGTTGGAGTGAGTGCTGATGTAACTGTTGTTGCTGATCTTACAGTCGCCAATATGGCTGATTTTGTATGTGGCGCAAATGAAGCTGGACATCACTTGACTGGTGTGAACTGGGGCTGTGATTTACCTGAGCCATTGGTGCTGGATATTCGCAATGCAGTGATCGGTGACCCTTCTCCAGATGGCAAAGGCATTGTTGATATTTGCCGTGGCATTGAAGTCGGTCATGTATTCCAGCTGGGTACGCGTTATTCAGAAGCTATGGGTTGCACATACTTGGATCAGCAAGGCAAGGCGCAGCCGATGGTAATGGGTTGTTACGGGATCGGCGTTACTCGATTGCTAGGCGCTGCAATTGAGCAGGGTCACGATGAGCGCGGTATTATTTGGCCAATTTCTATGGCACCATTTGAGGTAGTGATTTGCCCGATGGGTTACGAGAAATCAGAAGCAGTTAAAACCGCCTGTGATCAATTACATGACGAACTTTTGGCTGATGGAATTGATGTAATTTTGGATGATCGCAATGAACGCCCAGGCGCAATGTTTGCCGACTGGGAGTTGATCGGGGCGCCATTCCGAGTAGTCATTGGCGATCGTGGCTTGGCAGATTCTCAAGTGGAATTTAAAGGACGTACCGATGCTGAATCTCAGAATATTCCACTCGGTGACATCAAGGCAAAAGTAATTGCTGCGGTACATGCTGCAAAGCAATTGATTGCTTAATTAAACCTGGTTCATTATTTTTTAAAGAGTCCGCCAATTCCCTTGGCGGCTCCTTTGGCAGCCATACTAGCCATGGTGCGCGCCATTTTTCCACCTTTGAATTGTTTCATCATCGTTTGCATTTGCTCGAATTGAGCAAGCAGGCGATTTACTTCTTGTACCTCTACCCCAGAGCCTGCAGCAATCCGACGCTTGCGGCTAGCTTTTAGTAATTCAGGTTTTCTGCGCTCTTGAGGTGTCATGCTATCAATGATGCCGCGCATGCGCGTGGTTTGTTTATCGGCATTGCTCAGGTTTGCTTTAGATGCCGCTTGTGCAACTTGGCTGGGTAATTTATCCATGAGGCTGGCCATACCACCCATCTTTTGCATCTGCATAAGTTGATCTCGAAAATCCTCAAGATCAAACCCACCTTTAGAAATCTTGCTTGCTAATTTTTCTGCTTTAGCAACATCAACGTGTTGCTGCGCTTGTTCAACTAAGGCTAGGATGTCGCCCATGCCCAAGATGCGATTAGCCATACGTTCGGCATCAAAAGCTTCCAGACCATCCATTTTCTCGGCTACGCCGATAAACTTGAGAGGGACACCTGTAACTTGACGAACTGAAAGCGCTGCACCGCCGCGGGAGTCACCATCTAGCTTGGTGAGAATGATGCCTGTTAGCGGGAGAGCTTCGTGGAAAGCTTTGGCGGTATTAACAGCATCTTGGCCAAGCATCGCATCCACAACAAATAAGGTTTCGATAGGATTGAGGCTGGCATGCAAAGTTTTAATTTCTTGCATGAGTACTTCATCAATACCAAGGCGACCTGCGGTATCCACTAAAACTACGTCAAAGTAGTGACGGCGCGCCCAATCAAGAGCGGCAAGTGCAATGTCATTGGGTTTTTGGCTAATGTCGCTCGGGAAAAAATTAGCACCCACTTGTTTGGTAACCGTCTCTAATTGCTCGATTGCGGCTGGACGATAGACGTCGCAAGAAACAGTGAGAACTTTCTTCCTCTTCTTTTCTTGCAACCATTTGGCAAGTTTGCCAACGGAGGTCGTTTTACCGGCACCCTGCAAGCCAGCCATCAATATCACCGCTGGGGGCTGGGTTGCTAAATTGAGTTCGCCACTTTGATTGGTGTCACCCTTCATTACTTGAGCTAGCTCTCGCTGCACTACACCAACCAGAGCTTGTCCTGGACTGAGGCTACCAACCACTTCCTCACCAAGGGCTTTAAATTTAATCTGCTCCAGTAAAGACTTCACCACTGGAAGCGCTACGTCAGCCTCCAGAAGGGCCAAACGGATTTCCCGCAGCATTTCTGCGGTATTGGCTTCAGTAAGGCGGGCTTGGCCCCGCATTGTTTTAACAACGCGAGATAGGCGGTCGGTGAGGTTCTCTAGCATTTATCGATTAGACTTTCCAGATGGATATTTTAGGTTACTCAAGTTACGGATGGCTTCCTTCTGCACTTTATTTAGTGCTTTTGCTCGTTTTGAGCTTCAAAGCCAAGAGCGGCGTGGAGTTTGGGCTATCAAGTACCTTGGTACAGGCTGCCCTTTTTGTGATTTTAGTGATACATGGGGTCCAACTACATGACTCAGTATTTACTGCTCAAGGTTTTGTATTTGGTTTTGCGCAAGATTTGTCCTTGATTGCTTGGGTTGGCCTGGCTTTTTATTGGTTTCAATCATGGTTTTTGCCCATTTCCAGTTTGCGTTGGATGGCCTTAATGTTTGCAATGGTTTGCGCGTTTCTTCCTGGTCTTTTTCCAGGAATCTTAATTTCTCCCAAGGCTGTTGCCGATCCTTGGTTTAAAGGTCATTTTGTTGTGGCAACGGTCGCAGTGGGGTTGCTGAGTTTAGCGGCAATGCATGCCATGCTGATGAGTGTTCAAGATCGCGCCTTGCATCGTCAATTAGCAATTATTCCTAATGGCCGCTTGGCGCACTGGTTAGAGGATTTGCCCCCGCTAATGACAATGGAAAGTCTTTTATTCAACTTGCTTTATGTAGGTTTTGCACTTCTAAGCTTGACTGTGTTTTCGGGATTACTCTTCTCTCAAACCTTGTTCGGCAAACCTCTCGTGTTTGATCACAAGACAATTTTTGCTTTGGTCTCATGGTTTTTGTTTGCGGGCTTATTGATAGCGCGTTGGCGAGTGGGGCTCCGTGGAAGAGCCGCTATTCGTTGGGTATTAAGTGCTTACACGGCTCTGTTGCTTGCTTATGTTGGTAGTCGTTTTGTGGTTGAAGTCATTCTTCAGAGAGCTTAAGCCTTGTTTAAGTGGCTTCTATTATTTGCTGGCGCTGGCATTTTATATCTTTGGATTAAAGGTAAAAAGCAAGCTGTGCTCGATGCAGAGAACCCCTTCAAGCCCAATAAAAATAAGCCCGAAAAGGTGAGATCCCCCGAGGTAATGGTGCAATGTCAGTGCTGCAAAGTCCACCTTCCAATGTCAGAAGCAGTTATTTATGAAAACCGATTCTATTGTTCAAAAGAGCATCTTCAGTCCTTAGACTCGCAGGGTTGGATTGGTGATGCACACTGGCAGATTTCACCCAATCAAGATGCTAGGCCAGAAAATGCTACGCCTGATTTAGTGGTGATTCATCACATCAGTCTTCCGCCATCTGAATTTAGAAATAAACCATCAAGCCATCATATTGTTGATTTTTTCCAAAATAAGCTTGATTCAAACGTCCATCCTTATTTTGTGGGGATAGCAGGCCAAAAAGTTTCCAGTCACTTTTTAATTACGCGTTCTGGGGAGTTGGTTCAGTTTGTATCCACTCAGGACAGGGCCTGGCATGCCGGCGTTTCTTCATTTCTTGGTCGTGAAAAGTGCAATGACTTTTCCATTGGCATTGAGTTGGAAGGAGATGGCGACACACCATTCGAAGCTTCGCAGTATCTGGTCTTAGCAAAGCTCATTCAAAAATTAACGAGCACGTACCCACTTTTGCAATTTGCTGGGCACAGCGATATTGCACCCGATCGCAAAACAGATCCTGGAATTTTCTTTGACTGGAAAAAGTTCCAGAAAGAGACAGCAATTTCAGGTGAAAAACTACCTTTCGGCTTGAGTCAGAGATAGTCTTTCTTTTGTATGTGAGCGTACGCTTACTTTTTTAGCCTTTGTATAAAAAGGGCCAAAAATTTCGCACCAAAATGACCCGAAAATAAGTAGAAAACTTAGTAAAAGTCCTAATAAATATTTGTCATAAATGGCTTACCAATTAACAAATATTTCCCTATACTTAGTGCCTAATACACTTCAAGACACTAGATATAGTGGCTATACCAGCAATACCTTATCGTTTTTAAACGATATTTTGTCCAAATAACTATATATACACGTAGGAGCAACATGACATACGCCAATCCACAGACACCAGGTCAACCGGCTGGAGTAAATAACCCAGGAATGAGTCCTGCAGGGGCGGTAAATCAAGCTCCTTCTGCCAGCTTTGTGGCTGGTGGTGTTGGTGGCAACCAAGCAACCCAGTTGTCTGATTACAAAATTATTCGCCGTAATGGTTCGGTTGTAGCGTTTGAGCCATCCAAAATTGCGATTGCTGTAACCAAGGCATTCTTGGCGGTTAATGGTGGCCAGGGTGCGGCTTCTGCGCGGGTTCGCGAGCAAGTAGAGCAGTTGACTAACGCTGTTGTGCGCGCGCTATTGCGTAGCCGACCAAACGGCGGAACTTTCCACATTGAAGATATCCAAGATCAAGTTGAATTGGCTTTGATGCGTAGTGGTGAGCACAACGTTGCTCGTGCTTACGTTCTCTATCGTGAAAAGCGTAATCAAGAGCGTGCAGCTCAGCAAGAACTTTCACAAGAGGCTCAAACAGCTAATCAGGCCGGAGAGTCTGGTATCAAAGTAACGGATAACGGAATTGAAAAGTGGCTTGATATGGCCGCTTTGCGAACAGTAATTGAGGCAGCTTGCGAAGGTTTGGGCAATAACATCGATGCCACTCCAATCATTACTGAAACCATCAAGAATTTATATGATGGCGTGCCAATGGCGCAAGTCTATGATTCTGCCATCTTGGCCTCTCGTACTTTGATTGAAAAAGATCCTGCATACAGCCAAGTGACAGCGCGCATACTGATGCACGTGATTCGCAAGGAAATCTTGGGTAAAGAAGTATTGCAAGGTGACATGCAAGCTGAGTACAGCACTTATTTCGCTAAGTACATTAACGAAGGTATTTCTGCTGAGTTGTTAGACCCACGTATGCGTGAGTTTGACTTGCCGCGCTTAGCTGCAGCTTTGAATGCTAGCCGTGACTTGCAGTTTAACTACCTTGGTTTGCAGACTTTGTATGACCGCTATTTCTTGCATATTGAAGACCGCCGCATTGAAATGCCGCAGGCTTTCTTCATGCGCGTAGCAATGGGATTGTCCTTGAATGAATTGGACCGTGAGCGTCGTGCAATTGAGTTCTATGAAATCCTTTCTACATTCGATTTCATGTCCAGTACACCAACTTTGTTTAATTCAGCAACTACCCGTCCACAGCTCTCTAGCTGCTATTTGACGACAGTGGATGATGATTTGGATGGCATCTACGAAGCATTGAAAGAAAACGCTTTGTTATCTAAGTTTGCTGGTGGCTTGGGTAATGACTGGACCAATGTGCGTGCATTGGGAAGTCATATCAAAGGTACTAACGGTAAATCACAAGGTGTGGTGCCATTCTTGAAGGTGGTAAATGACACTGCGGTTGCCGTGAATCAAGGCGGTAAGCGTAAAGGCGCAGTCTGCGCCTACCTGGAAACATGGCACTTAGATATCGAAGAGTTCTTAGAATTGCGCAAGAACACTGGTGACGACCGTCGTCGCACCCATGATATGAATACTTCTAACTGGATTCCTGACTTGTTCATGAAGCGTGTGATGGAAGGTGGCGATTGGACTTTATTTTCACCATCCAATACTCCAGATTTACATGACAAATATGGCAGAGCGTTTGAGGAAGCTTATGTTGCTTATGAGCAGAAGGCTGATCGTGGTGAATTGAAGCCATTCCGTCGTATTCCAGCGCAGCAATTGTGGCGCAAGATGCTCGGTATGCTGTTTGAAACCGGTCACCCATGGATTACTTTCAAAGATCCTTGCAACATCCGTAGCCCGCAACAGCACATTGGCGTAGTTCACTCATCTAATCTCTGTACAGAGATCACCCTCAATACCAATGAGAGCGAGATTGCAGTTTGTAACTTGGGTTCTGTGAACTTAACCGCTCACATGACTACCGATGCCAATGGCAAAATGATTTTGGACCACGAGAAGCTCCAAAGAACCGTTCGTACCGCAATGCGTATGCTTGATAACGTAATTGATATCAACTACTACGCAGTAGCTAAGGCACGCAATTCCAACTTAAAGCATCGTCCAGTGGGTATGGGCATCATGGGCTTCCAGGATTGTTTACATATGCAACGCATTCCTTACGCTAGCGATGAGGCTGTGAAGTTTGCTGACTCTTCAATGGAAGCAGTTTGCTACTACGCATACCAAGCATCTAATGAATTGGCTGAAGAGCGTGGCGTTTACAGCACCTACAAAGGTTCTTTATGGGATCGCGGCATCCTCCCACAGGATTCAGTAGCCATGTTGGCAGCTGAGCGCGGTGGTTATGTAGAGGTGGATAACTCCTCCACTATGGACTGGAGTGGTTTGCGTGCAAGCATTAAGCAGCACGGTATGCGTAACTCTAACTGTGTGGCTATTGCCCCAACAGCAACCATTTCGAACATCATTGGTGTGTCTGCTTGTATTGAGCCAACTTTCCAGAACTTGTTCGTGAAATCTAACCTTTCTGGCGAATTCACCGTGGTGAATGAGTACTTAGTGCGTGACTTGAAGGATCGCGGCCTTTGGGATGAGGTAATGATTGCTGATCTTAAATACTTTGACGGTACTTTGTCTAAGATCGATCGCATTCCTCAGGATTTACGTGATTTGTACGCAACCGCCTTCGAAGTTGAGCCAAGTTGGTTGGTTGAAGCGGCTTCCCGCCGTCAAAAGTGGATCGACCAAGCGCAGTCACTGAACATCTACATGGGTGGAGCTTCCGGTAAGAAATTGGACGATACATACAAGTTGGCTTGGTTGCGTGGCTTGAAGACTACTTATTACCTCCGCACGATGGCTGCAACTCACGTTGAGAAATCAACAGTTGCTAGCGGTCAGTTGAACTCTGTTTCTAGCGGTGGTGGCGTAAATGGTACCGACGCAGCTGCTGCAATCGCTGCTGGCAGAGTTGAGGCTGATGGCCCAGTTTGCACAATGCGCCCAGGCGATGCTGGTTTCGAAGAATGTGAAGCATGCCAATAAGCCATTTGCTTGTTGGTGATTAATAAAAGAATTAGGAGATAGTTATGTTGAATTGGGAAGAGGAAGTTGCTCCAGCACTAGCGAAAGCTGGTCTTGCACCGCAGCCGGTTGCAGTGGAGCCACAACGTCCACAACCAGATCAAGTTGCAATGGCACCGCAAACCGCCGCACCTGCGCCAGCAGTAGAGGCAGCCAATTTATCTGGTGGCGCCGCCTTGCGTGTAAACGCTGCTGATAAGCGTGTGATTAATGCTAAGACTGACGTAAATCAGCTCGTTCCTTTCAAGTACAAGTGGGCTTGGGAAAAGTATTTGGCTGGTTGTGCAAATCACTGGATGCCACAAGAAATCAATATGAACCGCGATATCGCACTTTGGAAAGACCCAAATGGTCTGACTGAAGATGAGCGTCGCATCATCAAACGTAATCTTGGTTTCTTTACGACTGCAGATTCTTTGGCTGCAAACAATATTGTTTTGGGTACTTATCGCCACATTACCGCTCCAGAGTGCCGCCAATACCTATTGCGTCAGGCTTTCGAAGAGGCGATACATACACACGCGTATCAATATATTGTGGAATCTTTGGGCTTAGACCAGTCTGAAATCTTCAATGCGTATCACGAGATTGACTCAATTCGCGCTAAGGATGAGTTCTTAATTCCTTATATTGATGTTCTTACTAATCCAAATTTCAAGACTGGCACGCTAGAAGCTGATCAAACATTACTCCGTTCACTCATCGTTTTTGCTTGTGTGATGGAAGGTTTGTTCTTTTATGTTGGTTTTACGCAAATACTTGCAATGGGTCGTCAAAACAAAATGACGGGTGCTGCTGAGCAGTATCAATACATCCTTCGTGATGAGTCTATGCATTGCAATTTTGGTATTGATTTGATTAACCAAATTAAGCTCGAGAACCCGCAGTTATGGACTTCTGCGTTCAAAGACGAGATCAAATCCATCTTCGAAAAAGCAGTCGAATTAGAGTACCGTTATGCAGAAGATACGATGCCTCGAGGAGTGCTCGGATTGAACGCGCCGATGTTCAAAGGGTACCTAAGATACATCTGTAATCGCAGATGTTTGCAAATAGGACTTGACGCGATGTTCCCAAATGAAGAGAATCCATTTCCATGGATGTCAGAAATGATTGATCTGAAAAAAGAACGAAACTTTTTTGAGACACGCGTTATTGAGTATCAAACCGGTGGTGCGCT
>CANCPL010000067.1:0-10382 GCA_947380065.1 Burkholderiaceae bacterium | reverse complement strand
GCCATTTTTGCCGGCCCACACTAAAGCAGCTTGTAGATCGTTTAAGACCTGAACATCAGGAGTCTTAGCCACAATATTGGATTGGATTTCGGCAATCGTGCCGTAAGCATTGGGGTCGCCTGCGCGGGTAAAAAATTCCGGGGCAATGGCAAGATACCCCAACTTCGCAAAACGTCTGGTGACATCAGCAATGTATTCGTGCACACCAAAAATCTCGCTCGCCACAATAATGATGGGCAAAGAGCCTTTCGCTTTTTCAGGTCGAGAGACATACGCTGGCAACTGAAAGCTACCAACGGGGATCATCTGCTCACCAGCTTTGATGCCTTTGAAATCGGTTTCAATAGCCGCAGCCATCACAGGCTCAGAGGCTCCCACAAATCCAACCCCAATAGCGGTCGAACTTATTGCGGATGTTTTTATAAAATTGCGTCGACTATTTTGAATGTCTTTACTCATTACCCTGTCTCCTGGCTTGCATTTCCCATTAAATACTCAGTGCGCCTCTTCCCAATTATCGCCAATCCCAATACTAACCACCAAAGGCACCTTTAACTGGGCAACATTGCACATCAAACCGGGTAATTTTGCTTGTACTACCTCAAGCTCATCAAAAGGCACATCTAGGACCAACTCATCATGAACCTGCAATAGAAGCTTGGTCTTGAGCTGCTCTTTTTCAAGCCAGCCCTCAACCGCGATCATGGCTAACTTGATCAAGTCAGCTGCAGTACCTTGCATTGGGGCATTAATCGCTGCACGCTCAGCCCCCTGCCGTCGCGGACCATTGGAACCCTTGATCTCCGGCAACCATAGACGTCGCCCAAAAACTGTTTCTACATAGCCATTCTCTCTTGCTTCGAGACGGGTACGCTCCATATACTGAGCCACCCCGGGATAACGATCGAAGTATTTAGCGATGTAGTTTTGCGCAGCAGAACGCTCAATACCCAGATTACCGGCCAAACCAAAAGCACTCATGCCGTAAATCAGGCCAAAGTTAATTACCTTAGCGTAGCGACGTTGCTCAGAATTCACATCATCCAATGGGACACCAAAAATCTCTGCTGCAGTAGCCTGGTGAACGTCTTTACCCTCTTTAAATGCCGTTAAGAGATTTTCATCTTCGGCAATGTGCGCCATGATGCGCAACTCAATTTGGGAGTAATCCGCCGACAATAATTTGCATCCGTCTGCTGGAATAAAGGCCTCACGAATACGACGACCCTCTTCTGTGCGCACCGGAATGTTTTGCAAGTTTGGATCGCTTGATGCTAGGCGACCTGTGACTGCAGTAGCTTGCGAGAAGTTCGTATGCACGCGCCCCGTCTTGGGATCAGCCATGCGAGGAAGCTTCTCAATATAAGTGGACATTAGCTTTGCTAAGCTGCGGTAATCCAAAATGCGCGCAGGCAAGGGATAGTCTTCCGCTAACTTCTGCAACACTTCCTCGTCGGTAGAGGGTGCGCCTGAAGGCGTCTTTTTAATTACCGGAAGCTCAAGTTGTCCAAATAAAATTTCTGCGATCTGCTTAGGTGACTGAATATTAAAAGGCTGACCTGCTAGCTTGTGAATTTCGCCTTCCAACTCAAGCAAACGTTTGCCCACCTGCTGGCCTTGTTTGGACAACAATGCTGAATCAATCCGAATGCCGTTACGCTCCATGATGCCGAGCACACGCATAGCGGGCATTTCTACCTTTTCATAGATATAGAGCAGGCCTGAGTTTTCCTGAATCTGTGGCCACAACTCCAAATGCAGACGCAAAGTAATGTCGGCATCTTCTGCCGCATAGTCTGTTGCAATTTGGAGATCGACTTGATCAAAACCAATCTGGTGAACACCTTTGCCGCACACCTCTTCATAGCGAATGGTTTTCATGCCCAGATGACGTTCAGCCAAGCTATCCATATTGTGGGGCATGTGCGACTCAAGCACATAAGACTCCAGCAAGGTGTCAAATGCAACACCCTTTAGGGTAATGCCATAGTTTGCAAAGATATGGGCGTCGTACTTTAAGTTTTGACCTACTTTTAAATGCGTTGTGCTTTCCAACCAGGGCTTCATGCGCGCAAGCACTAAGTCACGATCAAGTTGTACTTCACCGTTGCGGTGAGCAACTGGAATGTAACAAGCTTCACCCGGCTTTACTGATAAAGAAATTCCAACAAGTTCTGCAGCAAGCGCATCAAGACTAGTAGTTTCCGTATCAACTGCCGTTAACTCAGATGCCTCAATCTTCTTAAGCCACCGCTCTAAACTCGCTTCGTCCACCACGCATTCATAGTGACGCTCGACCGCATCTTGTGAGTCTCGAGTTTCTTGTGACAAATCTCTAGTCGGCGAACTAGCAATCACGCGCGTCTTTTTTTCTTTATCTGCTCCGCCCTCAGAGGAAGAAATTGGGCTACCCGCCAAATCAAAGCTTGCTGGCTCAGCCTTACTATCCGGGCTTGTGAGCTGCTTTTCTACGTCACGCAACCAAGTCTTAAATGCATAGCGCTCAAATAATTCACGTAATAAAGGCGCGTCTTCAGACTTGGCATGCAAGTCATCTAAGCTTGGTAAATGGGGTGATAAATCACAATCGGTTTTTACCGTAATGAGTTGACGAGCTTGCGGCAACCAAGGAAGCGTAGCGCGCAAGTTTTCACCAACCACGCCTTTAACTTGATCGGCATTTGCCATCAAGTTATCGAGATTACCAAATTCCGCTAGCCATTTATTGGCCGTCTTTGGTCCCGCCTTTGGAACACCTGGCACGTTATCAACGGTATCGCCGATGATGGACAAATAATCCACAATCAATTCTGGTGGTACGCCAAACTTTTCTTTGACACCTTCAATATCTAACTTTTCATTTGTCATCGTATTGATGAGGGTGACTGAAGGATTTACCAATTGCGCCAAATCCTTATCACCCGTGGAGATGATGGTTTCCCAACCCGCTTGCGTAGCTTGGCAAGCTAAAGTCCCAATGACATCATCCGCCTCAACACCGGAGACCATCAATACGGGCCATCCTAAAGCCTTCACCATGGCATGAATTGGCTCAATCTGTTTAACCAAATCCTCAGGCATGGGAGAGCGATGCGCCTTGTATTCTGAGTACATTTCGTCGCGGAAGGTCTTCCCCTTGGCATCAAAAACACAGGCAATATGGTCGGCCTTGAGCTCAGATCGGGCCCGGCGCATCATATTCACCATGCCATAAATAGCCCCAGTAGGCTCTCCAGCCCCATTTCTGAGGTCTGGCATGGCGTGGAAGGCGCGATAGAGGTAGCTAGAACCGTCTACCAACAAGAGTCTATGTTTAGTCATACCGCAATCGTACAATCTAGTTGTGAATTGCCTACAGGTCTGGTTAAGGAACCGCCCGAGAGTAGGCTTAAAAAGGTGAAAAAATGCATTATTTAACGAACTTAATTAGCCACTCAATGAGTCAAAGCCTTGCCCAAATGGGTTTTTTAATAGCTTTTGGGTTTTTTGGCATTACCTCAGCCCAAGCTCAGAATAACAGCCAGGCACTAAGCCCGTCGGAATTAAACCGTATTAATAATCAGCCAATCGCGCCAACCGTCAGCGCCACTGGTGCCCTAAATACTGCCGAACCAAGAAAGCCAAACTATCAGTACAAAGATAAAAATGGCACTACGGTTACAGAATATAAAGACGTCAATTCGCCAACCCAGGTTGATGTGAAAACACCGTTCACTAGCTATGAGATGGCGCCACCCACATCAGTTATGCCTGGACCCCCAAAAGAAACTGATCTGATTAGCGTTCCTAGCATTAGCATTCCTTTTAAATAAGATCTGCTAACTTAGTTTATGGCTGTATTTACTCCGATCGAGCTTGAGGATATTTCTCAATGGATTACTCAAGACTTTGATATAGGTCAGGCTAGTGAAATCCGCGGCATTCATGGTGGAATTGAGAACTCAAACTTTTTCTTAGATACCGTAAAAAATGGTCAGAAACAAGAATATGTTCTCACCATCTTTGAAAGACTATCTGCGGAGCAACTGCCTTTCTATCTAGAGCTAATGCGCCATTTAGCGAACAAAGGCATACCCGTTCCCAAGCCTATTGAGAATAAACAGGGGGAAATCCTATTTACCCTAAAAGGCAAGCCAGCAGCCATTGTTACGAAGTTGCCAGGTCTATCCAGACTTCAACCAGAAGCCAATCATTGCGCCCTTGTTGGCGAGATGCTTGCGAAGATGCATTTGGCAGGAAAAGATTTTCCTAGGGCACAAGAGAATCTTCGTAGTCTTGCATGGTGGCAAAAAACAATTCCCCAAATACTGCAGCACTTAAATACATCACAAAAAGAATTAATCAGTCACGAGCTAAAAACTCAAGAAGCATTCTTTTCCTCGGGCGCCTATGATGGCTTGCCGCAAGGTGCCAGTCATTGCGATCTGTTTCGCGACAACGTCTTATTTGATCCAAAAGGAACTGACACCTCTAACGATCACTTAGGCGGCTTCTTTGACTTCTATTTTGCCGGCACCGATAAATGGTTGTTTGATATTGCTGTAACTGCAAATGATTGGTGTCTTGCTGACAACAAACAAGATTTAGATCCAGCCCGCCTAGAGGCATTCATGAAGTCCTACCAAGCGGTTCGCCCCTTTACTCACGAAGAGCAAGCCAGTTGGGCCCTGATGCTTCGTGCAGCAGCATTACGCTTTTGGGTCTCCAGGTTATGGGATTTCTATCTACCAAGAGATGCGCAGATGCTAACTCCTCATGACCCCACGCACTTTGAACGCATTCTTTTAAGTCGTCGATCACTATGAAACTCAATTCCGTAGCGCCCAAAGAAGGTTACACCTGGATTAGGCAGGGCATTTGGCTCTTCAAACAAAATCCTTTGGGCTTCTTGATGCTGGTCTTTATGTATGTATTTGCAGCTCAATTGGCTGTCATTGTTCCAGTCATTGGTGTTTTTGCTGTGCTCCTACTCACACCAACCCTCTCTGTTGGCTTTATGACTGCTTGTCGTCAAGCGATTCAAAAAGAACGTATTCGGCCATTGGTCTATTTAGTCGCACTTCAGTCAAGCCCGCTTATTCGCAAAAGGATTTTGCAATTAGGTTTGATATATGCCGGCTTGATTTTGCTGCTGAGTTTTATCTTAAGCCTCTTGGTGGACTTTGAATTACTGCTTCCATTAATGACCAGTGAAAAGACGATTACCCCTGAAGCACTCCGTCAGATTTACTTGGTGCTCCTCTTCGGAGCAATGCTGTATGTGCCCATTGGTATGCTGATGTGGTTCTCACCAGTATTGGTCGCATGGGCTGATATGTCTGTACCACAAGCACTATTCTCTAGCTGCTTAGCGTGCTGGACTAATAAAGCAGCATTCTTTTTGTATCTCTCTATTTGGGGTGCGATCCTGATTGCCATTCCACTGACAGTGGGAATGATTTTTGATGCTCTCGATCTAGGGCAAGCAGCCTCCTTCATCATCGCCCCCATCTCCATGGCGGGATTGACAGTGATGCATTGCTCTTTCTATGCAACCTGGAAAGCTTGCTTCACAGAGGATGAAGTGGCACTGCCTGTTTAGAAGACTTTTCAGTCGATCGCAGCAAGCTTCGCAATACTCAGTTGTAACCATTTAATACCGTGGCGCTTGAAGTTCACTTGTGCACGTGCATCAACATCCACACCTTCAAGACCAGTTACGCGCCCCTCACCAAACTTGGTATGGAATACATTTTGCCCAATCGTAAATGGGTAATTTCCACGGGGAGGAGAGGCTAATCTTTTCACTTCCATTGATGCTGAGCCAACACGCTTAGCCGGTCCCTGTCGCTCTGAACCAGAATCAAAAAAGTCATTGGATTCATATTCGCGTTGACGGGTATAGCCATCCTGCCAAGTGCCCCCTGATCTTGAGTTACCGCCGCCCCAACGCGCATCTCTTGCTTTAGGGGTAAGCCATTTCAATGAATCAGATGGGAGCTCCTCTAGAAAGCGGGAAGGCATGTTGTAGCGCACTTGGCCATGCAACATCCGTGATTGGGTATGCGAAAGATAAAGACGCTCCTTGGCACGCGTAATCGCCACATACATCAGGCGACGCTCTTCTTCCAAGCCATTCTGCTCATTAACGCTGTTCTCATGGGGAAATAAACCTTCCTCAAGGCCGGTAATGAATACTGAAGTGAACTCTAAGCCTTTGGCAGAGTGCACTGTCATTAATTGCACCGCATCTTGACCAGCCTGAGCCTGGTTGTCACCCGCCTCTAGTGAGGCATGGGATAAGAAAGCCGCCAAAGGCGAAACATCGACGACGCCCGGAGCATTCTCGCCAGGTAACATCGCAGCCGCAGCATCCTGTCCATAACCTTCTTCAGCAATAAATGCAGTTGCAGCATTAATCAATTCTTGCAAATTCTCAACGCGATCTTGTCCTTCACGCTCTGAGAGGTAATGCTGAATCAAGCCGCTGTGCTGAATCACAAATTCGACAGTTTCTGGCAATGTGTTGTGACGAGTAGCCTCCCGCATGTGATCCACTAAGCGCACAAATCCACTCAGAGCAGCGCCTGCTTTTCCTTCTAAAGAAGAGGCTGCTAAATACAAAGAACATTGCTGTGCTCTAGCGGCATCTTGAAGCGCTTCAATTGACCTTGCACCAATTCCGCGAGTTGGGAAATTCACCACTCGAGAAAATGAAGTGTCATCATTCGGATTCTCCAGTAAACGTAAATATGCCAGCGCATGTTTAATTTCAGCGCGCTCGAAGAAACGCAAGCCGCCATAAACACGATAAGGAATGCCTGCAGAAAATAATGCGTGCTCAATAATGCGTGACTGGGCATTGCTGCGATAGAGTAAGGCGACTTCTGTGCGCTTGATGCCGCTATTTACTAAAGCCTTGATCTCGTCAACCAGCCAAGCAGCTTCCGCATGATCGCTAGGCGCCTCATAGATACGGACCGGCTCGCCATGACCAGCATCGGTTCGCAAGTTTTTACCAAGGCGTTCTGAGTTGTTCGCAATGAGGTGATTTGCCGTATCTAAAATATGGCCGTGCGAGCGATAGTTCTGCTCTAGCTTCACCATCAAAGGGTGATATTGCTTTTCATAAAGGCGCATATTTTCAACATCTGCACCACGGAAAGCATAAATACTTTGGTCGTCATCGCCAACCGCAAATACGGAACTGCTACCCATGCCGCTGACATTTATTCGACTTGCATCATGACCTGATAATAATTTGAGCCATGCATATTGCAAGGCATTGGTATCTTGAAACTCATCAATCAAAATATGACGAAAACGTTCCTGATAATGTGTCCGAATAGCTTCACTATGCTTGAGCAATTCATAGCTACGCAATAAGAGTTCAGCAAAATCAACAACACCCTCGCGTTGGCATTGCTCATCGTAAGCGGCATAAAGTTGTGCCATCTTGGCCTGAAAGTCATCCCCAAGCGCTAAATCTTTTGCACGCTGACCACGCTCTTTGGCATGAGCAATAAAGTATTGCAATTGTTTTGCGGGGTATTTCTCATCATCGACCTTTAAACCCTTTAAAAGGCGCTTAATCGCTGAAAGTTGGTCTTGCGTGTCTAGAATTTGGAAGGTAGAAGGTAAACCTGCTTCTTTGTGGTGGGCACGCAATAAACGGTTACAAAGACCATGAAAGGTGCCAATCCACATCCCGCGGGTATTAATCGGCAACATGGCACTTAAACGGAGCATCATCTCTTTGGCGGCCTTATTGGTGAAGGTTACCGCCAGGACGCCAATTGGGGATACCTGACCAGTCTGAATCAACCAGGCTATACGGGTGGTGAGGACGCGGGTCTTACCGCTCCCTGCCCCAGCCAAAATCATGGCTGATTGGGCTTGGCCAATTTCATTTACGGGCGGGAGGGTCACTGCCTCGCGCTGTTCTGGATTGAGGTTCGCGAGCAAGTCTGAGTACATCAGCCCAATTATAATTTGCCTCTTATGCCAAATGCCTCAAATACCCCTAATTCTCCAGCGACCAGCTCAGCGGACGAGCTCGCTAAATCCTATGAACCCGCCCCGATAGAGGCCTACTGGGGCCCAGAGTGGGAACGCCGGGGTATTGCTGACTCCACCATGGATGAAAACAAGGGTGATTTTTCTATTCAACTTCCCCCGCCTAATGTCACTGGCACCCTCCATATGGGCCATGCCTTCAACCAAACCATCATGGATGGCTTGATACGTCATGCGCGTATGGCAGGCAAAAATGCTTTGTGGGTACCCGGTACCGATCATGCCGGCATCGCTACTCAAATTGTTGTTGAGCGTCAACTGGATGCACAAAAAGTCTCTCGTCATGATTTAGGTCGTGAAAAGTTTTTAGAAAAAGTGTGGGAGTGGAAGGAAACTTCTGGCAATACGATTACTCGACAAATTCGTCGCCTAGGCGCATCGATTGATTGGGGTAAAGAATATTTCACCATGGACAGCAAAATGTCCAAGGCAGTGGTGGAAGTATTTGTGCGTTTGCATGAGCAAGGCCTGATCTATCGTGGTAAACGTTTAGTGAACTGGGATCCTGTTTTAGGAACTGCAGTTTCCGATCTGGAGGTAGTGAGCGAGGAAGAAGATGGCTCGATGTGGCACATCCGCTATCCATTGACTGACGGCTCTGGCCATCTCACTGTTGCAACCACTCGCCCAGAAACCTTGTTGGGCGACGTTGCAGTCATGGTGAACCCAGAAGACGAGCGTTATAAACACCTCATCGGTAAAGCAGTGAATCTACCTTTGTGCGAACGTCAAATACCGATCATTGCAGATGATTACGTTGATTTGAACTTTGGCACCGGTGTTGTGAAAGTAACCCCTGCGCATGACTTTAATGACTACGCAGTAGGACAACGCCATCAACTTCCAATGATCAACATCCTCACTTTGGATGCCAAGATTAATGAAAATGCTCCGGTCGCTTATCAAGGCCTGGAACGTTTTGCTGCGCGCAAACAAGTGGTTGCCGATCTAGATGCAGCAGGTTTACTAGAAAAAGTTCAGCCACATAAATTAATGGTGCCGCGCGGCGATCGTACGCAAACGATTATTGAGCCAATGCTCACAGATCAATGGTTTGTAGCGATGTCTAAACCAAGTCCAGATAACAAATACCAACCAGGCTCATCTATCGCTGGTGCTGCATTAGACGCAGTGACTAAAGGTGATATCAAGCTGGTTCCAGAGAATTGGATTAACACTTACACCCAGTGGCTGGAAAATATTCAGGACTGGTGTATTTCTCGTCAACTCTGGTGGGGTCATCAAATCCCTGCTTGGTATGGTGATGATGGACAGATTTTTGTAGGGCGCTCTGAAGAAGAAGCTAAAGCAAAAGCCGCTGCAGTTGGCTATTTCGGCAAACTTAATCGCGATCCCGATGTCCTTGATACCTGGTTTAGCTCTGCCCTCGTCCCATTTAGCTCTTTGGGTTGGCCAGAAGAAACTCCGGCCTTAAATCACTTCCTACCCTCCTCTGTCTTAGTCACAGGCTTTGACATCATCTTCTTCTGGGTAGCGCGCATGGTCATGATGACCTGCCACTTCACTGGAAAAGTACCATTCCACACTGTCTATGTGCATGGCCTAGTACGTGACGCTGAAGGCCAGAAGATGAGCAAATCCAAAGGGAACACTTTGGACCCAATCGATTTGATTGACGGCATCAAGATTGAGGAGTTAGTAGGCAAACGTACTACTGGCCTCATGAATCCAAAACAGGCTGAGAGTATCAGTAAGAAAACCAAAAAAGAGTTTCCGGATGGTATTCCGGCTTTTGGTACGGATGCCCTGCGCTTTACTTTTGCATCCCTGGCTTCACTTGGCCGCAATATTAACTTTGATCAAAAGCGTTGCGAAGGCTATCGTAATTTCTGCAACAAACTTTGGAACGCTACACGTTTTGTTCTCATGAACTGCCCTGGTAGCGATGAAGAGAATGGCTTTGCTCCTTGTGATAACCAATGTGGCCCCGATGGCTATTTGGATTTTTCACCCGCAGATAGATGGATTGTTTCCCAACTACAAAGAACGGAAGCTGAGGTAGCTAAAGGCTTTGAGGCTTATCGCTTTGACAATATTGCCAGTAGCATTTACCAATTTGTTTGGGATGAGTATTGCGATTGGTATCTAGAGCTTGCCAAGGTGCAATTGCAGACTGGCACGCCAGCGCAGCAACGTGCTACTCGCCGCACCCTCTTGCGTGTTCTGGAAACAATCCTACGCATGGCGCATCCATTGATTCCATTTATCACCGAAACGCTTTGGCAAACCGTCGGGCCTAAGTCCGGTAAGGAGCTGGCCAAGCAAACCAAGCAAACGATTGCATTACAACCTTATCCTGTTGCTCA
>CANCPL010000066.1:0-10417 GCA_947380065.1 Burkholderiaceae bacterium | reverse complement strand
TATGCGCACACAATAGTAAAAATTAATGCGGCAGCATACGGGGCAAATAAACGGAGATAGCGATTCAGAATCAGCTTGAGCAAACCATTGGCACTAAATTTGGTATTGGCATATCTACTCAAAGACTGGGCAGCCAAATAACCTGCCATGACTAAAAAGATTTGTACTGCGTAACGCCCGTACTCAAATAGCCAAGTCATTAGATCCGGAAGGACTCTACGAGCGTCCTCAGCAATTTGCCCATAACTCGAGAGATGATGAAGAATGATCATCAAGGCCGCTAGGACCTTGAGGATATCAACCAGAAAAAGCGGGGATGTTTGCTTCAAGAACTACTTAGATTTAGTCTTGCCCATCAAAGAAGCTAGCAATGGATTTGCGCTTGCTAGTTCTTTTTTAGACCTTGCCTTCTCATCTGCGCCGAGTTTAGGGGTCTTGGAAGCGTTCTTCATTCCCTGCGCAGTTTTCAAAGCTAAATTCTTATAGAGATCCGTTTTTTTCATTGACATGATGAAGACTCTTTTCTCTGCTGTGCTTGATTAAATTACTTACTGAGTTATTTAGTAAGTGAGCGAGCCGCTAAACCCATAAACAACAATGACCAGCCCTGTAATAGCAATTCAATCGCAATCAACATTCCAGGAAGCCAAAGGCTAGACTCTGGATAGCCGCTTATGATGAGAACACCCATCAAGATAGAGATTGCTGAAGAAAGAACCAACCAGAACCATTCGCGGAAGTGGCGATGCTGGAATGCAGAGATCAAACGCAAAGCACCAGTTACAAAAAAGATTGCTGCTAACCAAAGCGTAATCGCCTCAAGCGCTGGGATTGGGAAGGCCCAAGTAAAGATTGCTGCTGCAATATAGAGAGCAGCCAAAATGAGTTGTACGCCAACACTTTTCCAGCCTTGTGATTTCAAGGCATGAGCACCTTGCAGTACGCCGCCAGCAAATAAGAAAATGCCTAGGACATTGACTGTAATAAATGAAAACAAGGTTTGGCCTGCGATACCAATCATGCCAAGCACGATGAATAAAATTCCAAGTCCAATGAGAGTGCCAGGAACCTTGGCAGCTGCACCCAATACTTTGGTACGGAGCTCTTGAATCTGAGCATTTGATAGTTCGGTCATAAGGTGCTTTCTTTTTCTATGTAAATACTGTTAATTAAATCTAAATCATGCAGTTGAATTACAAAGTGTCATCAACGGAATCTATAAATTGACGCACTGTCTTATTAAAAGCTTCTGGCTGCTCAATATTGGATAAGTGGGCTGCTTGCTCAAGTATCACCATTTTGGAGTGATCTATTAAACGATGCAACACAATACCTTGGTCAACAGTACACGCTGGATCATCGCGTCCTGAAAGCACTAGGGTGGGAGCTTTAATCTTTAGAAGCATTGTACTTTGGGCCATATCACGCACCGCACTGCCGCAAGCCATATAGCCATCGACATTGGTACCCAAAATCATCTGGCGCACCTTTTCAATTTCTTGAGGGGCTCTTTCAATAAACGGCGCAGTAAACCAGCGCTTAATCGTGCCCTCCACTAATCCAGCAATGCCTTGAGAGCGAGCAATTTCAAAACGCTCCTCCCACAAGCTACGTGGTGGCATTTCTGAAGCGGTATTACAAAGTGACAATGAAAGAATTCGATCAGGGAATCGCACACCCAATTGCTGACCAATCATGCCGCCGATGGATAAGCCCATAAAGTGAGCTTTCTGAATACCAAGCGCATCCAATAATCCGATTGCGTCATCTGCCAATTGAGCAATGGTGTAAGGGCCGGCACTGAACCCAGAACCTCCATGTCCTCTTTTGTCATAGCGCAATACGCGATAGCGGTCTGCTAGTGCAGCCACGTTTCCATCCCACATGCTGCCATTGGCCATCAAACTGTTCGCGACCAACAAAACAGGGCCGTCTTGTGGGCCATCAAAACGATAGGCAATATCGACACCATTTACCTTAATAATTTTCTGATCCTGCATTTGAGTCATTTATCTCCACCCTATCTCAAGTTCTGTTTATCTTCTATTTATCTATTTGTCAGAGCATGTTAGATTATCCAACGAAACTATAAAAATACTCAGGAGACAAGATGTTTACACCACTCAGACGGGGGCGAGGCGCTCATCAGTTCAATAGTCTTATCCTCACGTTTTTCCTCGCGTTTTTCCTCAACTTCGGGGCTAGCCTTGCTTATGCTCAAGGCTATCCCAACCGCACCGTGAAAATGATTGTTCCCTTAACCACAGGCTCTGGTGCCGATATTGCTGGACGGGTTGTAGCAAAAAGTCTTACAGAAACGTGGAAGCAGTCTGTCATTATTGAAAATCGGCCTGGTGCTGGTGGCCTGATTGGCACTGGAGTGGTTGTGAACTCAGATCCAGATGGATACACCTTGCTAGTGCAATCCGCTTCATACGCTGCTAATCCTGCAATTTATAAAAAGCTGCCGTACGATCCACTCAAGAGCTTGGTGGATGTCGCTATTTTGGGACAAACACCCTATGTCATGATTACTGCAGCAGATGGCCCCTATCAAACCATTCGCGATCTGGTGATTGCTGCCAAGTCCAAACCCAATGAAATTACTTTTGCTTCTGCTGGCGTTGGCAGCTCAACCCATCTGGCAGCAGAATATTTCAATCAGGTCATGGGCATCAAACTCATTCACGTTCCCTACAAAGGTTCGCCCGAAGCGATTCAGGACACTATGTCTGGCCGCACTGCTTTTTATATGGCACCTTTAGACACTGCTATTGGCCAACTCAAAGGCGGCAAAGTGCGTGCCTTAGGAGTGACCAGCAAAACTCGCAATCTTGCCGTCCCGGATATTCCGAGCGTTGCCGAACAAGGCTATGCCAATTTTGAAATTGGTTTGTGGTTTGGAGTGTGGGCACCAGCAGCTACTCCACCCGCCATTGTGAAAAAGATTAATCAAGACATTAATCAAGCAATGCAAGATCCCGAAGTCAAAACTGCTTACGAGACTAAAGGCATTAAGGCAACACCAATGACTCCCGCAGAGTTTACGAAGTTCGTCCGCGAAGAGATGGGCAAGTATCAAAAGATCGCTAAAGAAGCAGCGATTGAACCGCAATAGTTCAGCACCACTAAAACCATCTCTCACTTGAATCCAACACTTACAGCACCACTTTGCCAGGCGCCGATCGCAGCAGTGCGTTCGCCCCTTATTAAGCTACCTGCAGGGTCAGTGGATTGTCATGCCCATGTCTGTGGGCCTGCTACCCAATATCCCTATGCACAAGATCGCATCTACACACCCCCGGATGCCACACTCGAAAGCTATCAATCATTACTGCAGACGCTAGGAGTAGATCGTGCTGTATTGGTTCAACCTAGCGTTTATGGTACTGACAATAGCGCAATGCTGGCTGCCCTGAAATCTAAACCACAACAATTTAGAGGTGTTGCAGTTATTCCCAACGATCCCACAGCAGTGAGCGATCAAGAGCTTACTGATTTGCATGCAGCTGGGGTAAGAGGATTACGCTGCAATATTGTCGATATCGCTGATAAATCGGGTGGCCTACCAATTGAGCAATTGAGAAGCCTGGCTAGACGCATTCAAGCGCTTGGCTGGCACTTAGAATTATTGATGCACGTGAATGAATATCCCAATCTTGCCAAAACTTTCGAAGATTTTCCGGTGGATTTAGTGTTTGGCCACTTTGGTTATACCCATGCAAAACATGGTGTTGCCGACAAAGGATTTCAGGGTCTTCTGGATTTAATGAGAAACCAGCGCGCGTGGGTAAAAATGACGGGACCTTATCGCATCTGCGATGGTGATCTTCCCTACCTCGATATGCGTCCATTCTCTGATGCTGTGATTCAAGCAAACCCTAGCCGACTCATTTGGGGAAGTGATTGGCCGCATGTCATGGTGAAAAAGCAAATGCCACATGACGCCGATCTATGCGACCTCTTTGGGGAGTGGGTGCAGGACGAAAACCTCAGAAAATCGATATTGGTTCACAACCCCTGTATCCTGTATGACTTCCCGGCATGAGGCCAGCCGAATGACCCAAAACCTGAAAGCTGCGGGGCATCACATTATTAAATTTAGCAAGAAAGTTTATAAATAAATATGGATAACACGCTTACCGTTATTTTAGGAATCGTCGCCATTCTCCTGCCACTAGTTGTGGGGCGTATTTTTTGGAAACGCTTTGATCATTACTTCGGTAGAGGTGACGAGGCATACATGGATACCTTGGAATATTTCCTGAAAAAAATTGGCTCAACTGTTTTAGTTGCTTTTATTATTTTGTGGATTGGCATAAGCCTTGTATTTAACGGCAGCGCCTCATAAAACCATGGGCGATCAATTTAAGATTATTTTTCTCAAAGCAAAGCTAAACTTTGCAATTCTAGCTGCCATTCTGGGTATTGCTGTGATAGGTAAATTCATCAACCCTGAACTCACGAATACTATTTTTGTAACCGCTGATCAGCTTGTCTCTGATCTTTACATCGTATTTATTGCCATTACATTAGGCGCTTTTGTTCCTAACTTTAAGTTGGTCGCACTAGGGTCGATTGCTGCTTTCATTGCTGCAACTGCCTTGGTGCAGCTAGGCATCTACACCTACCTCACCATTGAATACTTATTTGCAGTCCTGATTGTTGTTCTTGGCTTTGCATCGATTGCCAATCTTTATAAGCACTATCGCGAAAACGGGCTGTAACATCCAGTAATTAAGTTACCTGGCCTCTTAACCAATTCGCAAATTCGATTTCTGATTTTCTATCAGATGCAATCTCAATAATCCAATCCCCCAAAGTAAACCCAGGGAAATCAATTTCAACTCCATTTGCGCTTAAGATAAAGAAGAGGACTGCAGCGGCCGTTCTTTTATTAGCGTCATTAAAGCAGTGTGCTTTGGCAAGAAATGCTGCGTAGCATGCAGCCAAATCAAATACATCTGAAATAAATCCATATTGCAGGCGATTTTGAACTCTCTCAAGTGCAGCCTCTAAGGATTTATCCATTGCTAATCCCTGCAACTCGTTACTACTAATTACTGCATCGTGGATCAAGATAACATTTTTAACATCTATAACGATAAATCGAGTCACCTATTATTTATCCTTCAAATAATCAATAACATGGTCTATCTTTGCCAACTTGGTCTTGATGAATTCATTTACTTGATCCCCAGAAGCAAGCTCCAATTCAATATCAGCAACAGCACTTTTAGGAACAAAGTACCCAATAGCCTCATTTCGATTCAGAATTGCCACAGGTTGATTGCCTGCACGAGCAATTACCTTATTAGGCTCCCTTAACTCTGTAAGGGAGGCGGTAAGGGATGTTAATAAGTTTTCCATATTGACCTCATTTAAATATATATTTAAATATATATTAATTCCCCAACATTTGTCAACCTAAGCATTTGAAAGGTGTGTATTGGGTCCTTTATATATATTTTTAGATATATAGAATCAACTTTTAATTATTTGTAGAAATATCTGACAAATATGACAATAGCATCCTTATGTACAAATACGATGCCATTGACCAAACCCTTGTAGATCAACGGGTTGCCCAATTCCGCGATCAAGTTGCCAGACGTCTTAACGGCAGCCTAGCTGAAGAAGAATTCCGACCCCTGCGTTTACAAAATGGTCTTTATCACCAGCGCCATGCCTATATGCTGCGTGTTGCGATTCCTTACGGCTTATTTAGCGCGAAGCAATTACGGACTATGGCGCTGATTTCTGAAAAATATGACCGTGGTTATGGTCACTTCACCACTCGCCAAAATATTCAGTACAACTGGGTAACCCTCGAGGAAACTCCAGATATTTTGGCTGAGCTTGCTAAAGTAGAAATGCATGCAATCCAAACCTCAGGTAATTGCATTCGCAATATTACGAGTGATGCATTTGCTGGCGTTGCTGCTGATGAGTACGTAGATACACGTCCGATATGCGAACTCCTGCGTCAATGGTCTACGCTTCATCCAGAATTCGCGCACTTGCCGCGCAAGTTTAAGTTTGCAGTGAATGGTGCCAAAGAAGATCGCACCGTACTGCTTTGCCATGACGTTGGCATTGAACTCAAGAAAAATGCTGCCGGCAATTTAACTGCTGATATTTATGCAGGCGGAGGTATGGGTCGCACGCCTATCTTGGGCTCACTCATTAAACAAGGTCTTCCTTGGAATGTATTGCCAAGCTATCTCACTGCTCTTCTGCGTGTATATAACCGCTTTGGAAGAAGAGATAACCTCTATAAAGCGCGCATCAAGATTTTAGTCAAGGCTTTAGGTCCAGAAGAGTTTGCTCGCCAAGTTGAAGGTGAATGGGCACACATTAAGAATGGTGATGACAACTTCACTCAAGCCGAGTGGGAACGTATTGCTAAGCACTTTACAAAACCAAACTATAAAAACTTGCCAGCCCTCACATCTGAGCAGCTTATTAACCAAGCAAACGAGGTTGACAAGGCTGCTTTTACTCGTTGGTTAGAACGTAACGTTAAACCTCATCAGGTGCCAGGCTATGCAAGCGTTATTCTGTCACTCAAGCCCCATGGAACTGTTGCCCCCGGAGATGCTACTACAGCGCAGATGTATGCAATTGCCGATTTGGCCGACAAATATAGCTTTGGTGAACTGCGCGTCACCCATGAGCAAAACCTCGTACTTGCTGATATTGAGCAAGCGAAGTTATATGAGCTCTGGCAAGAAGCCAAAAAGCAAAAAGTAGCGTTACCGAATGTCGGACTTCTCACCGACATCATTGCTTGCCCAGGTGGTGACTTCTGCTCACTCGCCAATGCAAAATCATTACCGATTGCTAAGGCTATTCAGGAACGCTTTGATGATCTTGATTACCTATTTGATCTAGGTGACATCAGCTTGAATATCTCTGGCTGCATCAACTCTTGCGGTCACCATCACGTTGGTAATATTGGCGTTTTAGGTGTGGATAAAGATGGTGAAGAGTGGTATCAAATTACACTCGGTGGCGAGCAAGGTAATAATGCGTCGATTGGTAAAGTCATCGGGCCTTCTTTTTATGCTGATGAGATTCCTGATGTGATGACCAACATCATCAATACTTATGTTGCTCAGCGTAATAGTGATGAGCCTTTCATTGAGACTTATCGTCGCTTAGGTGTAACACCATTTAAAGAGGCGGCATACAAGAACGCCAAGAAAAAAGATAAAGAAGCCCATGGAGAAGTCGCATGAGCCTAAACAACATTACTTCACATCAATCCATTTTGCATTTTCCAAAAGATGGCAAACCCTCACTTGCTGAAAATAAATGGCAAGTATGGATCGGTAGCCAAGATGAAGGTGGATTACCTGATTTAGAGCATGGCGCTCATAAAGTGTTGGTACCATTTACTTGGTGGTTAGAACATCATCATGAAGCAGATGTCATTGCAAAATCCCAGAACGGTCAGATTGGAGTTTGGTTTGCAACGGATGATGACATTCTCAAGCATGCTGATGTTATTAACGCTGGCAAAGCAATATGGCCCTTAATAGCCGCTCACTTTCCTATTTTTAGGGATGGTAGAAGCTTTAGTACAGCAGCCCTACTCAGAGACCGTTTTCAATGGACTGGTGAGATCCGTGCTATTGGTGATGTGCTTATTGATCAACTGCTACAAGGCGCTCGTGTTGGATTTGATAGCTTTGCATTGCGCTCAGATCAACCATTAGAACTTGCATTAAAGCAGTTTTATTTATATACAGTGACCACCCAAAACAGTTGGCGTGGACTAAGAACTACACGTGCTGCAGTAACTGCATAAAACAGTCATCGTGACCATTGCCAACACTGAGAACAACGAGACCAAAAATACACTAGGAAAAGTGTATTTGGTTGGCGCTGGACCTGGAGCAGTTGATCTCATTACCGTGCGTGGCGCTAAGCTCTTAGCGCAGGCAGATATTATTTTTTATGACGCCTTAGTTGACCCAGAGATACTGACTCTCTGCCCTCAAGCTATTCTGGTTGAAGTGGGCAAGCGTTGTGGCAAGCTTTCTTCAGCACAGCAATTTATTAATAAGCGTTTAGTGGATGCTGCGCAAAAGCATCAAGTTATTGTTCGCCTGAAGGGCGGAGACCCGATGCTCTTTGGTCGTGCTGATGAAGAAATTCAGACCCTGAAGCAAGCAGGTATTGGGATTGAAGTGGTACCAGGCATTACTGCTGCCTTAGCTGGTGCCGCTAGCATTCAACAATCACTAACATTGCGTGGCGTCTCTCGTAGCGTTGCATTTATAACCCTATCGCAGGGCACTGAGAATATTCCTCACGCTCAATCCATGGGGCCAATATCGAATCCTAGTGCTGATACATTGGTTTATTACATGGGTCGTAAAGATGCCGCCCGCATCGCTCAGCAATTGATTGAGCAAAGCCCTAATCAGAGGAGCGACACCCCTGTACATATTTTGGAAGCAGTGAGCACCGCACGCGAGCGCTTGTGGACCAGCACATTACAAGAGCTAGCAACTGGTCAAGCGGATCAGTGGTTCGATAGCGGCTCACCAGCCTTAATCATGATTGGTGAGGCCTTAAGAAGCCGATCACCAGAACAAGACTTACAAAGCGCTAGCTCCGAAATCGACAATGGCCTGCAAGACAGCCAAGTCATCACCCACGGCGCTCGTCGCGCGTAGTTGAACACCAGGAAACTTAGCCCGGCACTCTTCAAGCAACACAGGAAAATCATTTCTGAGGTGCCCACCCTGACCAAAGAAAACCGGTACGATCGTCACATCGCTAGCGCCTTTAGCGTTTAAGGTAGTAACTGCTTGCTCTAATGAAGGTTGCATCATTTCCAAAAAAGCCAGCTCCACAGGAGCATCAGGATATTGCTCCTGCCAAAGCGAGACCAAGCGATCAAAAGGCTCGCGCCAACGCTGATCACGCGCTCCGTGACCAAATAAAATAATGGCTTTCATGGATAGCTATACACTCTCATTATGAAGAATTTGCACGGGCTAAAATTTACCCCTAGTGCTGATTGACTATAGCTTAACCTGATTTTCCAGTACACACTTATCTACCCCCTATAAACAAACATATGACAGCTCTACTTAGCCAAACATGGTTCATTATTCTTATGGGCATAACGCTCATTGGGGCAGTCCTTTCCGCCGTTCACCATGCCGAAGTTATAGCCCATAAAACCGGAGAGCCCTATGGCACCTTAGTGCTCTCCATTAGCGTCACAATTATTGAAGTGTCATTAATTATCTCGATGATGCTCACAGGCCACGATGGATCAGAATTTATTGCACGCGATGCCGTGTTTGCAACCGTCATGATTGTGATTAATGGGGTAATTGGTTTATGTATCTTTTTGGGCGGTCTTACTCATCATGAAATGAGTTTTCGTAATGAAGGAACCAACTCTGCTTTAGCCGTACTCACTGCATTAGCCACCTTCATTTTGGTGATGCCAATCGTCACTGTGAGTACCCCTGGACCTGACTTTACTAGGAGTCAATTAGCCTTTGCCGGCATTGCTTCATTTGCCCTCTACATTGCATTTTTATTCTTTCAAACTGTCACGCACAGAGACTATTACCTTCCAAAAACGAAAGAGAAGAAGACTGATCAGAATGTTCATGCCCTAAAGCCTAGCAATCTAAAGACCGGTGTGAGCGCAGTACTATTGATTCTTTCATTGATTACTGTTGTAGGTCTTGCAGAATTACTAAGTCCCACAATTGAGAAAGCGGTAGACGCCGCTGGCGCACCCAAAACCATTGTCGGTATCGCCATTGCACTTTTGGTATTGATGCCCGAGGGATTTGCTGCTGCTAGAGCAGCAAAAGCGAATCGCCTGCAAAGCAGTTTGAACTTAGCCTTAGGTTCTGCATTAGCCAGTATTGGATTAACCATTCCCACGGTAGCGGCGATTGCGATCTTTTTTAATCTTCCTCTCAGCTTGGGTATTAGCGATCTCAATATGGTCTTGATGTACTTAAGTTTCTTTATTGGCGCATTAACCCTGGCCATTGGTAGAACTACCCTACTTCAAGGCATAGTCCATTTAATCATCTTTTTTGAATATCTTTTCCTTTCTTTGGTCCCCTAATGTATTTAATTCAAGGAAATGAATTAAATAATAGATAGCTATAATCCTTAAATATATGATTAATATCACTTTTTTATTAATTCCATGCAAATAAATAGCTGTAATTTTTAGTACAAAAGCTCTATTATTTGATAAGATTAAAGCTGTAAAAAGATTACGCATCTCCATTCACTTCTACTGAGTAAATTATGAAAATCTCCAAATTATTCCTAGCAACCTTAGCTAGCTTAGTCCTCGCATTTTCACCAACGCTTGCTCAAAATGCATTTGCGCAAGCAGAAACTGCTGGTGCCGCTGGTGCTG
>CANCPL010000065.1:0-10557 GCA_947380065.1 Burkholderiaceae bacterium | reverse complement strand
GCCAATCATCCGCATGCGGCTCAACAGCCAAAAGCGTTAGAGATTTAAGGAAACCAAATGGCTATTAATTACGGAAATTGGAATTACGGTACTGGTCGTCGCAAGAGTTCTGTGGCGCGTGTATTTATTAAATCTGGCAAAGGCGAAATTATCGTTAACGGTAAGCCTATCGATGCTTATTTTGCTCGTGAAACATCACGCATGATCGCTCGTCAGCCTTTGGCTCTCACAGCCCACTTAACGACCTTTGATATCAAAGTAAACGTTTCTGGTGGCGGTGAAACTGGCCAAGCTGGTGCAGTTCGTCATGGTGTTACTCGTGCATTGATCGACTACGACAACGCTTTGAAGCCAACTCTGTCTAAAGCAGGTTTGGTAACTCGCGATGCTCGTGAAGTTGAGCGTAAAAAGGTTGGTCTGCACGGCGCGCGTCGTCGTAAGCAGTTCAGCAAGCGCTAATTTCTTTCAGTCGCTTCAGTTTTATCGAAAGGGTCGCGCAAGCGGCCCTTTTTGTTTCTACAATCTAGGTATTAAAGAAATAAAATTTATCAGTTGGTATTTTGGAGAATGGCATGATTAAAGTTGGCATCGTAGGTGGCACTGGATATACCGGAGTGGAACTGTTGCGTTTATTGGCACAACATCCTGAGGTAGAGCTCACCGCAATTACTTCTCGCACAGAAGCCGGCATGGCAGTGGCTGATATGTTCCCATCTTTACGCGGTCGTGTTGCCCTAAAATTTACAACGCCTGACGAAGCTAAATTAAATGAATGTGATGCAGTGTTCTTTGCAACCCCTCATGGCGTTGCCATGGCGCAAGCAAAGGAATTGCTCGCCCATAATGTGAAGATTCTGGATCTTGCCGCAGATTTCCGTCTCAAAGATGTTAAAGAATTTGCAAAGTGGTACGGCATGGAGCATGGTTGCCCAGAAATTTTGGCCGAGGCGGTTTATGGTTTGCCAGAGATCAATCGTGATGCCATTAAAAAGGCACGCGTCGTTGGTTTGGCTGGATGCTACCCAACGTCTGTGCAGCTTGGCCTTGCGCCATTGCTTTCGCCAAGATCGACTGGCGGTAAGCATTTGATCGATGGTAATCATATTATTTCGGATTCGAAGTCAGGCACTTCTGGTGCTGGACGTAAAGCAGAGATTGGTACGCTCTTGTCTGAGGCGGCAGATAACTTCAAAGCCTATAGCGTGAAAGGCCATCGTCACCTCCCTGAAATCGAGCAAGGCTTAAAAGCAATCGCTGGCCACGATCAGATTGGTTTGACCTTCGTACCCCATTTAACGCCGATGATTAGGGGCATTCATTCGACTTTGTATGTACGTTTAACTGACGCTGGTAAGGATGTTGATTACCAAAAGCTCTATGAAAACTTCTACAAAGATGAGTCATTTGTTGATGTGATGCCAGCAGGCAGCCATCCAGAAACACGCTCTGTACGGGGTAGTAATGGCATCCGGATTGCAATCCATCGCCCAGGCGGCGGTGACACTTTAGTGATTTTGGTGGTTGAGGACAATTTGGTAAAGGGTGCTTCAGGCCAAGGCGTGCAGTGTATGAACCTGATGTTTGGCTTCCCGGAGACCACGGGCCTCACCCAAATCGCGGTATCCCCTTAAGCAATAAGAAATACCCCTTCAGCAAGCTAGGCATTTAAAGCCTAGAATGTCAGTATTGCCTTTTGAATTAGGAGTAGACCATGACCCAATTAGCCATCCAAGAAACTGCACAACCCGCACAAGATTTAGCTGAACCACCAACCCCGTTGGTATTTACAGATAGCGCTGCTACAAAAGTAGCGGACTTGATTGCTGAAGAAGGTAATCCAGAGTTGAAACTCCGTGTATTCGTACAAGGCGGTGGTTGCTCAGGATTTCAGTATGGCTTCACATTTGATGATGCTGTGAATGAAGATGACACGCTCTTTGAAAAGAATGGCGTTACTTTGTTGGTAGATTCAATGAGCTTCCAATATTTAGTGGGTGCTGAGATTGATTACAAAGAAGACATCAATGGTTCACAGTTTGTGATTAAGAATCCAAATGCGCAAACTACTTGTGGTTGCGGATCTTCTTTCTCTGCTTAAATAAAAAAGAAATTTAATTACTTCATTAATAAAGTTAGGCAGGATAGCAAGCACCTAGAATTCTAGGACCTTTCGCTCCCGTAACGGCTGGCAAATTTGCTGGCCGTTTTTCTTTGTGGGCCCACGCCAGCCATGCAAAAGCAAGACCCTCAACAAGTTGCGGATCAATTCCAGCAGAATCACTTGTAGTAATTTCTAATGGCTGCTTGAAAAACTGCTGCGACTTCAATTTGAATACATTCATCAGAGCATTATTTCTGGCGCCACCACCACAGACAATTAGCTTCTGGATTTGTGGGGCATGGCGCTCTAAAGACTCTAAGGCGGTATGGGCCGTTAAGTGCAGGAGTGTAGCCTGTACATCTTCGGCATTTATATTCTCAGAACCCATTTTTTCTTGCAACCAAGCAAGATGAAAGTCATCTCTACCAGTACTTTTTGGTGGGGCTTTTGAAAAGAAAGCATCAGCTAACATTTTTTCAAGCAAGGCTTCATTCACTTTACCTTGTAAAGCCCACTGGCCATTCTCGTCAAAGGCATTACCTTGATGTTCATGTATCCAGATATCCATCAACATATTTCCTGGACCACAATCAAAGCCAGTCACTTCACCACCTTTAGGTAGTAGTGTGAGATTAGCGATACCGCCAATATTCAGAATAGCCAAATCATCAGACGATAAAAATTGCTGTGCATGAAAGGCGGGCACCAGAGGGGCACCATGTCCACCAGCAGCTAAATCCCGACTTCTAAAATCAGCAATCACATCGATGCCAGTTTTTTCTGCCAAGAGGGCTGGATTGAGTGTTTGATGTGTATAAGACAAGTCACCAAGCTGAGGTTGGTGACGAATGGTCTGTCCATGCGCACCGATGGCCGTGATATCAGAGGGCTGGAGCTTGGCTTTTCTGAGTAGCTGATCGACAGCTTCTGCATAAGCCATGGCTAGAGCATTGCCTGCCTGCTTTTCGCGGTGGAGCTCATTTGGGCCAGGGCTTTGCAGCTCAAATAAGGCTGTACGGAGCATGGGTAAAAAGGGGGTGCTGACAGCCTGTAGAGCGCTGGATTCACCGTTCGGCCCTATCTTGGCTAGAACGGCATCTATCCCATCTAGGCTGGTGCCAGACATTAAGCCGATATAGAGGGAGTAGGGTTTGTTCATGTGGCTCTCAGGAATGCGACAATTATGCTTTAGCAATTTAACTACTAATTTAACTGAATCAGCAATCCGAATCAGCATGACGGCCAAACCAGAACAAAAATATCCATTGACCCCCGAAGTCTTTGCAGCGCTTGAAGTCACTAAACGTGGCTGCGATGAGCTATTGGTTGAGGCCGATTGGGTGCAGAAGTTAGCACGTAGCCAAGCTACCAAGACTCCCCTCAGAATTAAATTAGGTTTAGATCCAACTGCCCCTGATATTCATCTGGGTCACACTGTTGTTTTAAACAAATTGCGTCAGCTGCAAGATTTAGGGCATACCGTTATTTTCTTGATCGGTGATTTCACCAGTATGATTGGTGATCCATCAGGCCGTAACGCTACCCGTCCTCCATTGACCGCAGAAGATATCGCAGTCAATGCAGAAACGTACTATCGCCAAGCGAGTATGGTGCTCGATTCTTCTAAAACCGAAGTGCGTTACAACAGTGAATGGTGCGATCCATTGGGTGCGCGCGGCATGATTCAGTTGGCCGCTAAACATACGGTTGCTCGCATGTTGGAGCGTGATGACTTTACTAAGCGCTATCGCAATGGTGTACCGATTTCCATTCATGAGTTTTTATATCCTCTCATGCAGGGTTATGACTCTGTTGCATTGAAAAGTGATTTAGAACTTGGTGGTACAGATCAAAAATTTAATCTTTTAGTTGGGCGTGAGCTCCAGCGTGAGTATGGCCAAGAACCACAATGTATTTTGACAATGCCGCTTTTAGTGGGATTGGATGGCGTTGAGAAGATGAGTAAGTCCAAGGGTAATTACATTGGTATCAGCGAGCCTGCTGGCGATATGTTTGGCAAACTCCTCAGCATTTCAGATGACTTAATGTGGGATTACTTTACCTTGCTGTCATTCCGACCAATGTCTGAAATTGATCTGATGAAGCAAGAAGTTGCTGCTGGCCGTAATCCAAAAGATTGTAAAGTCCTGCTCGCACAAGAAATCGTGGCGCGCTTTCATTCGCAAGCTGCCGCAGAAAAGGCCTTAGAAGACTTTAATCATCGCGCTAAAGGGGGTGTACCAGAAGACATTCCTGAGGTGAGCCTTGCTGGTGGGTCGATGGGTATCGCTAACCTTCTCAAGGCTGCTGGTTTGGCCCCATCCACATCAGAAGCGAATCGCAATATCGAGCAAAACGGCGTAAAAATTGATGGCGCAACAATAACTGATAAACAGTTAAAAATTGAAGCTGGAACTTATGTCGTGCAGGTCGGTAAACGGAAGTTTGCAAAAGTAATCCTCACTTAATTGATGGTAGATATGAGTGATCAAAAAAGCATTGAAGTAAAGGCAGAAGAGCTCGAGCGACTTTCAGTTAAGTTGATTCAAGACAAAAACTGGGAAGCCCTAGAAAAATTACTTGCCCCAGGATGTCAATTTGTTAGCTCCCAGGGCGCATGCGATAAAGAGAGTGCAATGCGTCTCATGAAAGAGATGCATCTTGGTCCCGTAAGGTTTAAGGACTTTAAGGTCACTGAGGCGCAAGATAATTTAATAGTAAGCTTCTGGATTGCTGCGCTGGAATATCGCGATGGCAAAGAGCTTTCGCCGGAATATTCTCCACGTCTAAGCGTTTGGAAAAATATAGATGGGCAATGGCTATGCATTGCCTATGCCGATCTGATTACTAGCTAGTTACAAATCTAGGCTAGTACTTCCGCTAGGCGGGGTTAATCCAAAGTGCTCATAGGCTTGACGGGTTGCCACTCTTCCTCTAGAGGTTCTTTGCAGATAGCCCTGTTGAATCAAATAGGGCTCTAGAACATCTTCAATGGTGTCGCGTTCTTCTCCAATGGCTGCTGCTAAGTTATCGATACCTACTGGGCCACCATCAAACTTATGCAAAATGGCTTCCAGCAGTTTTCTATCCATCACATCAAAGCCACTTGGATCAACATCCAACATCTTAAGTGCAGCATCGGCCATGTCCTTAGTAATAGTGCCAGTGCCTTTGACTTCTGCATAGTCGCGCACTCTTCTGAGTAGGCGATTGGCAATCCGTGGTGTTCCACGAGCACGCTTGGCTATCTCAACGGATCCTTCTGGATCAATATCAGCCTTAAGTAAGCTGGCTGAGCGATTAATAATTTTGGTGAGTTCTTCAGTGGTATAGAACTCAAGTCTCGCTACGATACCAAAGCGATCACGCAATGGATTAGTGAGCATGCCAGCTCGAGTAGTTGCGCCAATGAGGGTAAAGGGCTTGAGATCAATTTTAACACTGCGTGCCGCAGGACCTTCTCCAATCATGATGTCTAGACTGTAGTCTTCAAGCGCTGGGTACAGGATTTCTTCTACTACTGGGGAGAGGCGATGAATCTCGTCAATAAAGAGCACATCGTTTTCTTCTAGATTTGTTAGTAAGGCTGCTAGATCACCTGGCCTGTCAAGGACGGGGCCACTAGTTTGACGCAAGTTCACACCAAGCTCTCTCGCAATAATATGGGCAAGCGTGGTTTTACCAAGACCGGGAGGTCCAAATAGAAGAACGTGATCTAGGGCTTCTTGTCGAGCTCTGGTAGCGCTAATAAAAATCTCTAATTGCGCTCTAGCTTTGGTTTGACCAACGTATTCATCAAGTTGTTTCGGGCGAAGGGCTCTTTCAAAGACGGCTTCAGTATTGCCTGCTGCACCACTTACAATGCGGGCATTACCTTCCGGTAAATCTTCAGGAATAGAGCTGAGGTCGTCTGTATGTATTGCCATGCTGAGAGTTTAGTGCTCTTTGGCTATTAGGCTTTAGATAGATACTTCAAGCCCATTCGAATGCCATCAGAAACACTGGTATCGGGTGGAATTTGCTTGAGTGCTAAAAGCGCTTCTTTTTCTGAATAGCCCAGAGCAAGGAGGGCTTGCAACACTTCGCTACTTGCTTCAATGGCCTGAGGTTTGTCGCCTGTAATGCCTAGATCTGGCGCCAACTTACCTTTGAGTTCTAAACAAAGACGCTCAGCAGTCTTTTTACCAATTCCGGGAACTTGGGTTAGGCGTCCAGCTTCTTGCAATGTAATTGCCTGAGCTAATTCATTGACACTCATGCCAGAAAGCACTGCCAGCGCAGTACGGGAACCGACGCCACTAATTTTGATGAGTTGTCTAAATGCCTCACGCTCAGTTTCGGTAGCAAAGCCAAAAAGTTGCTGTGCATCTTCGCGAACTTGAAAATGAGTTAGCAGGGTAATTTTTTGACCAGCCTGAGGCAATTGATACAAAGTGCTCATAGGAACATCAACCTCATAACCAATGCCTTGACAATCCACAAGGAGTCGTGGGGGATGAACTGAAACGAGAGTACCTTGAATGCGACCAATCATGTAGAGATCTTAACCTGTGATGTGTATTTTTACTTGCTTCGTTTCTTAGGCGCTAACTTAGGCGCTAATGCAGCGGTGATTGCTTTTGGTATTTGTGCGTGATGGGCGGCGCAGATAGCGACACCTAATGCATCAGAAGCATCAGTCCCTGGGGCGCGATTGAGTCTAAGTAAGCGCTTCACCATTTCTTGTACCTGTGGCTTAGCCGCACGACCCGTACCAACAATTGCTTGTTTTACGCGAAGGGCGCTGTACTCAGCAACTGGGAGCTTTTCAGAGACAAGTGCCGCAATGACTGCGCCCCTAGCTTGGCCCAGCATCAGTGTAGATCGAGGATTTACGTTTAAGAAAACCTCTTCGATTGCAGCAGATTCAGGTCGGTAGGTCTCTAGAACTTCTTTAACGCCGGCATAGAGGGCACCTAAGCGCTCAGGAAGACCTTTCGCTGGATCTCCACTTTCAATCGTCCCAGAAGCTATGTAGGTCAATTTTTGGCCGTCGACATCAATGATGCCAAAACCGGTAGTCCGTAGGCCTGGGTCGATACCTATCCAGCGCATGGGCAATTATTTTTTCTCAGTCTTTTAGATTGCTTAGTGACGGAAGTGGCGTGTGCCAGTAAAGATCATAGCAATACCATGCTCATTGGCTGCTGCAATGATTTCATCATCACGCATACTACCGCCTGGTTGAATTGCGCAGCTGGCACCCCCATTCACCACAACATCTAAGCCATCCCGAAATGGGAAGAATGCATCGCTAGCTACAGCAGAGCCCTGAAGACTTAAGCCAGCGTTCTCCGCCTTAATACTTGCCATGCGTGCAGAATCTACACGACTCATTTGGCCAGCGCCAATACCTAGGGTCATGCCGTTGGAACAATAGACAATGGCATTGGATTTAACAAACTTAGCAACACGCCATGCAAACATCATGTCGTGCATTTCTGTTGGGGTTGGTAGACGCTTGCTGACAACGCGCATTTCATTTTCAAGAACGTTTTTAGCGTCTGGAGATTGCACGAGCAGGCCACCACCAACACGTTTGAAATCAAAAGCGTTAAATGCAGTACCCAATGGAATCTCTAGAAGACGAACATTTTGCTTGGCTGCAAAAATTGCTTTTGCTTCTTCGCTAAAGCTTGGAGCAATCAATACCTCCACAAATTGCTTGGAGACTGCTTCGGCTGTAGCGGCATCACAAGGCACGTTGAAGGCAATGATGCCGCCAAATGCTGAGCTTGTGTCGGTCTTAAATGCTTTTTGATAAGCCTCGAGTGCATTGCTTCCTACGGCAACGCCACAAGGATTTGCGTGCTTAATAATGACGCAAGCGGCAGCGCCACCAGAATTACCGGTAAAGCTCTTGACGCATTCCCAAGCAGAATCTGCATCCGCAATATTGTTATAGGAAAGCTCTTTCCCTTGTAGCTGCTTGTAATTAGCTAGTGCGCCATCTACGGGGTAAATATCTTTATAGAATGCCGCAGATTGGTGTGGGTTCTCGCCATAACGCATCTCTTGAACTTTTTCAAATGCCAAGTGCAAGGTTTCTGGATACGCTGAGCGCGCTTTGTGATCCAAATCATCGCCTAAGGCTGAGAGATAGTTAGCAATGGCGCCATCGTATTGAGCTGTGTGAGCAAATACTTTTTTAGCTAAAGCTAAGTTGGTTTTGTAAGAAACAACATTTTTATTAGCTTTCATTTCAGATAAGACTGGCGCGTAGTCTGCCGGTGAGATCAGCACTGTAACGTCCTGGTGATTTTTTGCGGCAGCACGCAACATGGCCGGTCCACCAATGTCAATGTTCTCAACTGCATCTTCAAATGAACAATTTTCCTTGGCAACAGTCTCATTAAATGGGTAAAGGTTGATGACCAGCATATCGATCGTGTCAATACCACGCTCTTTTAAGGCTGCCATATGTTCTGGGAAATCTCGGCGTGCCAATAAGCCGCCATGCACCATTGGGTGGAGTGTTTTTACACGACCATCTAGCATTTCTGGAAATTTCGTTAATGAAGAGACCTCCACGACAGGTAGATTATTTTCGGCCAAAAGTTTGGCGGTGCCACCTGTAGAGATGAGCTTAATACCTTGCTCATGGAGGGCTTTAGCAAAAGGCACGATGCCATTTTTATCAGATACAGAGAGGAGGGCAGTGCGGATCATATTTTCGGAGGGTTTAATTTAAAAAATGGCTTTGTTATTTGTAATATTTAAATTTACTTGAGTAGTTGATGCTCAACTAATTTTTTGTGTAGGGTATTGCGATTAATGCCCAGATATTGGGCTGCTAATGATTGGTTTTGTTTAGCATGTTGCATTACTAATTCCAGCATTGGCTTTTCAACTACCGCCAATACCATTTGATAGATATCCGTCGGCGCAGTTCCCTTGAGATCATTTAAGTAACCCTGTAACTGGGTTTCAATACATTCGGTAATCGGGTGCTTATTGGTCATAACAATCTATCAATGCAAAATTAAAAATAAGAAAACTTAATACGGCGATAACTACGCTGCCTCTAAAAATAACAAGCGGTCAGAATGGAATTTCATCTCGTTAAAATAATCATTAATCATTTGAAGTTGAGTTTTACAGTCGTCGGCAGTATTCATGCGCTGACGGAAGGCATGTGAATCACGCAAGCCTTTGCAGTACCAGCCAATATGTTTACGAGCAGTACGCAGGCCAATATGTTCCCCATAAAACTCGTAGTGGTCTAAGAGATGGGCATTCATGATGGACTGAATCTCATTGATCTCGGGGGTTGGAAGCATGCCACCAGTTTGGAGATAGTGATTGATTTCGCGAAAAATCCAAGGGCGACCTTGAGCGGCGCGACCAATCATGATGGCATCGGCGCCAGTAATCTTTAAAACTTGCTCTGCTTTTTCTGGGCTGTTGATATCACCATTAGCCACTACAGGAATACCTACGCTATTTTTGACCGCGGTAATTGTTTCATACTCTGCTTCACCATGGTAAAGGTCTGCTCTTGTACGACCATGCACAGTCAGCATTGAGATGCCAGATTTTTCAGCAAGACGCGCAATCTCCATTGCATTCTTATGTTCGCGATCCCAGCCCGTACGAATTTTCAAAGTAACGGGCACAGCATCTGGTCCGACTCCAACAGCATTTACAACTGCTTCTAGAATTTGCTGCACCAAAGGCTCATCGCGAAGTAATGCTGAGCCAGCAGCAACATTGCAAACTTTCTTAGCGGGACACCCCATATTGATGTCGATAATTTGGGCACCGTGATCTACATTGATTTTTGCTGCCGCAGCCATCATCGCTGGATCAGCCCCTGCGATTTGGACCGCAATGGGTTTGAATTCGCCAACATGGTTTGCACGCCGTTGCGTCTTTTCACTTTTCCAAAGCAGGGCATTTGAGGCCACCATTTCAGAGACGGCGTACCCAGCGCCTAATTTCTTACAAAGCTGCCTAAATGGACGGTCCGTTACCCCAGCCATAGGGGCCACAAATAACTTATTTGCGAGGAGGTGAGGACCAATATTCATCTAAAAGGGGCTTGGGCGGAAAGCATGACACTTTAGCATAGTCAAACCCTTTTTTGCCTATTTTTTAGGCAGAATGCTTGCTCTAGATCAAATAGAGAAGGCTTTGATTTTGGAGGCCATTAAAGCCCTTTAGCGCCTGCCAAACATCATCTGACGAGCTAAGGCTGTTTTGACTGGTGGGAGCCACTGAAGGGCCGATAAAGCTAATCCACGAGCCACCACAATTGGGGCTAGATTAGATGTAAATACCCTGGCCATGAAGTCTGTAAGACCAATGGTAGTCGCTCGATCGATTTTTCGACTTTGCGCATATCCCTGAAGTGCAGCTTGAATGTCTGTCGGGGATTGCTCTTTTGTGGATCCGGAAAATACCCCAACTAACTTCTC
>CANCPL010000064.1:0-10784 GCA_947380065.1 Burkholderiaceae bacterium | reverse complement strand
TTCCAGGTCATATCCTCAAATCTACAGGGGTGATGTAGAAAAGACCGTAAGGTCAGTTTCAAGGAGTTGTCATCATGAGTGAAAACAGATCTATATCTGGGCTTACCGATGCAGAGGCTCAAGAATTCCATGCATTTTATGTGCAAGGTCTTTTAGGGTTCGTTGCTATCGCAGTCGTCGCGCACATACTTGTATGGGCTTGGCGTCCATGGTTCTTTTGATGCAGTAGTAAGTACATAGTAAATAGCGCAGCTAAAAGGAGTAATGAATATGAAGACCAATACAGATTTAATCAACAAAAATGATCTTAAGGACACCATGTCCTTCAAGTTTATTTTCTTAGTTAGTTATGTGGTGATCTTTATAGTTGCCCTCATTTTGGTTGTGTTGCCTGCCTCGCAGAAAAGTTGGTTATTTTCCGAATCTGACGGCGCATCATTTTTAAAGTCAGTTGAGTCAGGTGTTTACAGCTTTATGTCTTACTTAAATTAGGAGAAATATTATGTGGAGAGTATGGAAACTATACGACCCGTTACGTGCGATGGTTGCACAGGGCGTTTTTCTATTTGCTTTGGCGGCCATGATTCATCTCATTTTATTGAGCACTGCTCAGTACAAATGGTTGGATGGAATGAGTCAAGAGCAGTACAAAGCAGCAATCGCAGCAGCGAAGAAGTAATTAGATGTGCAAATCGTGGGCGAATTTCTAGAAATAGTCATTCGTCTACGTACGATTAATTTGTTTTGAGAAATATTCTCAATATGTTAGGGGCGCTATATGGCTATGCTCAATTTTGAAAAAAAATACCGCGTTCGCGGTGGGACTCTGGTTGGAGGAGATCTTTTTGATTTCTGGGTAGGTCCGTTCTACGTCGGCTTTTTTGGGGTTACAACCATCTTTTTTGCATTCTTAGGAACTGCAATGATCTTTTGGGGTACCTCACAGGCAGGTGTTTTTAATCCTTGGCAAATCAATATTGCACCCCCAGATATTAAATATGGCTTAGGGGTGGCGCCAATGATGGAGGGTGGTTTGTGGCAAATCATCACCATTTGCGCCTTAGGAGCCTTTGGATCATGGGCTATGCGAGAAGTAGAAATCTCTCGTAAGTTAGGGATGGGCCTGCATGTACCAGCCGCTTTTAGTATGGCAATTTTTGGTTACTTCACATTAGTTGTCATTCGGCCTGTATTGATGGGGGCATGGGGTTACGGCTTTCCTTACGGCATCCTGAGCCACTTAGATTGGGTTTCCAATACCGGCTATCAGTATCTACACTTTCACTACAACCCTGCACATATGATTGCAGTGACATTATTTTTTACAACAACATTAGCGCTCTCTCTTCATGGCGCATTAATTTTGTCCTCAACCAATCCTCAGCCTGGTCAGACAGTAAGAACGCCAGAACATGAAGATACCTTCTTTAGAGATATTGTCGGCTACTCCGTCGGCACATTAGGCATTCATCGCCTAGGTCTATTTTTAGCTTTAGCAGCAGTCTTTTGGAGTGCTGTATGTATTGTGATTAGCGGACCATTTTGGACTAAGGGATGGCCAGAGTGGTGGACATGGTGGTTGAACCTGCCGATCTGGGGATAGTTTTAGCTCAATTGAAAATGCGGAGAGCATGATGGAATATCAAAACCTATTTACACAAACGCAAGTTACCGGTCCCGCTAGTCACGGCGTTCCAATTAACGCATACGATATGCGTGAAAGAACCAAAACGATTGGTTTTAGCCACTTGATGGGTCGAATCGGTAATGCGCAACTAGGCCCTATATACCTTGGTCGTCTTGGAGTTGCGTCATTAATGTTTGGTATGACTGCATTTTTCATCATTGGTATGAATATGTTGGCCCAGGTGAATTGGAATCCATTGCAGTTTGTGAGAAAACTCTTTTGGTTATCACTTGATGCGCCTTCACCAAAGTATGGACTCACATTTCCTCCAATGAATGAAGGGGGTTGGTGGTTAATTGTTGGCTTATTTACTACCATCTCCATCATGTTGTGGTGGTTGCGCACATTCCGTAGGGCTCAAGCTCTTGGTATGGGTACTCATGTGCCTTGGGCGTTTGCATCAGCAATTTGGTTATTCCTGGTGTTGGGTTTAATTCGTCCTGTGCTAATGGGTAGCTGGAGTGAAGGCGTTCCTTTCGGCATCTTCTCCCACTTAGATTGGACAGCTGCCTTTTCGATTCGCTATGGAAATCTGTTTTACAACCCATTCCACATGCTTTCAATTGTTTTTCTGTATGGTTCGGTGCTCTTATTTGCAATGCACGGCGCCACCATTCTTGCTGTGAGTCGTTTTGGTGGTGAGCGAGAAATTGAGCAGATTGTTGATCGTGGAACTGCATCAGAACGTGCCGCCTTGTTCTGGAGATGGACTATGGGCTTTAATGCCACGATGGAATCCATTCACCGTTGGGCTTGGTGGTTTGCAGTGTTAACCCCATTGACAGGTGGTATTGGAATTTTGCTAACCGGTACGGTAGTGGATAACTGGTATTTATGGGGAGTTAAACACAATATTGCTCCTGCTTACCCAGCGATTTATGGGACTGTAGCTGACCCCGCCTTAAAAGCACCGGCAGCCCCAGTAGCCAAAGGGGATACAAAATGAAAAATTGGACTCAAAAAATAGCAATTGCCTTGAGCATCTTTGCAATGATGTTCTTGACTGCATGTGAGCGTCCGCCCGTTGAATCAAAACAAACTGGCTATCGCGGCACTGGTATGGATCAAATTATTAATCCACGTACCAATGAGCAACTGGCCAAACTAAATGAATTGCCACCGCCAATGCCCTCTTCAGCAGATGGCCCAAAGGCCAGCGCAGTGTATAAAAATGTCAAAGTATTGGGTAATCTCAGTGCTGCTCAGTTTAGTACCTTCATGGTCTCGATGACTTCCTGGGTAGCTCCAAATCAAGGTTGTGCATACTGTCATAACGTACAAAATTTTGCGGATGATTCTTTATATACCAAGACAGTGGCCAGACGAATGATTCAGATGAATCAAAGCATTAACGGCAACTGGAGTGATCACGTGAAGACAACGGGTGTGACTTGTTACACCTGTCACCGCGGCAATAATATTCCACAAAATGTTTGGTTCAATACAGTTGAAAAACGTGGCGGAAATATGTTGGGGAATAAGAATGGTCAAAATGATCCTACAGTAGGAAGTGCCTATGCCTCATTGCCCAATAACGCCTTTGGTAGTTATTTTGTAGCTAATGCTTCTGCTGCTAGGGTGGTTGGCGATACGGCGCTCCCCACAGGCCATAAAGCAACTCTACAAAGCACTGAAAATGTTTATGGTGTGATGTCCCATATGTCCCACTCGCTTGGGGCGAATTGCACTTTCTGTCACAACAGTCGTGCATTCTCAAGCTGGGAGGAGAGTACTCCGCAACGTGTGCAAGCATGGCATGGTATTCAAATGCTCAAGGATGTAAATACTACCTTTATATCGCCTTTAGCAGCAGTATCCCCTCCGAACCGCAAGGGCCCAGATGGGGATGTTGGAAAGGCAAATTGCGCTACTTGCCATCAGGGCGTGAATAAACCTCTTTTAGGTAAAAGTATGTTGCAGGATTACCCCTTCCTTGCCCCTAATAATGGCAAGCCAAAAGAGGGCAATCAAATTGCAAAAAACTAATTTCCAAATCCTTGTTGATGGAATAGATCAGCAAGGATTTAAATTAGAGGTGATCTGATGGATCAGAAGGTCGATCAATTTAAGATTCCTGAGGGCATTGCGGCCTATAGCTATGGGAAACATCCTGAACGTGCCATTGTTATCGGATCGGGATTTGGCGGTCTAGCAGCTGCAATTCGACTGGCTATCAAAGGCTATGAAGTTCAGATTCTTGAGAGACTAGGTAGCGCAGGCGGAAGAGCATACGTTCATCGCCGTCACGGCTTTACTTTCGATGCAGGCCCAACCATCATCACGGCCCCATTTCTTCTAGAGGAGTTATGGGAGCTATGTGGCAAGAAGATGTCGGATGATGTGGATCTGCGTGCAATGGACCCCTTTTATCAAATCCGTTTTTCTGATGGGCGCATTTTTAACTACACCGGCGATTTGGAGCGCATGAAAGCTGAGGTTGCTAAATTCAGCCCAAAGGACTTGCCGGGTTATTTGCTCTTCTTAGAAGAGGCGGAAAATTGTTACAAGCTTGCATTTGAAGATTTAGGTGACGTTGCGTTTGACAGTATTGGGGACTTAGTCAAAGCGATGCCCAATCTGATCAAGATGCGCGCTTGGAATAATCTGTATAGCCTAGTAGCAAAGTATATTAAGGACCCCCAATTAAGAGAGGTCATGAGCTTTCATCCTCTGCTCATTGGTGGAAATCCATTTTCAGTCAGTTCTGCATATGCACTAATTAACTCACTAGAGCGCAAATGGGGTGTTCACTCCGCAATGGGTGGCACTGGCGCGATTATCAAGGGACTCGTAAAGCTATTAGATGGTCTAGGCGTTTCTATACGGTATGCCAGTACAGTCAAAAAGATTAATATTGTTGATAATAAAGTTACTGGAGTAACTTTAGAAAACGGTGATGTTTTGTACGCCAGTAAAGTGGTATCCAATGCAGATACCGCTTGGACTTATAAAAATCTGATTGATCCAGAATATCGAAAAATTTGGACTGATAAAAAGATTGAAAATGGCAAGTATTCTATGAGTCTGTTTGTCTGGTATTTCGGTACTAAAAAACAGTATCCACAGGTACCGCATCACATGATGCTTTTAGGCAAGCGTTATAAAGAGTTATTGGAAGATATTTTCAAACGCCATCATTTAGCTAAAGACTTTAGCCTCTACTTGCATCGTCCTACGGCGACTGATCCAAGTCTTGCCCCAGATGGCTGCGATACCTTTTATGTTTTATCACCAGTACCTCACTTAGATAGCGGTACCAATTGGAGCGAGGTCGCAGAATCCTACAGGCAGTCCATCGCAAAGATGCTGAGTGAAACAGTTCTACCTGGGCTAGAAGAAAATCTGGTGGAGTCATTTGTGATGACGCCGCAAGATTTTCAGGATCGCTTGCTCTCTTATAAAGGCGCTGCGTTCGGCCTTGAGCCGTTGTTAACTCAGAGCGCATGGTTCCGACCTCATAATCGTAGTGAAGATATTGAAGGTCTTTACATGGTGGGTGCGAGTACACATCCAGGCGCTGGAATACCTGGAGTACTGTCGTCTGCCAAAGCCTTGGATTCACTAATTGCACCAGCAAAAATGAATGCAAATCATGGTTGATAGAGCTATCACTTCGGAATATGGGTTTCAGATTGACCTAGAGACTTGCGAGAATCTGATGCGCGATGGCTCCAAATCATTCTTTGCTGCCGCCAAAATACTGCCGGCCAAGATACGAGATTCAGCCATTGCTTTGTACGCTTTTTGTCGATTGCTTGATGATATGGTCGACGATCAACATGCTGCTGAAGATGTCATTAAGCAAATTGAATATCGTCTTGATCGTATTTATGCACAAAATCCAGTAGATATTCCGGCTGATAGAGCTCTCGCTCTTGTAGTTTCCCGTTTTTTAATCCCGCGTGAGATCTTAGAAGCTTTGGTTGAGGGCTTTAGATGGGATCGTAATGGAAGACAGTATCAAACCATTGATGAGTTATGTGACTACGCAGCGAGAGTAGCTTCGACAGTAGGCGCCATGATGACCTTGATTATGGGTGTTCGTGACCGCAATATATTAGAGCGTGCATGCGAGCTCGGTTTAGCAATGCAGCTCACCAATATCGCAAGAGATGTGGGTGAAGATGCCAGAAATCAGCGCCTCTATTTACCAAGAGACTGGCTGGTAGCTGAGGGTATTGATCCCGATGATTGGTTGGAAAAGCCCATATTTAATGATGCTATATCGAGGGTGATTCAGAGACTGATAACGCATGCGGATGAAATGTATGAGCGCGCTTCCTATGGCATTGTAGGTTTACCTCGCAATTGTCGTTCTGCAATTGCTGCTGCAGGCCTTATCTATTCTGAAATCAGTCGGCAAATCGAGCGACAAGGTTTAGATAGCATAAGCCATAGAGCAGTGGTTTCTAAGAAGAAAAAAATATTGCTTTTATTAAAGTCACTGCAATCGACGATTTACAGCAGTAAATTAAATCATAGCCTCAGTAAAATTCCATCCATTCAATTTTTAGTCGATGCCGTCGAGCCTGAGCTTCCTTATGCACATTACACTGGCTCTGTAGAGGATAGATTGATCTGGGTGGTCGGTTTAATGGAAAAGATTGAGCGCAGAAAAGTACAGTCCTTCAATTCTCTAGCGCAACATTAAGAAAAGCCTGACTTTTTCACTTCAGAATAGCCGAGTTGGATTTCTAGGCATTCTCCATGGCAGCATAAACTGCACAATATTGGACTCCAAACGTTTGACATTGAGAGTCTCATGCATCGAAGTGACCTCTTCACCGAGCAGGCGCGATGTGAGCATCGAACGCGCATAAAAGGGCGTATCTTCAAAAGTATTGAGTAGGGTCACGCTAGGCCTGCCCTCGTACTGCTCAGAGCGCATATTTCGATCTATTCGCCAAGCCGTTTTGCTTAGCAATACTCTTTCTGGTGGAATAAATGACTCAATAGTTCCATCCGAATTAAATTTACTGGCAATAATCCGCTCGCGACCATTCTTTTGCCGAACGTCATAGATGACTGCAGTACTTCCATCCTTGAGGTGTGCTCTTGACCAATCCCACTCACTAAATGGCTTGCTGATCGCTTCATCGCCTTCATTGGAATCAAAATAGGCATTGCCATGCCACTGAAGAGAGGGATTTGTAAAGCAAACCTCAACTCTTGCTGACGGTGCAATGGGTCCCCAGCGATGTTTGCCATGATCATCAAGCTCTACAACTTGATTAAAGAGTTGCTCAGGAAATACTTTAATGCTTCCCTGAACCTTGTTACCCAGCAATGGGACTCTCTCATCAATTTGAATGGTGAGTACGTCATTTTCCCAGCGGAGATGGCTAGGCCCAATAGTAAATTGATGCGCAGTTCTCTCAACAGCATTTTGACCACGTTCAGTCATCGTCCAATATTTTTTTGTCGGGGTATAGAGTGCTACATTGATTGCACAGTAATCATTAGCGGGCGCTGGTTTTCTTTTGTTGGCCCAAGCGTAATAGGGTGAGAAGACACTGCCGACAAATGCAATGATGCTAAAGCCATAAAGTCCGTCGTCACTCAGACCATCGATGTACCACCATAAATAATTACCAGGATCGACTATTTGGTTAAACCGAGGCGTTCCATCAAGGTGGCGGCCGCCAGTCGACCTGACATGGCTGCCATGGGAACTCCCGGCCCCGGATGGGTGCTGCCACCCGCTAAGAGAAGATTGCTGATTTGCGACTGAGAGCCTAGTCGTTGAAAGGAGCTCATCCAGCCGTGAGTTGCCTGGCCATAAAGGGCTCCACCGCGTCCCGGAAATAGTTTGGCAAATTCCTGAGGTGAGGTGCGAGTGATCTGCGCATCCTGAAGTTGAAGGCCATACTGGCGCATGAGTGAAAACGCTTTTTGTTCGCATCGTTCTATTTCCTCATCATCATGAGATTGATTATCACCGTTAGCAGGTGCATTGACTAAGCAAAAAAGTCTTTCATAGTCATTATTGTTATTTGCTAGATCCGTTCTATCTTGGGCGCAAATATAGACAGTAGGGTTAATTGGCAATCTTTTCTTCTCGAATATGTCTGTAAATTCGCTTTGATACGGTTGATTAAAAAATACGTTATGTCTTACCAGCGGAAAGCCTGAAGCTTTCACTCGCATCGACCAGGTCAGCGCCGAAAGAGAATCTGTTTGTTTAAGGTTTTTTGGAATGGCTGTGTTTGCCTGTTTACCAAGTAAACCTTTCTGTAAAGCGTTGATATCGCCATTAAAAATCAGGTAATCACATTCAATTACTTCGCCGGAACTCAGTTGAACTCCGCTAACCTTGGTCCCAGAAAATTGGAGGGACTCAACCTCAGATCCATACTGAAACTGACAACCCTTTTTTTGTGCCAAGCGTGCAATCACCTCGGGGATTTTGGCCATACCCCCTTTAATTGACCACACACCTTCCATTTCTACTTCGGCAATAAGCATTAAAGTGGCTGGGGCTAAATAAGGGGAGGAGCCACAATAAGTAGCATGGCGTCCGAATAATTGATGTAAGCGCGGATCTGGAAAATAGCTTTCAAGAGAAGCCCAGAGACTGCTAAATGGCCCAATATCCCAGAGCACCTTGCTCTTTTGCAAACCTAATGCAGACATCATACCCAGCATATTTGGGCGAGGAGATTCGATAAACGGACCTTTCAGTGCGTCATATACTTTCTTAGCAGTCCTGCAAAACTCTAAAAATAATTGAGCTTGTTTGGCGCTACTAAATTGCCCAATGGCATCGGCGCTTTTCTGAGTATCTGCATATAAGTCTAGCGGTGCCTCTCCCCAACTGTGGCGCGCAAGAATATCTAGAGCTTCTAGTTCAAACTCCGCATCAAAGTTTTCACCGCAATCAGTAAAGAGCTTTTCAAATATCCAGCGCATTGTAAAAACAGTTGGGCCAGAATCAATGAGCGCATGATCGACATTGACTTGACGTATCTTTCCTCCAGGATGCTGACTTTTTTCTAGTACGGTGACATCTAGTCCGTGATGCGCAAGTTCAAGAGCGGCCGTGAGCCCACCAATGCCCGCGCCAACGATCAGAATCTTAGGGGATTTGGACATGCTTGCCTTGCCAAATTCCTTGCGCTTTGATGACTCTGAAACGAGTAAACATAGATTCAGAGAAGTAAGCTTGGCCGTACGCGGCCTTAATCGCAGATAGATGAGCGCCTTGCTGGGCATATTGCTCAAGTGATTGAGCGTTATTCCAGATGGTGAAGGTTGCTTGACGCAAGTAGGGGGCTTCCCCAACTCCTGCCGTCAGTATTTTTCCGGATGCATGTGTGATTGCATCTTCTGCTGGTTTTGCTTTTGCCCAAAATTGCCTTGCCTTGCTTGGCCTAATGGATGCTCTAGTTAAGGATGCAATAGGACCATTGATTGGCGGGTTTGGATCTATGCACTCCATAGAAAACCCAGACCAAGAGCCTCGACTGGAGTATGCCTGCACGCTTGCTAAAAAGAATTCATGCGCATGATCTTGATAGGCTTTAAGAATAGAAGACTCTTGAAACCGAGAGGCATGATGAGCGCTATCAAAAACACAAAAGAAGCCTTGTTTAGTGAGGCTGGGTTTAGTGCTAAACCCGCCGTTAAAGCCCGAGCCTAGTACTTTGCAAAACTGCAGACCTGAACTATTTTTAAAGGGGGATGTACCAAGGATGTATCTTAAAAATCCCCACCCTCTAGAATTAGACGCAATATCAATTAAACCCAATACTGCTGTCTGATCATTCATTTGATCTTAGGCATCAATATCATCGCTAGCATTGCTATCCACAATGCCAAAACGTCTCATTTTGATATAGAGACCCTGTCTTGATAGCCCCAGTAGCTCAGCTGCAGATGCTCTATTGGACATCGTGAGATCTAGGGCGGCCAAAATACACAATTTTTCAATAATGTCGGTAGTCTCAGTCACAATTTGTTTGAGCGGTACCTTGCCAACCAGTTGGGTCAGTTCTTTAGCGTTCTTGCCGAGATTATCAGGCTTATCTGCTGGTTGATTTAAGCCTTTAGATATTTGATGAATACCAATCGCGACCAAAGAGAGCTTGCCGCTGTTAAAGCTTACGGCAGAAATTCGCACATCCACAGGTGAGCTGCCATCATCTGCAGTGATCGTACTTGCGTAGTCCTTAATCGATCCATGCTCGCGTACGGTACCTAAAATAATTTTAAGATCAACACTAGCTCTTCCAAGCCATAGCTCTAGAGACTTGCCTAAGACGCTCTCTTTTTGTGTTGATTGAGACATCGATACAAATGTATTGTTACTGGTGAGGATGACTCCATTGCTACTGCAAACAATAAAGCCATCCTGGAAATCTTCCATGGCTTGTGAGAGTAGGGCTGCTTGCTCATTCGCTGTGCCGAGATTGGCAGTTTGAGACTTTGACTTAATGGAGACCAAGCATACATTTTGATTTCCCTCGCGTAAAAGCGAGCTCGAAATTTCTACATTTTCTTTCAAATCTTCGAGAGTCGATTGAAAAGAGGATTGCAGTATTCCAGCTTTAGATTCTAAAAGATAACTTTGAATTGCCTCATGGTCTTTAGTGGGGAATAAATTGACAAAGAGCTTGCCTTGAATTTTTTTCAGATCTCCAACTAAAAAACCAGCCGATTTATTCACTTCAACAATCTTTAAAGTCTGACTATCCACAATGAGATACGCTTGATCAATACTATTAAAGAGTTGTAAGTAGCGATTTTGAATAGCATGAAGATTTGCATAATCACGCTCAATTTCTTGTTGAGACTCAACTAATTTTTGTTGCAGGATAGAGATGCTGCTGAGATCTTTCCCAATTGCGACTAACTTATTTTGTTTAGGAAAAAAGATGGTGCTAAATTGAATCGGAAGTGAGGCTATCCCATTAATCTCCTGATTTACTTGACGCCATTTTTGCTCGTCTTGATCTTCACGTGTCTTGAGTAGTGCATTGACTTTTGGCTGACTATCAATGGCCACTGTATCAAGCCATTTTGTCCCAACTAGAGATGAAGTATTTGCTGCAATCGGTTTTGAGCCATCAACTACTTTTTCAATGACGCCAGATTCATT
>CANCPL010000063.1:0-11530 GCA_947380065.1 Burkholderiaceae bacterium | reverse complement strand
TTGCACATAAAATGCATGGAATTCTTGAGCCTCTGCATCGGTAAGCCCAGATATAGATCTGTTTTCACTCATGATGACAACTCCTTGAAACTGACCTTACGGTCTTTTCTACATCACCCCTGTAGATTTGAGGATATGACCTGGAAAAGTCATATTGGTTTAACCCTTGATCAGGGTAATTTTTTTGGACTAGCTTCATACAACCTCTCCTGCTGTAATGGAGAAGGATGACTTCTGTACACAATCTACTGTGACTCTTTCAATATTTTGTTTACGAGCCTCAAGCTCTGCTTCATCGCGCATTCTTTTTGCGGCCGATATTTGGGTAAGTACGGGTTGATTACTAATTAATTTATTCAGAAGTTCTTGTGCCTCTAGCTCCCAAGGCATTGTCTTAATAGAGCTTTGAACCCTGGCAGGCGTGCGATCAACCTTATCCATCTCTGTACCTAGCGGCAGAATATTGAACAGAGCGTCAAATAGAGAGTTGCAAACTTCTTGAATTAAATACACTGAGCCCGCATACCCCATGAAAGGAGTGCCGGTATGTCTACGAATAATCGCTCCAGGAAAGGATGCGGGAATATAAGAAAAACGTGCCCCAATCTCACTGCCATACATCCGTTCGTTATAACTACCGAACATGACTAGTGGCGTTTTCTTCTGCACTAATTCTCGTATCTCTACATTATTTGTCTTATTGCCTGGGATTCTAGGAACTGCGAAATTACAAGGAAGACCCATTTCCTCTTCCAAGAAATTTCTAATCCCTCGGGTATAAGTTTCATTCGCAACAATGGCAAAACTGGCGGTGCCAAAAAAGTCTTGAGTAACAGAACGCCACAAATCCCAAATAGGCTTGAGCGTGGTATGTTTTTCTTTCTCAATAAAACTTTCCACATCTATTTCGCAGAGCTCTCCCAGCTTTCTCAAAAATGCTGTTGTAGATTGCATGCCGATTGGGGCTTGTAAATAGGGGCGCTCTAATGTCTCGCATAGCAAACGTCCATATTCTCTATACATACAGACATTTACATCAGCATCGGCTAACTTTGGAATGTCAGCAAGGTGTGATCCAAGTGGAAACACCATATTGACTTCTGCGCCAATACCTTCGATTAGTCGTCTAATTTCTGCTAAATCGCTATACAAATTAAAGCTGCCATAGGAGGGTCCAATAATATTGACTCTTGGTTTTTCACCTGCGACCCTCTTACGCTCTGGAATTTTTTTCAGCCCATACTCTGTCCACAACCAATTCATTGCGCGGTTGGCACACTGCCACTGATCTTCATCAATCGTTCTAGGTAGGAAACGCTTGATTCCAGTTCCTTCTGGGGTAACGCCACCACCAATCATCTCGGCAATTGATCCTGTTACTACAACAGCTGGCAAATCGGGATCCAACACTTTATGCGCCCGCTTCATCGACTCTTCGGTACCCTCTCGGCCCAACTGCTCCTCTGCTAAACCAGTAACTACGATAGGCAACTCGTGAGGAGGCAATGCATCTGTGTAATGCAAAACTGAAGTGACTGGTAGATTTTCACAACCTACTGGTCCATCTATGACTACCTGCAAACCCTTCACAGCAGTGAAAACATAGACGGCGCCCCAATAGCCACCTGCGCGATCGTGGTCTAGGACTAGCATTAGCCCATCTCCTCGGCTTTTTGTTTGGCTCGCGCTTTTTCCATGCGACGCCTTACATCAGCTTTAAATTCAGGACGGTCAACCGGAACTGACTCCCAAACACCTGTTGCATGATCTTTACCTACACCTTCAAAGAAAGAATTCATCGCATCAAAGCGATCTTGATTTGCTAATGCAGCATTGATCACCTGCGCCAATGAGCCAGCTCCAGCTGCTCCCATCAATGGTCGTGCTGAAATTAAGTTGGTGAAATACAAGGATGGAATGGCTAATTCTTTGGCCTTTTGAACCACTGGCGTTGTGCCGATCACTAAATCTGGCTCAAACTCCTTCATCGCCGCTAGGTCTTGCTCCAGAGAGGCACGATACTCAACATGTACACCATGTTGCTCCAGCCAATCTAAGTCGCTACTGCTCCAAATCGTCTTTGGACAAGCGGTGCCAACATAACGCACATCTGCACCACTCTCTACTAATAAACGCGCCACTAGCAATTCTGATCCCTCGTATCCACTGAGAGTAATTCTTCCTTTGATCGGTTTTGCCTTTAATGCCGCTTGAATCATTGGTAAAAATTTGGCTTTAGCATTACCTATTTTTTCTGCGCTAACACCAGAGGCTGCTCCAATGTTTTCTAGCCATTGTGCTGTGCCCTCGTAACCAATCGGAGCTGAACCCACAACGGTTCTTCCAGCACTTTCAAACTCACGAATACTCGCTGTATAAAAAGGATGTATTGCAGCGACCACTTTGGAATCCATGGCCTGATAGAGCTCACGCCATTCTCTGGTAGGCACTACAGGACCAACCGCCAAGTCCATTGGCTCGAGCATCATGCCAATACTAATAGGATCTACTGGGAACATTTCACCCAGTAAAGTAATGGTCGGCTTATCAGAGATTCCGTTGCGTGGTGCTGATACTGGACCACTTTCAATTTCTGTGCGGGCATAGCGCAACATGGCGCTTGCTAAAACATCTTTTGCTTCTGCATGAGTTGGAACACCGAAGCCAGGAACATCAATACCAATAATCCGTACGCCATTAATTTCTTTTGGCAGCAGTTGCAATGGAACACCACTGGCAGTCGGGACACATAAATTAATGATGACGATTGCGTCATAGAGTTCAGGGTTGGCTTCTTTATAAACGGCATCTCGAATATCCTCGAAGAGCTTTCCGGTAACCAAAGACTCTGAGTTAAATGGCACGTAACCAACACTACGGCGCGCACCATAAAAATGTGAAGTAAAGGTTAAGCCATATACGCAACAAGCTGAGCCTGACAAAATGGTCGCTGTACGACGCATTCTTAAGCCTACCCGTAGAGACCCAAACGCAGGACACATACTCTGTGGTTGATCATGCGGCCCCTTGGGATAGTCTTTGGCATACTGCCCCAAAATCTCACTCTTATTGGCTGATTTAGCGGCAGCCAGTAAATCCTCCGCCCCTGAATGGCAAGAAATTCCAGACGTATTGTTAGTCTGGTCTTGAATCGGAATGACTTTAGTGGATTTCACGATGAGTTCGCTCTTTACGCTTTGTCGTAAATCACTTCAAGAGTCGGCTTAATCACTTCATTTTTGCCAACCATATCAAAAATCGTTGCAGGCTCGAGAACTACATCTCTACCCACTTGATTAGCCGCAAATAATCCAAGTAAATCATCTGGAGTCATTGGCTTAGGTCTTACAGGAGGCGCTCCGGCAACATTACTTGCTAGATCCGCAAAAAGAGGGCCCCACTGTGAGTCTGGCTTACCGATGATTTCGTAGCTGGCACTCTTTCTCCGAATGTCATCATTTGCAGGGATAACAGATAAGACTGGAATGCCAACTTGCTCAGCAAATGCGGTTGCCTCACCGGTGCCATCATCTCGATTGATGACCATACCGGCAACGCCAACATTGCCGCCTAACTTACGGAAGTATTCAACTGCTGAACAAACGTTATTGGCAACATATAAGGATTGCAGATCGTTACTTGCAACCACGATCACTTTTTGGCACATATCTCTAGCAATGGGCAGACCAAATCCACCACAAACTACATCACCTAAGAAGTCTAGTAAGACGTAATCAAAGCCCCAATCATGGAAGCCAAGTTTTTCTAAAGTTTCAAAACCGTGAATAATTCCGCGACCGCCGCAACCGCGTCCAACCTCTGGACCACCAAGCTCCATGGCATAAACCCCATCACGCTTGAAGCAAACGTCTCCAATCTTGACCTCTTCACCTGCTAATTTCTTTTTAGACGAAGTCTCAATGATGGTTGGGCATGCTTTTCCACCAAATAACAATGAAGTGGTATCGCTTTTAGGGTCACAACCGATGAGCAATACTTTCTTACCCTGTTGGGCCATCATGTATGACAAGTTGGCTAGAGTGAAACTCTTGCCAATACCACCTTTTCCGTAGATCGCAATGATCTGAGTCTCTTTTTTGATTTCGCCAGTATGAACTTGGTCTGGTTCAATAGCAGCCTCTTTTTTCAGATTCGTAAATTGAATCGTGATTTCTTTTGGTACATTTGGCGCGTTCATAATGCTTCTCTCCAATCAACAACCATTTTGAGACAGCTGGGATCCTCAAATGCAGTGCGATACACTTCATTAATTGAAGATGGCTTGCGATGATGGGTTATCAAACCACTAAGGCTTAATTTTCCGTTTGCAATCAGTTGCTTTACATCCATTAAATCCTGCGGGGCCCACTGTGCAGCAATCCTGAATTTGGCTTCCTTCATAAATGCCTTGGGAAAATTAAACTGAATGTCTTTGTCGTAAAAACCTGCGAGAGTGACTTCACCGCCAACTTGTAATTGGCCAATTAATTGATTTAATACGCTGACTTGTCCACTCGCATCGCAAATATTTTTATATTTATTTATTTGATCATCTGAAGGGTGAAGAACGGTATAGCCTTCTGCGCCACCCATACGGTCTGCATCAATTTCCCAAACTACAGGGCGATGACCTAATAGCACAGCAATCCTGGCAATTAGTCTTCCTAAGACCCCATGTCCAACGATTAGATCTGGTTGGATTGCTTTTTTACCTTGAGTGACATGGTAGGCAGTGGCAGCAAGTGCTAACAACACCCCCTCTTCACCGATTCCTTCGGGAAGCGCAACCGCTCTATCACTAGGCACCACCACATGAGATGCGGCTCCACCAAACAGACCCTTCACATCTCCAAAACATTTTGCGCCAGGCACAAATACTCTTTGATATAGATCTAGTTTGGAATTTTTTCCAACTCGAGTTACTCTTCCAACGGATTCATATCCAGGCACTAACGGGTAGCCCATGCCTGGAAAATCTGGCATCGTTCCATTCCATAGTAACTTTTCAGTTCCTGTGCTGATCCCACTCCATTCAATTTGGATAACAACATCTGAATCTGTTGGCTCATCCAACAAAAGACGCTTGAGCCTCAGCTCCCTAGGGCTCTCAAGCAGAACGGCGGTTGAATGGAGTTGACTTAGCATATGTATATTTTTATTTACTTTCTATATGTAAACTAATTTATACACTTATAGCGCTGTCGTCATTAGTAATTACCCTGATTTATTTGCTAATTAGCAAAACTTGGGCATTAATTGGCATGCTGCAGGGCAGCACTTCCACCCCCTTAAACCCTGCATGCACTGCTAAATTACTGATTTCTTGAATCGTTCTGGGTCTGCCCCTGCCCATGGCAAGCAAATAGAAGCCAAAATAAGCATGTCCCATTGCAGGATGATCGGGGGTATCGGCCATGGGCTCTGCCACCAATAACTTGCCGCCAGCAGGCAATGCTTCAAATATTGACCTTAATAAAATTTTGACGCGTTCATCGTCGTGGTCAAAGATCACCCGAATGAGAGTGATGAGATCTGCACCCCTTGGCAGCGGATCCAGGAAGAAATCTCCACCATACACTTCAATATCTTGATCATCTGGAGTTAGTGCAAAACTATCTTTAGCGAGGTTAGCAACGCCTGGTAAATCAAATAGTTTTCTTTTGAGTTGCGGCGTATTTAAAAAAACGCGCTTTAAAAAAGTACCTTGTCCTCCACCAACATCTAATAAACATTCATGCTGTGAAAAATCATAGGCATCCACTACTTGTTCTGCCACCAGAGGCAAAGAAGCTGACATCAAGTCAGAATAATTTTTGACGCGCTCTTTATCTTTCAACGCGTCTTGATCTTTTTGATCAGCAGAAACGTAGGGCCAAAATTTCTCCATCTTCTTCACTTCAACATCACCAGATAGAAGGCGTAATGGATCACGTAGATCATCATATAAAACGGTATGGTGTTCAATCATAGAAGACAGAGCGGCATTGCCAACCATTGGAGCGCCTAATGTGCCCAGACCATACCTTGTCTTAGAGCGCATCTCTAAAAGATGTATAGAAACTGCTGCATCTAATAATTTTTTTAATGGAGTAGCGTCAAGACTACAAACTCTCTTAATCTCATCCAAACTTAAGGGGCCATCTTTTAATAAATTAAAAATATTTAAACGTACGCATGACAGTAGTATCTGGGTATAAACAAATCCAGCCATCACATCAAATAATTGATTGGCTCTTTTCTTCGCAATGTTTTTTAGAAAAGGAATTTTTGCTACTCGATTTTGAAAACGAGTATCTGAAATCAACCGATCTTTTAAAATGCATAGCTTGTCCCAAAGGCCATAGTCACTTTGACTTTGCTCAATCGACAGGGATTGTATTTGTGCCATGGATCTGCCGCGCTGAGTTACGCTGCTTGTCTTTGAGTTGCAATGGCTAAGTGCCTCTCGCCACGCTCAAACCAAGAGGAGGGCAATAGTCTCTCAGCCTCAAACGCAACTAACTTTTTTAGATAGCCATCACCTGGGCAGTTTGGAATTGAAGCAATTGCCCTCCCAACCAAAAGATCAAAATGCTCTACTGCGCCATTAAGACCAAGCTCTCTTGCCGAACTAGGACGTTGATGCTCCTCATCTTGACCAGCAGGTTTACCAAGAAACTGAGAATCGCCCAATACATCACGAATATCATCTGCAACTTGATACGCCTCCCCCAGCCACTCACCCAAACCTTTCCATGTCTCCGCATCGGATCCGGCCGCTTGGGCACCAGCTGCTGTTGCTGCAGAAAAAAGTGCGCCCGTCTTTGCTCTTTGATAATCACTTAAAGCCGCTTGCGGCTCGCACTCCCAAGCTTGACCAGCGATAATTCCACATGGGGCGCCAACTCCTTGCGAAACTGTTTTGATAATCGGCGCTAGTCTTTGCGCAGATCTTCTCGATGCAGAAGCAATCGTTTGATATGCCATGACGATCAGCGCATCACCTGTCAGCACAGCCAATCTCTCTCCATATTCTTTATGGACTGAGGTTTGACCACGGCGCATATCTGCGTTATCAAAGCAAGGCAAATCATCATGCACTAGCGATGCGCAATGAATCATCTCAATTGCTATAGCACTTGCCATAGATAATTGTGGGTCATCATTTCCGCAAGCATGAGCTACCGCCAAGGTAAGCTGCGGTCTAATGCGTGCACCACCTGGAAAAACTGCATGCCTGATAGCCTTACTTAGTAAAGCTGGGCCTTTAGCTGACTCGTTCGACCTCAAAGCGTGTTCAAGTGCTCTTTCCAAATGCTTGATTGGTGACATAACTTTTGCCTCTTAAAAAGAATTCAATTTCATTGTCTAATTTAAAATACAATTTACTATGTAAAAAAATATAGACACTATTTCAGTTGATGTCAAACCAAAATATAAGGGTTTACCCTGATTAAGAGTATGTTTAAGAGCATTCCAGAAGACTGGCCCAATCGATCTTTCAGCCGCAATATTCAAACGGGAGATTTATCTTGGCATGTGCAAGTTGCCGGCACATCACCTATTCATGTACTTCTTTTGCATGGAACTGGTTCTTCTGCGCATACCTGGGGAAATCTATTTACAGAGTTAGCTAAAAAATACACTGTCATTGCACCCGATCTACCGGGTCATGGGTTTACTAAAAATCGTGGAAAAAGAAATCTCAATTTAGATGCACTAGCCGACAAACTCTCAGAACTTCGAGAGGCTCTCAATATTGAATATTTTGACCACATCATTGGTCACTCAGCTGGCGCTACTCTTGCTTTAAGTTACACACTGAAAAATAAACAAGCTAAAACAATCATTGGTCTTAACCCTTCTCTCATCAGCTTGCCAAGTTTTTATAATAAATTTGTTGCCCCATTTTTAAATCCCATAGTGACATCATCATTTTTTACCGCGGTGCTTACTGACCTTTTGCCGCACACAAAGATGATTGATGGCCTCATTGATTCAACCAATACCAAACTCGATTCTGAAAAGCGTGCAAGATATAAAACCTTATTTAAAAATGCAGACCATCTCAATGGATCCGTCAGTTTCATGGCAGGGGCAGACATACCAAGCCTTCTAGAGCAGTGCAATCAGATCAGATCCTCACTCACCTTTGTTCTCACCGAAGATGATGGCTGGATCCCAGCACAAGCACTTCGTAAAGTGATTGATCAATATTTCAGCGAAGCAAATATCATTGAAATTAAAGGGGGACATATGTTTCATGAAGCAAATGAAAAACTTGCCCTCCAATTTATTGAAACAGCACTCAGTAAGGAAGGGGAGAGCTATGTCTCTACTAATTAGTATCTTGTTATGTTTGGGCGTTCTTGTTGGCCTGGGATTATTTACTAATGCCTATGTTAGAGGCCAACAGGTATTAAAAAAATTATCGCAAAAGAAAATGCATTAAGAATTTGCTAATTGCATCGCTGCTTGCGATATCTTTTTACCTGAGCTAGTGGAGTTAGCAAAGGGCAATGGAAAATATTGTGCAGCCATAGCGCTAGATAATTCCCGAGCCAAGATCTCAGGCTTTGGAGAGGTATCGACAAATAAGAGTCGGTGATTTTTGATGCGCAACTCTTTAGCTGCCATTAAAGCGTCGCCATGAGCACTCTCTCGGCCACCAACGCCGTTGAGATTCACATTAGCCTTGCCATCACTCATGATCACAATAATGGGTGTCAATCCCTTACGCTCAAGAGAGATTGCCAACTCATTAGCAGCGCGAAAACCAGCTGCCAGAGGCGTCCCACCGCCGCCAGGCAATGTCGCTAAATTTCTTTTCGCTCTCACGAGAGATCGTGTGGGCGGCAAAACAATCTCTGCCTTAGCGCCGCGCATTGAAACCATAGCTACTTCATCGCGCCGTATGTAGCATTGAGCTAGCAATTCCTCTAAGGCCCCTTTTGCCTCTGATAAACGTTGTGTTGCAGATGAACCAGAAGCATCGACCAGGAAAATAGTCACCGTACCTCTTCTTCTTAAGTACTGTTTAATGTGAAGATCTTCAGCCCTAAAGTCGATTCTGGTGCGCACGGTTTTCTGTTGATCGCCACTCAGCATCATCCCCCGCAGTCGCTGCCAAGGTATGGCCGCCCTAATACTTTTGAGAATATCTAAACGCCTTCCATCATGGGGTCTGCCTTTGCGGGAAGTTAGTGGTCTACCACTAAAAAAGTTTCTCTGTACAGCGCCTGACTTACCTGAAATGTGTGCGGCAGATTTACCAGCCAGCAAATTTTGCTTAGGTTGACGTAAAAGCTGAGGTGGAATCGAAGCCTTTACAGCCTCAACAATAATGTCCTCTAACTCCTCATTGGATGGCTGCTCTTGATTTGGTTGATCAGATGATTCTGAATCGTTTTGTGAATCCTCAGCTTGATCTTGAGCTTGATTTTGATCATCCTGGTTCTCATCAGATTCTTGATCGGCTTGATCCATCTCTGAGTTGATATGCATTCTTTTGGAGGGTGTATATACCAAACGTGCAGCATCAATCACCTCGTCTTGACTAACCTCAGCTAGACCTCTTAAAGCGGCTAAAGTTTTTGCCGTCTCTAAGGCAAATTGATTTGCTCTAAAAGAGCTAACGCCAAGACTAAGTCCAGCTTTTGTCATGACCTCCAAATACTCATTACTGCACTTTACTGAGGGTAAGCGTTTCTTTGCCTTGGCAATATCCTCTGCATCCACTTCAAGAGATTCATTAATATCGGCAATAGAGAATTGATCTAAGTACAGCTCAAATGCCAATCTATCTAAGAGTCGAGCACTAATAGCTTCATCAGCATTATCAGACTCATCAAACGCGACTACGCCAAAATGAGTGGCTGCATTAATAGTATTTTTTTCATCTAGAGCTTGAGAAATCAAAGCAATCACCTGTAAATCCATGCGCTCTGCCATAGGGAGCAGCAGCAGATTGCCCTCGACTCGTTCTAAAAGTCCCTTGCTCATGACTAGGGAGGCATTACGCAAACTAGCCTCTATGTCCAATGCACCTTTCAGCTGGTCTGCTGAGATATTGGCTGGAGCTTTCAGTATTTGCGAACCGCACAATGCAGTTAAATCTTTTAAGTATTTAAGCCATGCGTCCCTGACAGGTCCAAATTGACTTTTGACCGTAACCCCTTTGAGCCCTCTTGGATTAATTGCCAGCAGAATAGCAATTACATTGGCATCAAACCATGCTGTTTGATCTGATTTCACTTTGATGAAGCTGCAAAAAACTCTTGCATAGCGCGATCAATTCGCGCGCCTGAGGAACTATCATCAAGTGGATTACGTCGCAGCCTATGACCTAGGGCGAGTGGTGCAATTTTTTTCAAATGATTGAGGTTTGTTTTCTTCTTACCCTCAAATGCTGCTAATGCTCTAACACCCCGTAGCAGCGTTAACTCTCCCCTCAAGCCGTCCGTTCCCAAATGGGCGCAGAGCTTGGTAGCAAACTCAAGTAATTCATCCTCTACCTCAACCTGATCTAGAAGCTTTTGAGATTTACTAATTTTTTTCTTAAATTCTTCTTCTGGCTGTTTCCATGCTGCAATAAAACGCTCTGGATTTCTTTCGAACTCATCACGTCTTTTGATAATCTCAACGCGCTCTTTGAAGTCAGATGGGGTTCTCACCTCAGTTGATAAACCAAAGCGGTCTAACATCTGTGGACGTAATTCGCCTTCCTCTGGGTTGCCGCTACCAATTAATACAAAGCGGGCTGGATGACGAATACTTAAGCCTTCGCGCTCAATAATATTTTCACCAGAAGCAGCAACGTCAATTAATAGATCTACTAAATGATCTTCAAGGAGGTTCACTTCATCAATATAGAGATAGCCACGATTTGCTTTTGCCAGCAATCCAGGCTCAAATGATTTAATACCTTGTGTCAATGCCTTTTCAATATCTAAAGCGCCGACCACTCTATCCTCTGTGGCACCTAAAGGTAAGTCCACTACAGGTACAGCAATACTCTCAACTTTTAATTTAATACCCTGCGCTTTTTTAGCTTCACATTCACTACAAAGAATTTTTGCATCTGGATTGCAGTGGTACTGGCATCCGGCAATCGATTTCATCGAAGGCAATAAGCCAGCCAATGAACGAATAGTGGTAGATTTTCCGGTTCCCCGATCCCCAAAGATAAGAACGCCGCCAATCAGAGGGTCAATAGTGCAGAGTGTAATCGCCAGCTTCATTTCTGCTTGCGAAACAATTGCTGTAAAAGGAAAATTAAGGGCCATTGCCATTCCAAAGCAAAATAGTATTGAAGATGAAATTTAGTTTAGTCTAACTAAATGTTAATCTTGCGATTGATTATTAGGAATATCCTCTAGATTTTGAAAATTTATCGGCATTTATTTAAATGTTATGTCCCAAACCCTAAATTCTTCATCCAGTCCTCACACTTTGGCCGCCCCCAAGCGCCTGATCATCGCCTCCCGAGAAAGTCGCCTAGCCATGTGGCAGGCCGAGCATGTTCGGGATTGCCTTAAAACCCTCTATCCAG
>CANCPL010000062.1:0-11591 GCA_947380065.1 Burkholderiaceae bacterium | reverse complement strand
CTTTTACTGTTGTTGCCATGCACTACTTCCTCTCATGAAGTAAACCAATGTTCGCGCGCTTTCATGATGAGCGTTTTCGCAGTTTCTTCGTCAATTTGTGTCGCCTCAACTAGCTCATCAACAGCTAGTTCAGCAAGGTCGTCACGGGTGTGAACTTGATTGTCAGCAAGCTTAGCAATCAGTTCTGTTGTCATTCCCTCAAGGGAGCGCAAATCTTGTGAAACTTCACCAATACGCTCTTCTTTTGCCAACTCCATAGTCAACAAAGAATCACGCGCACGAGTACGCAACTCATTCACAGTATCTTCATCGAAAGAATCGATCTCTAACATTTCAGAAAGGGGCACATAAGCCACCTCTTCCAATGTATTGAAACCTTCTTCAATCAAGATATCAGCCACTTCTTGATCCACATCCAACTTGTCCATGAACAACTGACGTACAGAGGATGCTTCTTTTTCAGTTTTCTCAGCAGACTCTTCAGGAGTCATGATGTTGATCTGCCAACCAGTCAAATCGCTCGCCAAACGAACGTTTTGTCCGCTACGGCCAATCGCGATTGCCAAGTTTTCTTCGTCAACTACTACATCCATTGCATGACGCTCTTCGTCTACAACGATAGAAGACACTTGTGCTGGAGCCAGTGCGCCAATCACAAACTGGGCTGGATCTTCAGACCACAATACGATGTCCACCGCTTCGCCAGCAACTTCATTGCGGACCGCAGTAACACGTGTGCCACGTACGCCAACGCAAGTACCGATTGGGTCAATACGCTTGTCATAAGTAATCACAGCAATTTTTGCGCGGATACCAGGATCACGGGCAGCGCCTTTGATCTCTAACAAGCCCTGCTCCATCTCAGGCACTTCGTTCTCAAACAACTTGATCAAGAAGTCTGGGCAAGTACGAGAGAGTTCAATTTGAGGGCCGCGTGCTTCGCGATCCACCTTAAGGATGTATGCGCGTACACGATCACCAGAACGTAAGTTCTCTTTTGGAATCATTTGATCGCGACGGAGCAATGCCTCAACGCGACCAGACTCAATAATGAGGCCATTCTTGTCAGCACGTTTCACAGTACCGGTCATGACTTTTTCGCCACGCTCAAGGTAATCGTTCAAAATTTGTTCGCGTTCAGCGTCACGAATACGCTGCAAAATAACTTGCTTAGCAGCTTGTGCGCCGATACGGCCGAATGCTAAAGATTCGATTTGCTCTTCGATATAGTCGCCAACTTCCATGTCGGCGAGTTGCTCTTGGGCTTCAAATTGCAGAATCTCTTTATCTGGCTCTTGTAAACCAGCTTCATTTGGAACAACCAACCAGCGACGGTAAGTTTCGTATTCACCAGTTTCGCGATCGATCGATACACGAATATCCACATCTTCAGTTGCATAACGCTTCTTAGTAGCAGAGGCTAAGGCCATTTCTAAGGCCTCAAACACAATTGCTTGATCAACGTTCTTTTCACGCGCTAGCGCGTCTGCCAACATGAGAACTTCTCGGCTCATGACTTTCTTCCTTTGAAATCAATAACAGGGACCAACCGAGTCTTATCGACCTCGGCTAAAGAGAACTCCAATTGAGAGGGCTGACCATCAGCGCCCTCAAATACCAAACCAAACTTTGCATCAGGAGAATTCAATTCACCACTGAGCAAGCCTTGCAACTCACCACGAAAATTCTTGCGATTGCCAACAGCAACACGCAACTTCAAATCCACTTCCATGCCAGCAAAGCGCACAAAATCAGCAGCACTTTTTACCGGACGATCCAATCCTGGAGATGAAATCTCTAAACGCTCATAAGGGATGTTTTCAACTGGCAAGGTGTAGCTCAACTGATGGCTCACCTTTTCGCAATCCAACACCGTAATCAAGCGTTCGTAATCTGGGTTTTCAATCGTGACGCGCAGCAATCCTCCGGCTTCACGCTCTATCTCTACTAGCGCATAACCCAAGTTTTCCAGCTCTGCAGAAATTACCTGCTGATCCTTCACGACAACCTTTCATACCAAAATGGCAAAAAAAAATGGGCTTCAAAGCCCATATTCTCGAAATTCAGAACAGGCCGACTTACGTTGATCGCAACATCAGTCGGTAACAACTAAAAACAGCAAAAACCTGCTGTAAGACCAAAATTATAGCCTATTTAGCAGAAAACTGATACAAATCAGAAGCTTTCGCCCGGATTTCGCGGTTTTCTAGGGCCTTTATTGAAGGGTTTTCGCCCTTTTGGTGCACTACGCTTAGGTCCATTTCCGGGACTTTGAGGATTGCCCGTCACAAAAGCAGACTGTCCATGGTGGACTTTGGCGCCCTTACTGCGATTTTGACCCTGGCCACCTGCCCCGCCTTGTCCACCTTGGCCAGGTCTGCCACCTTGGGTGCGCCCACGGAAAGGCCCACGACCTTCGCCAGAGCCACCGCCACCACCAGGTTTTCCGCCTCTACCCTGATGCGTTAAGCCATTATGGCCACTTGCAAGGGTTAAAGCATCACGCGATCCCCAGTAAGAAACCGAGGTTTGCATTGGATCCGGCTGGAAATCCTCGCCCATAGGACGACGATCGCGATTATTGGAATTAGAGTTAGGGTTGCGACCCTTGTCTTGCGGCTGCGGCATTTTTAAGCCAGCAGACTTCATGAGGTTATAGATGCCGCCGGCCTCAATCTCTTCCCATTTCCCCCGTCTCAAGCGTGGAGGCAATAAGAAAATACCATAACGAGTTCTAATCAAGCGAGAGACCGTATGACCAACTGCTTCGAACATCCGACGCACTTCGCGATTACGCCCCTCACTTAATGCAACGTGGTACCAACGGTTAGCACCTTCACCGCCACCCATCGCTAAACGTAAGAATTTAGCTTGTCCATCATCGAGCGTAATACCGCTCTTTAATAGCGCTGTGTTTTCTTGACTCAAGTCACCCAGGATACGCACCGCATATTCACGCTCGACACCGTAACGTGGATGCATTAAGCGATTGGCTAACTCACCAGAAGTGGTAAATAACAAAAGGCCTTCGGTATTAAAGTCCAAGCGGCCAACAGCAATCCAGCGACCTTGGCGCGGCTTTGGCAAACGATCAAATACGGTTGGACGACCTTCAGGGTCCGACTGACTGACGATCTCGCCAGCAGGCTTGTGATACATGATGACGCGTGGCGGCTTAGTCTGAATCTTGCGATGCACTGGTTTGCCATTAATACGCACTTGATCAGTTGGTCCAATGCGTTGTCCAATATGCGCAGGCAATCCATTGACAGAAACACGACCCTGAATAATTAAGTCTTCCATATCACGACGCGAGCCCATGCCGACATCAGCTAATACTTTGTGCAACTTAACAGTATCTTCATCATCCGCATCATCATCTAGACCATCGAGATCAGACCAAACTTCATCACGCAAACTGAGTGGGAGATCATCGACGTTCGCAAACTGCAAACTACTCATTTCTTCATCTGTTGGCGCATCTGAATCTTCATCTTCACGCGAACGTTGAGCACGGCGCTCGGCGCCAGTTTGATGCGAGATCTCGCTCTCATTAACGCCATCAATATTTTTAACTTCTTCAACCTCAGGGGCATCTAAGGCAGCATCAAACTCACCAGAAACCACCGAAGCAAACAATGCTTCGATTTCAGCGGGGTTAGGGGCTAATTTTGACGAATCGTTACTGCCTTGATTGCCCCTGCCTTCGCGAGGACCATTAGTATCACCACCCTCGCGGCGTGGCCGATCCTTATTAAATGGGCGCTTTTTATTGAAGGCAGGCTTGCTACCTCCCGCGCCTTGGCGACGGGGGCGACGATCGCCACGTTCAGCGCGCTCCCCACCTTCAGTCTTAGGGCTATCAGCATTCGATGGCGCAGAGTCTGAGTTAGAAGGGGTTGCCGATGAATTTACTACCGGGGATGATTCGTTTTCGTTAGAGCTTGTCATTAATTATTATTTTGTTTCGTCTGGCTTGTCTTCAGACTCAGGGGTAACTTCTTCTTCGGTAATTTCAATACTAGTTTCTTCAACAATGATTTCAAGTACTTCAGCTTCAATCTCACTTACTTCTTGTGCATCGGTATCAATGATGACTGTCTCAACGGTGGCAGATGGATCAAACTGCATCACCGCTTGACCTAATTGCTCTGCAGCAGCCATGGGAGCAGCATCCTCCAACATTGGCAGACTTTGTAAATTCGTCAGACTGAGGTCATCCAAGAATTGTTTAGTAGTGGCGTACAAACCTGGGCGGCCAATAGTTTCTTTATGCCCAATGACCTCAACCCAACCACGATCTTCTAACTGCTTCATCACATTACTGCTAACTGCAACACCGCGAATCTCTTCAATCTCACCACGAGTTACGGGCTGGCGATAAGCGATGATGGCTAAAGTCTCCATCACAGCGCGTGAATACTTCGGTGGTTTTTCTGGTGTCAGGCGATCAAGATATTCGCGCATCGAAAGGCGGCTCTGAAAACGCCAACCTGTTGCAATATGCACTAACTCCATACCCTTATCATCCCAGGCGCGTTGCAGCTCTACCAATGCTTCATCGATATCTGCGGTCGTAATGTCTTCTACAAATAGACGTGACAAATCAGCAACGGTGAGTGGCTCCTGCGCGCACAGGAGGGCTGTTTCAATTACGCGCTTATTGTGATCATCCATAAAATTCGGGCTACCAGGAGTAATCCTGATTAGGCATTAATAATGTATTCAGTAATGGGTTTTGGTGTTCTCTAGCGACTACGGACAATCCATCTCATCAGTTCTTATTGGAATATGCCCGCGCTGAAACGAAGTCCTTTTCGTTCACCTTGCTACCATTATAAGGTAGGCTCAATACAATAGCCACATGCACAAGATTTCTACAAAACCCTCTTTATCCATGCCTAATAGCCCAGATTCGATTGAGCGACGCAAGCTCCTGGGCCTCGGAATTGGTATAGGAGCTCTTCTTGGGGGTATGAGCCTGAGCTCTTGCAGCCTCATGGGCAGCAAAAAACCAGTGATTGGCCTAGTTTTGGGTGCTGGTGCTGCTAGAGGCTTTGCCCATATTGGCGTCATCAAGGCGCTAGAAGCCCAAGGCATCAGACCTGACATAGTTGTGGGTAGTAGCGCAGGCAGTGTGATTGCTGCTTTATTAGCCTCTGGGGCTACTGGGAATGATCTAAACCGCTTAGCCATGAACTTAGATGAGGCCACGATTGCGGACTGGGGGCTTCCCTTTGCAGGACGATTTGGGGGTCTGATTAAAGGCGATGCCTTGCAAAACATGGTCAATCGAGAAGTGCAAAACAAATTGATTGAACAAATGCGCATCCCCTTGGGAATTGTTGCTACCGAATTACAGTCAGGCAAAGGGACTTTATTTAGAACCGGCAATACCGGTTTGGCAGTGCGCGCATCTTGTAGTGTCCCAGGCGTGTTTCAGCCAGCAGTAATTGCTGGCAAAGAATATGTAGACGGCGGTTTAGTTGCGCCAGTGCCGGTAAGTTATGCAAGACAAATGGGTGCAACTTTAGTGATTGCAGTCAACATCTCTTCTGAGCCAGTTCATCAAGATGCCAGCGGAACCTTTGGCATATTGCAGCACACCATCTCCATCATGCAAAGAAGCATCAATCAGTACGAGTTGAAAAGTGCTGATATCGTCATTCAGCCGCAATTAAAGCAAATGAGTAGTGGTGATTTCAAATCCAGAAATGCCGCCATTCTTGCTGGCGAAATCGCTGCGCAAGAGCAAATGGGATTGATTAAAGAGAAGCTCAAGGGCTAGACTCCGAATCCCCATTTCAGAGTCATGGTATAGTTCCATACATCTAATTGTAACTACAATTAGATGTATGGAACTTACCTATGATCAATCAAAAAACCTACATAACATTCGACATCGCAATCTTTCATTTGAGCGAGCAAGAGATTTTGATTTTGAAACAGCCCAATTCACAATCGACAAAAGAAAAAACTATGGAGAAATCAGAAGGTGCGCCCTGGGATATCTTGGCAACAGACTGCATGCATTAGTGTTTACAGAAACGGACATGGGAATTCGGGTAATTAGCTTTAGAAAAGCAAATAAACGAGAGATTTTGAGTTATGAACAGAAAATTTAAAAATGATCAAGACGACTTTGAGTGGACAGCGGCAGAGATAAAGGCCTCAAAAAAGATTCATTCACTTCCAAAGTCACTGCAAGAAAAACTTGCCTCACGCAAAACAAGAGGCCCACAAACTAAACCGACAAAAGTTTCAACAACTATTCGTCTTTCTAGCGATGTCATTGAATCTTTTAAGTCCACTGGTGATGGCTGGCAAACAAAAATTGATTTAGCGCTTCAGCAATGGCTTCAAGAGCACACCCTAGTTTAAAAGCCGTCTTTATTTAAAGGCTGCGTGACTTACGCTTGAGATTTTTTACTTCGTTCAGGAGTTCTTGACGCTCGGAATCATTTAGGTTGTCGCTACCATCTAAGCGACGTGCACCATCAAAACGCTTATCCCAATAGAGGCTACCAAGATCGTCCACACGAACATTCGTTCCCTTAGAAGGAGAGTGAATGAATTTGTTATCGCCTACATAAATTCCCACATGAGAAAAAGTGAGACGCATGGTGTTAAAGAATACGAGATCGCCTGGTTGCAATTCTTCACGGGTAATGGGTTTACCAACACGACTCATTTGAGTTGACTTACGTGGCAACAAGAAACCAAGCTTGTCTTTAAAGACGTAGCCTACAAAGCTGCTGCCATCTAATCCGGATTGCGGTAATTCGGTGTCAGAGCGATAACGTACGCCAATCACTTCCATAGCGCGATTAATCAATTCTTCTGATTTACCTGTAACGGTATCAGCCAAGCGATCTGATACGCGAGCAATATAAGAACGCCCAGCCTGAAACATGCTCTCTTTTGGAACCACTGCATCAGCTGATGCCTCTATCGCGGTATCAGCCGCATAAGCAGATAGCGAAAGGACTGCGCTTAAGCTCAGGCCCAGTAGTTTTAAAAGTAGTGCTTTTTTCAATGACATCGAATCAGTTTAACAAAGAACCCTTAATTAACCAAGAATTCAGTCTATGCTTAAGTCTTTGTTTATAAAGATAAATTTGCATTAAATAGGGGCAAATGCACCAATTTAGCCCATTTGAAGAGGATTTTTGCCCTCCCCTAACACCTACCTAAGTCAATTCAGCAGCGGCAAAAAGTGCTTTGGTATAGATCTGCTGGGGGTGCTTGATGAGGGTTTCGGTATCTCCGAACTCCACTACCCTGCCTTCTTTAAGAACCATTACCTCATGAGACATTGCTCTAATCACCGCTAAGTCATGACTAATCATGAGATAAGCTAAGTTGTACTTTTTCTGCAGCTCAGTCAATAAAGCAAGTACCTGCTTTTGAATAGAGACATCTAATGCAGACGTAGGCTCATCTAAAACCAAAATTTGTGGGCGCAAGATTAAGGCGCGGGCAATCGCAATCCGTTGCCGCTGTCCACCAGAAAACTCATGGGGATAACGAAGAAGCGCGGAGCGATCTAAACCCACCTCTTTGAGTATGTCGACTACGCGCGTCTCGCGTTCTGCAGCCGAGAGTTTTGGCAAGTGCACATCCAAACCTTCAGAAACAATCTGTAAGACATTCATGCGTGGCGAGAGTGATCCAAAGGGATCCTGAAAAATCACCTGCAAGCTAGAACGCATCGCGCGCCGTTCAATGGGTTTCAGTTTCTGCCAGTCACTACCAAGCACATCAACATTACCGGTAACCTCTGCGGCTGAGTCGCCCAATAAACCAAGCACCGCCATACCCAATGTCGTCTTACCTGAACCAGATTCACCAATTACACCAATGGTTTGACCTTGCTTTAATGCAAAGCTAACTTTCTTTAACACCTTGTGTGGTGGCACCTTTTTAAACCAAGAAACTGATTCTGAGCTTGGGTAAGCAACAGATAACTCTTCGGTTTTTAATAGCACTGGAGCCAAAGGCATGAGTGGCGCCAAGTCGCGCACTGGCTCGCTATTGACTAAGGCCCGGGTGTACGGATCTTCTGGATGCTGAAAAACTTGCTTAGTCGATCCAGATTCCAACAAGTTACCTTGATTCAGCACCGCTACGCGTTGTGCAAAATGCTTTACCAAATTGAGATCATGGGTAATGAGGAGTATTCCCATCCCACCATGATCTTTAGATTCTTCTTGAAGCTCCTTTAATAAATCTAAAATCTGTAAACGCAAACTCACATCTAATGCGGTCGTAGGTTCATCTGCAATCAATAGGCGCGGCTTACATGCCAAAGCCATGGCAATCATTGCACGCTGTCGTTGACCACCAGAGAGTTGATGTGGATAGGAATGAAAACGACGCTCAGGCTCAGGAATTCCTGTCTTTCTGAGCAAGTCAACCGCAGCATCAATCGAGTCTGCCTTAGAAATCAAAGGTTGATAGATTTGTACCGCTTCAATAATTTGATTGCCAACAGTAAACAATGGGTTCAGCGCTGTCATTGGCTCCTGAAACACCATGGCTATTTCGCGCCCACGAATTTCACGAATATCTTGCATAGACATTGAGAGCAAATCTACTGTGCCACTTCCGTCATTTTTATTCCACAGAATCTTTCCAGAAACTTTGGCACCCTCAGGCTCTAGGCGCAAAGGCGCCAAAGCAGTCAGTGTCTTGCCAGAGCCTGACTCCCCCACTAAAGCAACGCGTTCACCTATACCGATTTCTAAATCTAAATGATTGACGGCAAACTTTTCTCGTCGGCCTGATCCAAATGAAATGCAGAGATCTTCATAACGCAATAAGGATTGCTTTGGAGCTGAACTTCCACTCATGAGCGACCTCCATTCATCAGACCGGCCTTACGAGAATCAAAAGCATTGCGCAATGCTTCGCCCATAAAAGTGAGTAGCAACAAGGTTGCAACCAAGACTATGAATGTAGATAAGGAGATCCACCATGCATCCAGATTGCTTTTTCCTTGGGAAAGTAACTCACCAAGACTAGGGGTTCCTGGAGGAACACCTAAGCCTAAAAAATCTAGACTAGTTAACGATAAGATTGCGGCACTCATGCGAAAAGGCAAAAAGGTAATTACTGGTGTCAAGCTATTAGGCAGAATATGACGCCACATGATTTGCACATTCGTCAAACCCAGAGCACGCGCCGCACGCACATACTCCAAAGCACGATTACGGAAAAATTCTGCGCGGACATAGTCCGATAATCCCATCCAACCAAATGCTGCCAACAAAATAATTAATAAAGAAACACTGGGATTAAAGATAGAGGCAAAAATAATGAGCAAGTACAACTCAGGCATGGCCGACCAGATTTCAATTAAGCGCTGAGAAACCAAGTCAAACTTGCCACCAAAGAACCCCATTAAGGATCCAGTAACGATGCCTACACTGACTCCCACGATGGTGAGTGCTAGACCAAACAAAATGGACAAACGAAAGCCATAAATGAGGCGAGCTAATACATCGCGCCCACGATCATCGGTCCCGAGCCAATTCTCCCAAGACGGCGGCGCAGGATTAGGCGCCTGAGAAAAGTAGTTCAGCGTCTCGTAGCTATAGTGAATCGGAGGATAGATCGCCCAATTACCATTGCTAGTGACATTCCTACGAATATCCGGATCTAAGAAGTCCGTAGGTGTTGCAAAGTCCCCACCAAAAACCGTTTCAGGCTGGCTCTTCACAATCGGAAAATAGAAATGGCCTTCGTAGCGAACCACTAGAGGCTTGTCATTCGCAATCAACTCAGCGCACATCGATAAACCAAATAGGACCATGAAGATCCAAAGGCTCGCATAACCCATGCGGCTATTTTTGAAACGCTGCCAACGATTCATGAACCCCCTCCCGCACCAAACTGAATGCGTGGGTCTACATATACATAACAAAGATCAGAAATTAACTTCGTAAACAATCCAATCAAAGTAAATAAATACAAAGTGCCAAAGACCACAGGGTAGTCACGACGCATGACTGACTCGTAAGAGAGCAAGCCAAGACCATCCAGCGAGAACAGCGTCTCGATCAATAATGAGCCGGTAAAAAAAGCGCCAATAAATGCTGCCGGGAAACCCGTCACTAACGGTAAGAGCGCATTACGGAATACGTGCTTCCATAGCACCTGCTTTTCAGTGAGGCCTTTTGCGCGCGCAGTCAAAACATATTGCTTGCGAATCTCCTCTAAGAAGGAATTCTTGGTGAGCATAGTGACTACGGCAAAGCTACCGAGAACAGAAGCAGTAATCGGTAACACTAAATGCCACAAGTAATCCATGACCTTGCCAATCAAACTGAGATCACTCCAGTTATCTGAAGTTAAGCCTCGCAGCGGAAATAACTGCAAGAAACTTCCGCCTCCAAAGAGCACTAGCAATAAGACGCCCAGCACAAATCCTGGAATCGCATACCCAACCAAAATCATGCTGCTAGTAATAGCATCAAAGCGAGAGCCATCGCGTACTGCCTTAGCAATGCCGAGAGGAATGGATACCAGGTAAGTAATAAAGAAGGTCCATAAGCCAATACTGATTGAGACTGGCAATTTAGAGACAACTAAGCTCCAAACGCTTTCGTGTTGGTAGTAGCTTTGCCCCAAATCAAATCTGGCAAAGCGTCCCAACATCATGAAATAACGCTCGAGTGGTGGCTTATCAAATCCATACAAAGCTTTCACTTCTTCAAGGCGCTGTGCATCTACACCTTGGCGACCGCGATATGTTGAACCAGAACCAGAAGATTCTGAGCCACCTGTAGCAGCGCCACCCTTTCCTTTTAACTCAAGAACCATTTGCTCTACAGGTCCGCCTGGAACAAATTGCACTACCGCAAAAGTAAGCGTCAACACACCCAAGATGGTTGGGATCATTAATAACAAACGCTTAAAAATATAGGCGCGCATTTGACCTTGCATTATTTAGCCTCTTCTTTCCACCAATTTTGCATGATCCATGCCTCGGCCGAGTAATATAAAGGAGGCTCTGGATAGCGCATCTCATGACGGAAGGCAACGCGATGGGTTGGGTTGTACCACTGCGGAACGACGTAATAACTATTCCATAAGACCCTGTCTAGAGCCCTCGTGGCAGTTCTTAACTGCTCGCGATTTTGTGCCTTGGTAATTTCTTCGATTAATGCGTCTACTACTGGCGATTGCACACCAATCACATTGTCAGAACCCTTTTCTTTGGCGGCTTGACTACCAAAGCGATCCCAAAGCTCGTTGCCGGGATTTTGGGAATCCTGAAAACGCACGGTCGTCATGTCAAAGTCATACTCATTCATGCGTTTTTGATGTAAAGCAAAGTCGCTTGTCCGGATATCTACTTGCACCCCTAACTTTTCTAAGTTGCGCACATAAGCAGAGATCACCCTCAAGAAGAATCCGCCGTCTTCCACAATCTCAAAACGAAATGGCTCACCCTTTTCATTTCGCAATGCACCGTCGCGATATTGCCAGCCAGCATGCATGAGGAGCTCACGTGCTTTCTTTAAATTCTGGCGCAAGCTACTTGGCGGCGTTGTCGATGGCGCTGCAGACATTGGACCAAAGACGGC
>CANCPL010000061.1:0-12137 GCA_947380065.1 Burkholderiaceae bacterium | reverse complement strand
GCCTCAACCAGTTTTCCATCTTTAACAAACTCATCCAAACGAGAGCGCAACTCAATCTTGATAGTTTCAATCGCTTTCAAGACAGTATCGCGTGGTGTTACGTAATGTGAACTTGGGTACACAGTAAAGCGTGGAATCTTTTGACGAATCTTTCCGGTGAGAGGATCAAAGAATTGCAAACTCTCAATCACATCATCAAATAGCTCAACACGCACTGCAAGTTCATTATGTTCAGCAGGGAAAATATCAATCGTGTCACCGCGCACTCTAAATACGCCACGCTTGAAATCCGTTTCATTGCGGTCGTATTGCATAGCAATGAGGCGCATCAAAATATCACGCTGACTCATCTTGTCACCCGGTCGTAATGTCATGACCATGCTGTGATAGTCACCAGGATTACCAATGCCATAAATTGCGGATACGGTTGCAACGATGATGACGTCACGACGCTCTAACAAACTCTTCGTTGCAGACAAACGCATCTGTTCAATGTGTTCGTTAATCGAAGAATCTTTTTCAATAAAGAGATCTCGCTGAGGAACGTAGGCCTCTGGTTGGTAATAGTCGTAGTAGCTAACGAAGTACTCAACCGCGTTTTTCGGGAAAAATTCCCTAAATTCGCTATAAAGCTGGGCTGCCAAGGTCTTATTGGGGGCAAAAATAATGGCTGGACGGCCCGTTCTAGCGATGACATTGGCCATCGTGAAGGTCTTTCCGGACCCCGTAACCCCCAAGAGCGTCTGAAAGGTCAACCCGTCCTCAATCCCCTCAACTAGGGCATCAATTGCCTGTGGTTGGTCTCCAGCAGGCGAAAATGGCTGATAGAGGTGATAAGGGGAGTCTGGGAAGGTGACAAACTTAGCTGGATCTAGGTCGTGGCCAGCCTCGCCCAAGGGATCTGCCGCGGAGCTTTTATTTACTACTTCTACTTCAGAATTTAATCCAGTTTTGGGCAACTTAGGGGGCATCTCGGCTATCATTTCACCTGTGAGCTATCTTCACGGAGAATTTTGTACAAACAATGATTTTGCCGTTTTTCTTAGGAAATAGTTGATCTGGCTTCAAAAACCGACAATTAAACTGAAATTAACGTCAAATAAGCACAAAACTGCCCCTAACTACCTTCTAACCATCACTTTCGACCTCAAATGACCCTGTTTGCCTCAGTTCAATTAGCCCCTAAAGATCCTATTTTTGGCCTCACAGAAGCCTACGTTGCAGATCAACGTGCTGACAAAGTGAATTTAGGTGTTGGCGTTTACTACACAGACGAAGGCAAGGTTCCTCTTTTGAAGGCGGTTATCAAAGCTGAAGAGGCGATTGTTGCAAAGCATTCACCACGCAGCTACATCCCAATCGAAGGTCCAAATCCTTACAACAGCGCAGTGCAAAACCTCTTGCTTGGTGCTGACTCTGAATTAATTAAAGATGGTCGCGTTGTTACTGCTGAGTGCCTGGGTGGAACTGGTGCTTTGCGCGTTGGCGCCGACTTTATTAAGCGTCTTAATTTAAATGCACCATGCGCAATCAGCAATCCAACTTGGGAAAATCACCGCGGCATTTTTGAATCCGCTGGATTTGAAGTTGTTGAGTACACCTACTTCGATGGTAAGACTCGTGGTGTTGATTTTGATGGCATGGTGAAGTCCTTAGAGTCTTTCCCAAAGAACACAACAGTACTCTTGCATGCATGCTGTCATAACCCAACTGGTGCAGATATTACTGAAGCGCAATGGCATCAAGTGATTGAGATCTGCAAGAACAAAGGCTTGATTCCTTTCTTGGATATAGCATACCAAGGCTTTGCCGCTGGGATCGAGCAAGATGGAATTGCGGTGCGCCTGTTTGCCCAATCCGGCATGTCTTTCTTTGTTTCTAGCTCTTTTTCAAAATCATTCTCACTCTATGGTGAGCGTGTTGGTGCCTTGTCTATCGTGACACAAAGCAAGGATGAATCTACTCGCGTACTTTCACAATTAAAACGTGTGATTCGTACCAACTATTCCAATCCCCCAACGCACGGAGCCGCGATTGCAGCTGCCGTTTTAAATTCACCAGAATTACGTAAGCTCTGGGAAGATGAGTTGGCAGAGATGCGGGATCGTATTAAAGCAATGCGTCAAGGTCTGGTTGAAAAACTCGCTGCTGCTGGTGTAAAGCAAGATTTCGCTTTCATTGAGCAACAACGTGGAATGTTTTCTTACTCAGGTTTAACAGCTGAGCAAGTTGAGCGCTTACAGAAAGAGGATGGCATTTATGCCCTTTCTACTGGACGCATTTGTGTTGCAGCCCTCAATACTAAAAATATTGATAAGGTGGCAAAAGCAATCGCCCGCGTATTGGCTTAAAAAGCGTAATAAGCGGATACACTGAATTACCGGAGGTACCATGCTATATCAGTTACACGAATTTCAAAAAGCCTTACTTCAACCAGTGAGTTCATGGGCGCGCGCTGCCTCTGAAGCTTTTATTAATGCCTCCAATCCTGCCTCTAAGGTTCCAGGATCAGATCGATTAGCTGCCAGCTATGAACTACTCTACCGTTTAGGCAAACACTACAAAAAACCAGAATTTGGTATTCGCTCAGTGCAAGCACATGGCAAAGAAGTTGCCATTCATGAAAGAACTGCTGTTGCGAAACCTTTTTGTAACTTAGTTCGCTTTAAACGCTTCTCCGACGATATTGAAGTCATCAAAAAACTTAAAGATGATCCTGTTGTTTTGGTTGTAGCTCCAATGTCAGGTCACCACTCAACATTGTTGCGCGATACCGTTCGCACCCTCTTGCAAGACCATAAGGTTTACATCACCGATTGGATCGATGCTCGCCTGGTCCCATTAGAAGATGGTGACTTCGGTCTGGATGACTACGTACACTACATTCAAGAATTCATTCGCGCTATCGGTGCAAAAGATTTACATGTGATTTCTGTCTGCCAACCAACAGTACCCACCCTAGGCGCAATCTCCTTAATGGCATCCGCTGGCGAAATAACTCCAGCTTCAATGATTATGATGGGCGGACCGATTGATGCACGTAAGTCACCAACTGCGGTAAATAACTTAGCAGATCAGAAGTCTTATGAGTGGTTTGAGAGTCATGTGATTTATAACGTGCCTCCTAACTATCCAGGCGCTGGTCGTCGCGTGTATCCAGGCTTCTTGCAGCACACTGGCTTCATTGCTATGAACCCACAGAATCATTTGCAGTCTCACTGGGATTACTTCCAGAACTTGGTCCGCGGTGATGAGCAGGATGCTGAATCTCATATTCGTTTCTACGATGAGTACAACGCGGTATTGGATTTAGATTCCAAGTTCTACTTGGATACTATCAAGACTGTTTTCCAAGACTACGCATTGCCAAATGGCACCTGGAAAGTTGCAGACGAACTAGTTAAACCAGAAGATATTAAAAAGACCGCCCTACTAACCATTGAAGGTGAGCTTGACGATATCTCCGGAAGCGGTCAAACACGTTCAGCACATGGTTTGTGTGCAGGTATTCCAAAAGACAATAAAGATCACTACGAAGTTACTGGTGCTGGTCACTACGGCATCTTTTCTGGTCGTCGTTGGCGTGAGAAGGTTTATCCAAAAATTAAAGCGTTTATTCGTGAGCATCAGAGCACGAAGAAAACAGCTACTCGGACTACCAAGTCCGCATAAATTAAGGGCTCTTCGGAGCCTTTAATTTTAAGAAGGTCACCATAAGTAATTTCCATGAGCCAAACAAATAAACTCATCGATCAACTTGAGGATATTCTTCCGCAAACGCAATGCACTAAGTGTGGCTATCCAGATTGCCGTGGATATGCAGAAGCAATGGCCAGTGGTGAAGCCCTACCAAATCGCTGCCCTCCTGGAGGCGTGGAAGGTATTCACCGCCTGAGTGGAGTACTGAAATCAATTTATCCGCAAGATGCATTTGATCTTCACCCCACAATTGATCCAGATTGCGGACCAGAGCGGCCTAGGCCAGTCGCATTTATTGATCCTCAAAAATGCATAGGCTGCACGCTATGTATTCAGGCATGCCCCGTTGATGCAATTGTTGGCGCTTCCAAACAAATGCATGTAGTTTTGACTGAGTGGTGCACTGGTTGCGATCTCTGCATTCCACCATGTCCAGTCGACTGTATCAGCATGATCAACGTCACTGAAAATCAAACCGGCTGGGATGCTTGGTCCCAAGATCTTGCAGATGTTTCTCGTAAGCGTTATCACGATCGTGAGCAACGCCTTAATAGGGAACAAAAAGATAACGATGATCGCTTAGCCAAAAAGGCAGCAGCAAAATTATCTGCAGTCATTGCAGAAAGGCCATCATCAGCACATGAACTTCAAGAGCAAGAGCGTAAACGCGCCATCATTGCAGCAGCAATTGCACGAGCCCAGCAAAAGAAATGATGAATCTAGAAAAGCGTCGTGCTTTATTTGAGCAGCTCAAAGCAAATAATCCCAAACCCGAAACTGAGTTGGAATACAGCTCACCATTTGAGCTATTAATTGCAGTATTGCTATCAGCGCAAGCGACTGATGTATCGGTCAACAAGGGAACACGCAAACTCTTCAAGGTAGCCAATACCCCGCAGGCCCTTTTAGATCTTGGCGAAGATGGCGTCAGACCTTATATTCAGCATATTGGTTTATTTAACTCCAAGGGTAAGCATATCCAGGAGACCTGTCGACTGCTCCTAGAAAAACATGGGGGCAAAGTTCCGCAGACTCGCGAAGAATTGGAGGCCCTACCAGGTGTTGGTAGAAAAACAGCGAACGTCATATTGAACACTGCATTTGGACAACCCACTATCGCCGTTGACACCCATATCTTTAGGGTATCGAACCGTACAGGACTAGCACCTGGCAAAAATGTTGTAAAAGTGGAAGAGCAATTACTGAAACGCGTTCCCAAGGAATACCTATTAGATGCCCATCACTGGCTCATTCTGCACGGTCGATATACCTGTAAAGCGCGCAACCCAGATTGTGCGCAATGCATAGTGGAGCCACTGTGCGGCTTTAAACAAAAAACTGGCAAAGGAAAAGTTCGTGGCGATATTTAATCCAACTCGTGAAGAAGTACGTCGCTTTTTCTGTGACACCTGGAAAAAGAAAACTGAAAACCACATTCTGGATCCAATGGAAACGCTTGCGAGCGATTGGATGGTTGAGCATCCTGAATATCACGATTTACTTGCTGATCCAGAAGGCGCTCTAGGACAAGATTACACACCAGAACGAGGTGAAACCAATCCATTCCTGCACCTATCAATGCATCTATCTATTAGTGAGCAGATATCCATTAACCAACCCCCCGGCATCAAAGAGATTGCGGACAAGCTCTCACAGAAACTAGGCTCAATGCATGATGCCCAGCATGTGATGATGGAATGCCTAGGTCAAGTTATGTGGGAAGCGCAACGCGAAGGTCAGCCTCTTGATCCTGAGAAGTATTTAGAGGCCTTAAAGGGGCTGAAGTAACTTCTACTAAGCATTGCAAGGTCATATGTTGAGCGCCACTATCGATGCGCAAATACCCCAAAACAAGGGATACTCACACCCGCCATTGGTCCACAACCAAGTCCTGTGTACTTTGTAATCCACAAATGCAGCAACAAACATGAAAACGGCAGCAAGTCCTGCTGCGTAGGGTGCCAGAATACCGAGAACCAATGCAATACCAACAACAACCTCAAAAGCAGTTGCAAAGTAAACAAATAATCTAGCATTTGGAAAACCAGCAGACTCAAAAAAGCCTATTGAACCACTGGGATTGCGCATTTTTGCAAATGCATTAGGCAGCATGAATAAGCCACAAATAATTCTCAGCACTACGTAGCCATTACTTAGATCAAAGTTAAACACAAGGGGCCTCATTAAACGTTGCTAGCAGGTAAAGATATCCAAAATAAACCAATAGTCTCTGGTTTTTTTCGCCAACATTTTTCAATGCTGGCAGTACCCCACTATACCTAGGCGAGCGTGGCAATGGCGGCCTTAATTGCGGCTGGCAACTCGCTCGCTTTTTTTCTTCTAGCCTCTAAAGTGGCAGCGGGGATTTCTTGCGTCTTATTGGACCAAGCAGAGCCCGGAAAGAAAGCATCATCCTTAAATCTAGGAATGACATGCCAATGAATATGGGGAACCATGTTACCTAGGGCGGCAATATTGATCTTATCGGGGTGCATGACTTGACGCATAGCCTCTTCTACAGCAAATACCAAAGCCATTAAGTGCTCACGCTCACTGTAGGTGAGATCGGTCATCTCAGCCACATGGCGATTCCAGATCACTCGGCAGAAACCAGGCAGATCAGGATCATTCACCAAGATGATTCGACAATCATCACCGCGCCAAATAACTTCCCCTTCTTCTGGCTTAAGTTCGTATTTACAAAGTACGCAATTGGTCATGGGAAGAATGTAAACGAAAACGGCACCTAAGTCACCCTTGTGGGGTCATTTAGGTGCCGTGGCAGTATTGGTACATTATTACTGCACTGCTTACTACGAACTACTTAGGGATTCTTAATGGAACTGCTCTTCTTCAGTAGATCCAGTCAAAGCTGTTACGGAAGACTTACCACCCTGGATAACAGTAGTTACGTCGTCGAAATAACCAGTGCCGACTTCCTGCTGATGTGAAACGAATGTGTAACCACGGTCACGGGCAGCAAATTCTGGCTCTTGTACTTTCTCGATGTATGCAGTCATACCTCGCTGCATATAGTCTTGAGCCAAGTCGAACATGTTGTACCACATAGAGTGAATACCAGCCAATGTGATGAACTGATACTTATAACCCATGGCACCTAATTCACGTTGGAACTTAGCAATGGTTGCGTCGTCTAAGTTTTTCTTCCAGTTAAAGGATGGTGAGCAGTTATAAGCCAACATCTTGCCTGGGAACTTCGCACGAATTGCTTCGGCGAACTGACGAGCAAAATTAAGGTCAGGCGTACCAGTTTCACACCAAACCATATCAGCGTAAGCAGCGTATGCCAAACCACGTGAGATCGCTTGATCCAAACCTTTGCGTGTTTTGTAGAAACCTTCAGGTGTGCGCTCGCCAGTTAAGAATGGCTTATCGTTCACATCGTAATCAGATGTCAATAAATCAGCAGCTTCTGCATCAGTACGAGCCAAAATGATAGTAGAAACACCCATAACGTCGGCGGCTAAACGTGCAGAGATCAACTTCTGAACAGACTCAGCAGTAGGCAACAATACCTTGCCACCCAAGTGACCGCACTTCTTCACTGAAGACAGTTGATCTTCAAAGTGAACTCCAGCAGCACCCTGCTTGATCAATGCTTTGCTTAATTCAAATGCATTTAATACACCACCAAAGCCAGCTTCAGCATCAGCAACGATTGGCGCGAAGTATTCAATATAACCAGCATCGCCTTTGTTGATACCTTTGGCTGTTTGGATTTCATCAGCACGTTGGAATGAGTTATTGATGCGCTCAACCATCTTAGGAACTGAATCTACTGGATATAAAGATTGATCTGGATACATCGCTGCGTAAGAATTTCCGTCAGCAGCAACTTGCCAACCTGACAAGTAAATTGCTTGTACACCAGCTTTAACTTGTTGCATTGCTTGACCGCCAGTCAAAGCACCTAAACAGTTAACGTAAGCTTCATTGTTTACTAATTCCCAAAGACGCTCAGCACCATGCTTAGCTAATGTGTGCTCAATTTTCAATGAGCCACGGAGGCGAACTACATCCTCAGCGGTGTAGCCACGTGTAATACCTTTCCAGCGTGGATTGGTATCCCATTCTTTTTGTAATGCTGCGATTTCTGCTTTGCGATCTGCCATGTTTTTCTCCCTAAGTTAAACAAGTACTTCAAAATTTGAGGACCTTTAGGACTCATTCAAGTCTTATGTCTTATATAAGAGTTTAGACAGATCAAAAAAGCAAGCAAGAGAAATTTGAGCTATTTTTAAAAATATTTAGTTATTTAAATTCAATAACTTATGTTTATATTTTTACAATATGGAATGGCTATCCACCGCTTGGAATGAAAAGGTTAGCCGCATACTGCAGTGCATTTTACGCAGCGTAATGACGTTTCATATTGTGAAAATTATTCGGAACCAACTAGGCGGCTTTTGGGGCAGCGCCAGCCGATACCTTAAACACGGTTGGAATAATCATGAGTTGGAATAAAACAATGCCTAAGAATAGGGCTTTAGGAAGGCCTGCATCCATGAAGAAACCGAAGATAAATGGGCCTACTGCCGCCCCCAAATCAATTCCTGAATAAACGATTCCATATACCCGCCCGGCTACACCCTTGGGTGTCACAGACTTCACCAAAAGATCCCGTGAGGGAGCAACAACACCATAACCAAAACCCAACCCAATAAAAAGAAATGGGATCAGCGCCGCAGGAATGAATCCAGTACCAAGCAACAAGCACATCGCAATCGTCACTGAAAGACAAGAGGAAACGATGCGCTCTGGCGCTTGCAATTTTGCGGCTAAGTAGCCGCCAAACAACACACCACCAGCACTACCGAGCGCCAGCAGGGTTATGTAATAACTTCCCACATCTATAGGAACTTGATAAATATTCAATAATGCACTTGGCGCAAATGATTGCAAGCTTGATGTAGAGGCCATGCTGAAGAAAAAGAAAATCCAGCACAACCAAACGGCAGTTAACTTCAGAAATGCAAATGGACTCTCCTGAGCAACGCCAGGATGAGCGGCTTGAGTACTTGCATGGGTGTTCTCGTGGCGCTCTTTGACGTTATCTAAGAGGTATTTTTTATTTACCCAAAGAATCACTAAGATGCAGGCTTCTAGCAGGGCTGCAGATAGGAAGGCTATACGCCAATCGGCAAATTGAGCAATCGCAACCATAAAGGCTGGCGCCGCTGCCCAACCCAAATATCCTGTTACACCATGCATTGAGTATGCATATGGGAGGTTGGGTGGCGACACCTTGTGATTGATAAGCGTGTAATCAACAGGGTGAAAAATACCGTTACCGCAACCAGCAATGACCGCCCCCAGTAGGAGCATGGCATAACCATTGCTTTGTGAATACACAAGTGCTGCGAGCACAAGCAAGCTAACACCGCCAAATAACACTGGTCTAGCCCCAATTCGATCAACTAAAAAACCAGATGCAGCTTGAGCGATACAGGACACTACAAAGAAAACTGACATGAGCAAACCCAGTTCGGCATAACTCAATGCAAACGCATCCTTCAACCATGGGAACATGGGAGGAAGTACTAAATGAAAGAAATGGGAGCTGCCGTGAGCTAGGCTAATGAGACCAATAACCCGGACATCACTGGCACGCCTACTAAGCGCAACAGTCATGTCCTGAGTTTACTGGCGCAGGAAAATTCCTGCTGAACTACATTGAATGCTGTTTAGTGCACCTGACGCGTAAAGCTAAAGTCACCTTTTTTATCTACATCCACAGGGACTACATCCTTAGGCCCAAATGTGCCTTCCAAAATCATCTTGGAGACGGGGTTCTCAATGTGCTGCTGAATGGCCCGCTTTAGCGGCCTTGCTCCAAAGACTGGATCAAAGCCTACCTCGGCAATCTTATTCAGAGCTGCATCACTAACCTCAAGCTGCATATCCACCTTTGCCAAACGATCTGACAAGTTCTTTAGCAAGATCTTCGCAATGTTAGCTATATTGCCTTTATCCAAGCCATGGAACACAACAATTTCATCAATACGATTCAAGAACTCAGGACGGAAATGATTCTTCAACTCTTCAAATACAGCCTCTTTAATTTCAGACTGCTTCTTATCAGTCATTGACTGAATCAAATGCGAACCAATATTACTAGTCATCACGATGACGGTGTTCTTAAAATCTACGGTGCGCCCTTGACCATCCGTTAGACGTCCATCGTCCAAAACCTGTAACAACACGTTAAATACATCTGGATGCGCTTTCTCAATCTCATCAAACAAGATCACACTGTAAGGATGACGACGAACTTGCTCAGTTAAATAACCACCCTCCTCGTAACCTACATAACCTGGAGGTGCGCCAATTAAACGCGCAACACTATGCTTTTCCATGAACTCACTCATGTCAATCCGAATGAGATGATCTTCGCTGTCAAACAAGAAGCCAGCTAGCGCTTTACAAAGCTCAGTCTTGCCAACACCAGTAGGTCCGAGGAATAAGAATGAGCCGTAAGGACGATTCTCTTCGGATAAACCAGCACGAGAACGACGAATAGCATCGGATACCGCACGGATAGCCTCTTCTTGACCAACTACGCGCTTATGTAATAACTCCTCCATCTTCAGCAACTTATCGCGCTCGCCCTGCATCATCTTGGATACAGGGATACCAGTTGCACGAGAAACTACCTCTGCGATTTCCTCTGCACCCACTTGAGTACGAAGTAACTTGTTCTTGACCACGCCATCTTTGTCGCCCTTTGCTTCCGCAGCGGCAGCAGACTTCAACTTAGCCTCAAGCTCAGGCAACTTGCCATACTGCAACTCAGCAACCTGCTCCAACTTACCTTCACGCTGAAGTTTTGCAATATCAGCCTTCACTTTTTCAATTTCTTCCTTCAGATTTGCAGCGCCCAACACGGCGCCCTTCTCTGCTTTCCAGATCTCTTCTAAATCAGCATACTCAGCGCCAAGACGCTTAATCTCTTCCTCAATCAGACCCAAGCGTTTTTGAGAGGCTTCATCTTTTTCTTTTTTAACTGCTTCGCGCTCAATCTTCAATTGAATGAGGCGACGCTCTAACTTATCCATTACCTCAGGTTTAGAATCAATCTCCATACGAATGCGAGAGCCAGCCTCATCAATCAAGTCGATTGCCTTATCTGGCAAGAAGCGATCGGTAATGTAACGATGGGATAACTCAGCAGCAGCCACAATTGCTGGATCGGTGATTTCAATGCCATGATGAAGCTCATAGCGCTCTTGTAATCCACGCAAGATAGCAATCGTTGCTTCAACACTAGGCTCTTCAACCATTACTTTTTGGAAACGACGCTCAAGCGCAGGATCTTTTTCGATGTACTTACGGTACTCATCCAAAGTGGTTGCGCCGATACAATGCAGCTCACCCCGAGCCAAGGCAGGCTTGAGCATATTGCCAGCATCCATTGCACCATCGCCTTTGCCAGCGCCGACCATCGTGTGAATCTCATCGATAAAGATAATGGTTTGACCTTCATCTTTAGCAACGTCACTGAGCACTGCTTTTAAACGCTCCTCGAACTCTCCACGGTACTTTGCGCCAGCCAAGAGCAAGGCCATATCCAGAACTAAGACACGCTTGTTTTTTAGTGTCTCAGGCACTTCGCCATTAACGATACGTTGCGCTAAGCCCTCAACAATGGCGGTCTTACCTACGCCTGGCTCACCAATGAGTACAGGATTATTTTTACCCCGACGTTGCAATATCTGAATGGTTCGACGAATTTCATCATCACGTCCAATCACTGGATCGAGCTTACCCATACGAGCACGCTCTGTTAAATCTACTGTGTATTTCTTTAAGGCTTCACGTTGGCCTTCAGCATCTGCACTATTCACCGATTCTCCTCCGCGCACTAAATCAATAGCCGCCTCTAATGATTTACGATTTAATCCATTTTCACGAGCAACTTTACCGAGCTCGCCTTTGTCATCAGCCACCACCAGCAAAAATAGTTCGCCTGCAATAAATTGATCATTGCGCTTATTGGCTTCCTTTTCACATAAGTTCAGCCAATTACTCAGATCACGACCCACCTGCACTTCTCCACTGGTACCTTGCACTTCAGGGAGATTGCCGATCATTTTCTCAACGCCTTTTTCAAGGCCAGGGACATTGACCCCTGCTCGAGTCAATAAACTCTTGGCACCACCATCGGAATCACGCAACATGGCCAGCAACAAGTGGGCAGGCTCAATATATTGGTTATCTTTAGCTAAAGCGATACTTTGGGCCTCACTTAAGGCCTCTTGAAATTTGGTTGTTAATTTATCTATTCTCATTTTTGCACTCCATATATCTATCTATAGAATATAAGGGCAATATGACATATTTCAAGGTTTTTACACCCACTTTTTAAGCAAAATTACTCCATTTTGACCTGGCTTGTTTACCTCCTCGAATGCGCTGAC
>CANCPL010000060.1:0-12814 GCA_947380065.1 Burkholderiaceae bacterium | reverse complement strand
AGCCCAAACCCAACAGCAGCCGTCATCTGGCTCCATGGCCTTGGCGCAGATGGCAATGACTTTGTACCTATCGTTCCCGAACTAAAGCTGACCGGATGCCCCGGAATTCGCTTTATCTTTCCAAGCGCCCCAAGCATGCCCGTCACAGTCAATGGTGGCTATGTAATGCCAGCTTGGTATGACATCATCGGCAGAAATCTCATGGATCAAGAAGATGCTACAGGCATTCGCCAATCTGCTGCGGCCATTGTTCAGTTAATTGAAAAAGAAGCTGGGCGTGGTATTGCATATGACCAGATTGTTTTAGCAGGATTTTCACAAGGATGTGCAATGGCTTTACAGGTTGGATTGCGCTTTCCACACAAGCTTGCAGGCATTATGGCTTTATCAGGCTACTTACCCCTAGCAATGACTGCCAATATCGAAAAGCATGTGGCTAATTCCAATACACCCATCTTTATGGCACACGGAACTTATGACCCTGTGGTCACCCTTGATCGCGCTCAAGCATCTCATGCCTTATTAGAAAACATGGGTTATCCAGTGGATTGGAATGAGTATCCGATGGAGCACTCAGTGAATCATGAAGAGCTCATGGATATTTCACGCTTCTTGCAAGAGGTATTAACGACTAAATAAGTCCATCGGCGATGAGCTTAATACTGGCAATCAGCAAAAAGAATCTTACCGAACGGTAATACCATTTCATGGAGATTCTTTTGGCGAGGTAAAAGCCGAAATAAACCCCTATCGGCACGCAAGGTAACAAGATGATTGAGGTTGCCAACTGCCGATAATTTAGCAATTCCAAATAGGCATAAGGGCCCAACTTGCCAAAATTAATGAACATGAAAAAGATTCCCAAGGTTGAGGTATATACCATCGGTAAGAGCTTTTCTCGAAGCATATACACCGTAATTGGTGGCCCACCAATATGCGCAACAAAGGAAGTGAAACCCGAAGTTAGACCCATTACGCGCCCAAGCCATGGATAGGACTTTGTCTCCCTCATATCCATGCGGGACATAGCGAGATTCTGAATTAAAAAGAGTAAGGTAAATATACCAATGGAGAGCGTTAACACTTTTGGGGTGATAGCGGTAAAGAAAAACATTCCCAACAGAACACCCACTATTGCAGGCGGAGTAATGATCTTCAGAATGCGCCAATTTGCATTATGAAGAAAGCGACGTAAGCCGACCAGGTCGATTGCAATCAAGAGTGGCAACAAAATTGCCAAAGCCTCATTAATACTGGACTGACTTGCCATTAACGGCAAAGAAAGAATCCCAAGCCCTGCACCAAAGCCACTTTTGGATACGCCAAGGATAATGACGCTGATCACGGCGCACACAAAAAATACAAGCGAATGCGCATGAAAAGACTGGACTAGCGGAGTAATAGCAAAATCAAACATCCGACGATCTTACCAAGCAATGAATAAATAGATAGCAGCCATAGCCATAAAGCCCGTTGCTAACCATCCTAGGATCCTCATGCTTAAAGAAGCCACATGACTTCCCATTACTGATACTTTTGACGATAAAACCATAATAGCCACCATCAAAGGTACAGCAACAATGCCATTAATCACCGCGCTCCAAAACAAGGCCTTCATAGGGCTAATAGGTGAGTATTGAATTGCTAGGGCGCCCAAAACACTAAACGCAATGATGGCGTAGAACTTGCTGGCTTGAGCCGCCGAGTCTTCCAAACTGGAGCGCCAACCAAATACTTCAGATAAGGCATAGGCAGCCGAACCTGCAAGGACAGGAACGCCCATCAGACCTACGCCTAATATTCCAAGAGCAAAAAGAAGAAAAGTAAATTCGCCTGCAAGGGGTCGGAGTGCTGATGCAGCTTGGGCAGCAGTATTAATATCATGTATACCGGCCGCATGTAGAGTCACTGCTGTGGCAAGAATAATGCAATACGCAGCAACATTTGAGTACAACATGCCGCTCCAGGTATCCCAATGAATTCTTCTGAGCTCTCTTTTGACTTCTTGATCATTTTTGCAATCCATCAGACTGGGCTCGCCACGCAAGTTCATGTCCTCCACCTCTTGGGATGATTGCCAAAAAAATAAATAAGGACTTATAGTGGTCCCAAAAATACCAACAACAACCGCAGCTGATTCCGCACTCCAAGTAAGCTGCGGGAAAAAAGTACACCAGAGAACATCACCCCAAGAAATATGTACAGTAAAGAGCACTGCCCCATAAGCCAACAATGACAAAGAGAGCCACTTCAAAAAGAAAACATAGTGACGATATGGAATCAATATTTGTAAACCTAGCGTCACCAACACAAAAACGCCAGTCATGATGTGCCAATTAACACCCGTCACTAACTGTGCAACTTCTCCCATCGCAGCAATATCGGCGGCAATGTTCAAGACATTTGCAATCAATAACAGAAATACGAGGGTTATCAATACTACAGGAGGAAAAGCAATCTTCATGTTGGCTGATAAGCCGCGCCCCGTTACCCTCCCAATGCGTGCACACAAGACTTGAATCGTCGACATTAAGGGATATGCAAATGGCATTGTCCACAGCATATTTAAACCAAACTGTGCTCCCGCCTGAGAATACGTAACAATTCCACTGGGATCATCATCAGCAACACCCGTCACCAATCCGGGGCCAACCCGAGATAAGGGATGTTGTTTAAGACGAGTCCATATTGCAGAGAAATTCATGCGAAGCAATATGAGATATTCATCGCTTCAGTGTAGCCCCTAATAGAGTGTGGAAGTGGGATCACTCCAAAGAAAAAGGGCTCACTAGGAGCCCTTTTAGCTGAGAACTTTAATCTCAAAGTTTCTTACTAAAACTGTATTGAGCAAATCCTTGCTCGGCTACATTAAACCACTGTGCCTCCATATTTCTGAAAGCGCGATAGTCCTCAAAAATCTTTTTAAATTGCGGATTCTTTGCAGACTCTTCTGCATATGTTTCTTGACTTGCTTTAAAGCAAGCATCTAAAACAGAGGTATTAAATTTACGCAGAACAGCACCATTTTGTAAAAGACGTTGTAATGCAGGCGGATTAAGCGCATCGTACTTGGCACACATATCGGTATGCGCCTCATAGCAAGCAGCTTCCCAGGCTGCCTGATAAGAAGGCGGCAAAGAATCCCATTGCTTTTTATTTACCAAGAAAGAAAGTCCAGCAGCGCCTTCCCAGAAAGCGGGGTAGTAATAGTTCTTCGCTACTTTAGCCAAGCCCAATTTCTCATCATCATATGGGCCAACGAATTCAGCGGCATCAATCGTGCCCTTTTCTAAGGCTGAATAAATTTCTCCAGCAGGAAGTTGTTGTGGAACAACTCCGAGTTTTGCAAGTACTTGGCCAGCAAAACCAGCAATCCGAAATTTCAGACCCTTGAGATCTTCAGGTGATTTAATTTCCTTTCGAAACCAGCCGCCCATTTGCGTACCAGTTTGACCACCCAGAAAATTAACAATGTTGTAACTTGCATAGAGCTCACGCATTAATTTCATACCGTTACCGTGCAACATCCATGCGGACTGCTGACGAGCTGTCATGCCAAATGGTGCAGCAGTATCGAAAATAAAAGCGCTATTTTTACCAAGATAGTAATAACTAGCAGTATGTCCACATTCCACCGTACCGTTTTGAACAGCATCCAATACCTGAAGCGCTGGTACTACCTCACCCGCTGCAAATATCTTGACATTAAATTTGCCATCAGTCGCCTTGCGTAAGGAATTAGCAAAAACTTCCGGAGTACCAAATAGGGTATCTAGTGATTTAGGGAAGCTTGATACTAGACGCCAATTTAGCGTTGGCAAACCTTGAGCTAAGGATGGAGTAGCTAAGGCTGCGGCTCCAGCTCCAATAGTGGCATTCTTTAAAAATGAACGTCTTTGCATTACTGTCTCCCTGTAAAAATGCTTCGGTCTCTATTTACTTTCCACCCACTGTCATCGAGCCAAGCAAAATAGATCCCGTTTCTTTGGTGCCACGGATCAGCGTATCGCTACCAATTAACTGAATATCCATCAGCATATCGCGCAAGTTACCAGCAATCGTCACTTCCTCAACTGGGTGCTGAATTTCCCCATTCTCCACCCAGTAACCAAAGGCACCACGAGAATAATCACCCGTCACGTAATTCACGCCTTGCCCCATTAATTCAGTAACTAGTAGGCCGGTACCCATTTCTTTTAGTAAAGCAGGTAAGCCGCCTTTTGGGGTCTTCTTACTTTGCAAGGTGAGGTGATGGGAACCGCCAGCGTTACCAGTGGTCTTCATACCTAACTTACGCGCAGAATAAGTAGACAAGAAGTAACCCTCTAATATTCCTTTATCTACCACTGTTCTAGCAGAAGTTTTTACGCCTTCTTCATCAAATGGTGCGCTACCCGTCATCGACTTCATATGCGGATCTTCAAATAGGCTGACATGCTTTGGTAACACTTGCTTACCTAAACTATCTAGTAAAAAGCTGGAGCGTCGATACAAGGCGCCACCTGAGACTGCCTGTACCAGACTGCCTAATAAACCTGCAGCCAAAGGCGCCTCAAAGATCACCGGGCAACGTCGAGTAGTTAAAGATCTTGCTTTAAGGCGCGATAAGGCTCTCTGTGCAGCATAAGTTCCAATTGCAGCAGGATCAGCTAGCTCTTCAGGAATGCGTGAGCTGGAATACCAATCATCGCGTTGCATGTGCGCCTTCTTACCACCCTCGCTTGCAATCGGCGCGCAAGAAATATAGTGGCGAGAAAATGGATAGCCACCCATAAATCCGTGCGAAGTGCCCATCATGAAATGCGCATGATGGGCTGACACTGATGCGCCATCACTATTCTGAATTTGTTTACTCACCGAAAAAGCAGCGCCCTCAGCAGTGCGTGCAATCTCCACAGCAAGTGCCGCATCTAAATTCCAGGGATGGAACAAATCTAAATCAAGTGGATTTTTTTCTAAGAGCTTAGCCTCAGCAGGGCCCGCACATAGATCTTCTGCAGTGTGCTGTGCAATGTGATAGGCGGCATCTACTGTAGCCTTCAAAGACTCTTTAGAAAAATCACTTGTGCTGGCATTGCCGCGATGGTGACCCAAAAAGACAGTAACCCCGACTTGCTTATCTAAGCTTTGCTCGATGGTCTCGACCTCAGCCTTGCGAACGGTGACGGATAGCCCCTGCCCCTCCGAAACCTCGGCTACAGCATCTGAGGCACCCCTTCTTTTGGCCTCTTTGAGCATGAAATCAATGATTTCTTGAAACTGGTTGGATGTGTATGTAAACATACCCTAATAATAGCTAGAATAGAAACATGAAGCATACAGAAGCCCTAAAGCGAAATAGCCCAAACGAAGTCAAAATCGGCCTTATCTCCATATCAGATCGAGCCAGCAGTGGCGTCTATCAGGATGAAGGTATTCCTGCCCTGCAGGCATGGCTTATGAAGGCTATCAATAATCCCTGCGCCTTTCATGAGCGCCTCATTGCAGACGAGTCTGAAAGCATTACCGAGACGATCGTCGAGCTGGTAGATGAGCTCGGGTGCGATCTAGTGCTCACTACAGGCGGTACTGGCCCCTCTAGAAGAGATGTCACCCCCGAGGCTACCCGCGAAGCTGGAACACGTGAAATGCCTGGATTTGGCGAGCAAATGCGTCAAATTAGCCTCAATTTCGTGCCTACTGCAATTCTCTCCCGGCAAACCGCTGTCCTCAGAGAAATCGATAGTCATGCTGCTCTGGTAATCAATCTACCGGGGCAACCCAAAGCGATTGCGGAGACACTGGAAGGCCTTAAGGATGAAAACGGCAAATCAATTGTTCCCGGTATCTTTGCCGCGGTACCCTACTGTATTGATCTGATTGGCGGTCCTTATATCGAAACTGATGAAACAGTCATTAAAGTCTTCAGACCGAAGAGCGCCATTAAGAAATCTGGAGCTTAATTCGTTTAAGCCAATAATGAAAAGGTCCGCATTGCGGACCTTTTCATTTCGAGGTGCCTAGCGAATCACTGAGGCAGAGGCACGATAAACTTCTCGCGGTAGTACTTGAGCTCTTCAATAGACTCCTCAATGTCCGCTAAAGCGGTGTGAGCCTGGTTCTTAGTAAAACCCTTCACCAACTCAGGATGCCAACGCTTACAAAGCTCTTTCAAAGTAGACACGTCAATATTCCGATAATGAAAGTAGGCTTCTAACTTTGGCATGTACTTGGCCATAAAGCGTCTGTCTTGCCCAATCGTATTGCCACACATCGGAGCAATACCTGCCTTAATGTATTTTTTCAGAAAGGCGATGCACTCGGCCTCCACGGTTGCCTCATCCAAGGTGGATGCCTTCACCTTATCAATCAAACCAGAACGGCCATGGGTGCCCTTATTCCAGGCGTCCATTGCATCTAAAACCACATCATCTTGATGTACCACCCAGACAGGGGCTGTGGCGATGGTATTGAGATGGGCGTCCGTCACAATGATGGCAATTTCCAGAATCCGTTCGGTTTCAGGGTTTAAACCCGACATCTCCATATCTACCCAAATGAGATGTTCATTGGCTGGCGCCACCTTAGTTGCTGCTGTGTTCGTTTGCTCGCTCATATCTATAATGATCTCATGACATTTACAATTATTTTTCTAATCGCCTTTATTGCTAGTTTTGGCTTGCGCCACTGGCTATCCCAACGTCAAATTCGCTATGTAGCGCAGCATCGTGATGCCGTCCCCGCAGATTTTGTTGAAAAAGTCACTTTAGCCGAACATCAAAAAGCGGCTGACTACACCATCGCTAAATTACGCTTGGGTATTTTAGAAAATGGTGTCAGCGCCATCATTTTAATTGGCTTCACCTTATTAGGTGGTTTACAGATTCTGAATATGGCATTGCTCCAGTTTTTAGGCGAAGGAATTGCCCAGCAAATGGCCCTGCTCATTTCAATTGTGATCATCTCCGGCATTATTGACATCCCCTTCTCTTGGTACAAACAGTTTCATCTAGAGGAGCGCTTTGGTTTTAACCGTATGGGGAAGAAACTATTCTTTTCCGACATGATCAAAGGCATGGGAGTAGGTGGTGCGATAGGTGTTCCACTACTCTGGGTCATATTGACATTGATGGCCAAAGCAGGAGACTTATGGTGGCTGTGGGCATGGGTTGTATTGACTGTGTTTAGCTTGCTGATGCAGTGGATCTTTCCAACATTTATTGCCCCGCTTTTCAATAAATTTCAAGCCTTAGAAGATGGACCCTTAAAGAATCAGATTGAAGCATTACTCAAACGTTGTGACTTTGCTAGTCAAGGACTCTTTGTCATGGATGGCAGTAAGCGTAGCGCTCATGGCAACGCCTTTTTTGCAGGCATGGGCAAAGCCAAACGCATTGTATTTTTTGATACATTGATTGAAAAACTCAACCCAGGCGAAGTGGAGGCGGTACTCGCACATGAGCTTGGTCATTTCAAATGCAAACATATACGTAAGCGCCTCTTGGTCTCATTCGCCTTGAGCTTTGCCATGTTTGCCCTTTTAGGCTGGGTCAGTACCAAGGCTTGGTTCTATACAGACTTAGGCGTTATGCCGAACCTCAATGGCTATAACGGTGGTCTTGCATTGGCACTCTTTATGCTGGTATCGCCAGTGTTTAGTTTTTTCTTCACACCACTATCTAGCCTAGCGTCACGTAAGCATGAATATGAAGCCGATGGGTTTGCTGCTGAGAAATCGTCCGCTAAAGATTTAATTACTGCGCTAGTGAAGCTCTATCAAGATAATGCATCAACCCTAACGCCCGATCCAATCTATACCGCTTTTTATAGTTCACATCCACCTGCTCCATTACGCATTGCCAACTTACAACGGTTTAGCTCATAACGATGGAGCAGTTTCATGCGCTACTGATTGCTTCCTACGGAAGGCATTATTTAGCGCAGCGTTTGATCGCTGATGCAAGCGGGCAGGAATCGCCTGATGGTTCATTGATTCAAGTGAGCACACCAGCTAAACAACACATCGGCGCCGTGGGCGATCGCATGTTGCTGGAGATGACTTCAGCCGATCAAGCGCGCATCATCCAAATTGAACCTCGAGAAAATCTTCTCTATCGGTCGGATGCATTTAAGAGCAAGCTGATTGCATCCAACGTTGATCAAATCCTAGTAGTACTTGCAACACAACCCGCTTTCTCGCCAGATCTTTTGGGTAGAGCAGTAGTGGCTGCAGAAGCCAATCAGATTGGCCTACATATCCTGCTAAATAAGTGCGACCTCAAAGATAATATTGAGCATGCTCGTAAAATCATCGCACCCTACGCGCGTATGGGTTATCAAGTGAGCGAAGTCTCTGCCAAGTTTGATCCAGCTTCTATTGATGCATTACGTACTGCGCTGCAGGGCAAAGTCTCCGTCTTTGTAGGCCAGTCTGGTATGGGTAAATCTAGCCTCCTCAATGCTTGGATTCCAAATGCAGCCGCTCTTACACAAGAGTATTCCGTGCGCTTAGATACTGGCAAACACACCACTACTGCTTGTCGCTATTTTGAATTACCTGAAGCATGGGGAAGAGATGCAACTGGTAAGCTTGGCGCCCTGATTGATTCGCCAGGCTTTCAAGAATTTGGTTTAGCTCACATGTCTGTGAGTGAATTACAGCATGCCTTTAGAGAATTTAAAGACCTATTAGGAAAGTGCCGCTTTCATAACTGCGCCCATCTATCTGAACCCGATTGCGCTGTTCGGGAAGCAGTAGACAGAAATGAAATAGCGCCAGAAAGACTGACGCTATTTAGACAGCTGCACTCAGATTCAAAAACAGCTGATGTACAAATTCAGGGTATTAGCCAAGCCAAAGAGCGATGGTCAGCATTAGCAACAAAGCCATCCAAGCGATAACCAAGCGCCATACTAATCCCACTGCAGAGCGCATCGTCCGCTCAGTTGGTTCAAGACCCACCTCGTACACTACTGGTTCACCTGCTTCTGCCATGCGTAAGGCCTCATCGCTATCGGGCTCACTCATAGGCTCACCTAAACGAACACCAAGAGCACCACTGCCTGCAGCCAAAATCACCGCAGACAAAGAGTCTGACCATTTTTGCGTGAGATAACGCCAGCCATATACAGCGCCTTCAAAGTTACCAACAATAGCAAAGCCCATTGCAGTAATACGCGCAGGAATCCAATCCAATACGTAGAAAAAATGACGGGCAGAATCACTTAAGTTGAAGTCACCTCGATCAGACCATCGTTGCGCAGCGATATCAGCCAAGCGATACAGCACCACACCCGCAGGGCCCATTGGCATCATGAACCAGAACAATACGCCAAAGACATGGTGATGCGAACCGATAATGGCACGCTCTAAGGCTAAAGAGATGACCTCTGTCTCGGTAAGGTTTGAAGTATCGAACTCTGGGCCATACCACTCACCCAAGGCAGCTCGAGCTGCGGGTAAATCATGTAGTGCAATCGCCTCATGAACCGCAGTAAAAGAATGACTGAACTGACGGAAGCCAAAAAATAAATAAGCAATGACGATGTTCCAAATGAAACCTAGGATTGGATAAGTCACCATACAAGTGACGTACACAATGAAAACTAAAAAGGTTGGCAGTACGAAGGCTACTAAGCAGGCTATACGAGCACCTATAGGGCTTGCGCCTTCTTCAGTCTTACCACCGAACTCAGAGGCAACCCAATCCAACCAGCGAGCGCATACACGCGCAATCCAATGACTTGAAGTTACCGGACGATATTGCTCAGCAATGAGAGCGAAGAGAATAGAAAAGAAAGTCATACTTTTAACAAATGATAAAGGTTACGCAACATTCCCGCAGTAGCACCCCAAATAAAGCGCTTCTCATAAGGCATTGAATAAAAACGTCGTCCACCCTGCTCACTTTGCCACAATCTGACCTGATGATTAGCAGGATCCAACAAAAAACTCAGGGGCACCTCAAATACATCAGCCACCTCAAACTCATCCAAGACATATTCTGCCTGAGCTTGGACCAATCCTACTACGGGTGTAACGCTATAACCAGAAACTGTTAAATACTGAGGCAAGTGGCCAATAATCTCGACTCGCTCAGGATCTAGGCCGATCTCCTCTTTGCTTTCACGCAAAGCAGTGTCATTTGGGCTTTGATCTTCAGGATCCATGCGTCCACCTGGAAAGCTAATCTGCCCTGCATGATCACGCAAATGATTGGTTCTTTGCGTCAGCAATACTGAGAGGCCCTCTTCTTTTAAAAGAAGAGGTATGAGTACTGCTGCTCTAGTAACCTTTCCAGCCATCTGACGTTTAGCAATAATGTCGGCCGCAATCACATGACGGTTTTCATCGGTAATCTCTGGCTCCCATTGCGGGGGCGATTGAAGTCGCGCCCTCAGACCCGATGGCTCCAGAAATTCTTTTGCAACCTTCTTCTCATCAGCACATACCTGATGAATCGGAATGGCTTGCGCATCAAATCCTGGAGGCGCAGCAACATTCATTGCATTGTCTTCTGGTGTTGAGGTCATGGCCATCTTCATATTCTAAGGCAACAAAAAAGGCGACCGAGGCCGCCTTTTTTACTTCGAGCCGATATTTATTCTGCGGCTGGAGCTGCTACTGCTACCTTACGGGCAGGAAGCTTCTCTTTAATACGCGCAGACTTGCCTGAACGATCACGCAAGTAATACAACTTAGCACGACGCACATCACCGCGACGCTTCACTTCGATACCAGCAATCAATGGTGAGTAAGTTTGGAAAGTACGCTCTACGCCTTCGCCAGAAGAAATCTTACGAACGATAAAGCTTGAATTGAGTCCGCGATTACGTTTAGCAATCACAACGCCTTCAAAGGCCTGGGCACGCTTACGTGTACCCTCAACTACGTTTACGCTAACAATTACAGTGTCACCAGGAGCAAAGCTTGGCAATACTTTATTAGCACTTAAGCGAGCAATTTCTTCTTGCTCAATTTTTTCAATTAAATTCATTTTTAATCCTTAAACATCGTATTAGCGTTTAATCCCGAGATGTAAATCAACGGACCTAATAGAGGATGCAGTTAAAACAATTTCACTAAACCAAAAACCAAACTCCTTTTTCACTACCGCACACTACTAAAAGTATTTACAGCGAGCGAAGAAATTGTTCATCTTCTCGGGTTAGCAACCCTTTGGCTCTGGCCGATTCAATTAAGTCCGGCCTTAACCTGAACGTCAGCTCTAAAGACTTCTGCCGACGCCAATCCGCTATTTTAGCGTGATGTCCGCCTAAAAGCACGTCCGGAACCGATAAATTTTCATATATTTCGGGCCTGGTGTAGTGTGGATGGTCCAAAAGACCGTTCATAAAGCTGTCCTGAGTGGCGGATTCACCATCTCCAAGCGCCCCTGGAATAAGCCTAATGACCGCATCCATCATGGCCATGGCCGGAATTTCTCCGCCTGAAACCACAAAATCCCCAATAGAAAGCTGTAAATCGACGTTTCGATCGACAAAACGCTGGTCTACAGCTTCATAGCGCCCACAAATAAAGCTTAAATTCCCATAATTCAGAATATCTGTCGCCATCTTCTGAGAAAAGCGCTCACCCTGGGGTGCCAATAGGCAAATTGGTCCACTTTTGATCCCCGCTGACTCATGGGATGCTTTTATTCCGGCAACCGTGTCTTCCAATGGCTTGGCCATCATTACCATTCCAGGACCGCCGCCATAGGCACGATCATCCACCGTTTTACGGGCATCGGAACAAAAATCTCGGGGATTCCACAGGTGAACACTAGCAAGCGATTGTTCACAAGCGCGACCTGTAATGCCCCACTGCGTTAAAGCAGAGAACATCTCCGGAAACAAAGTGACAACATCAAAGCGCATATCGGTAATTATTTTTTAAATTGATGTTGGAATTCTTATTGCCAGTCAGACTGCCAATCAAGGGTAATTGTTTTATTTGGTAGGTCGACGTTTTGTACTACTTCTTTTACAAACGGAACCAAATACTTGATCGTCTTTGTTGGCGCATCACCAATAGCAATGACACCATGAGCGCCATTTTCAGTGACATCAATCACCTCACCAAGTGCCTCACCTTGCAAATTGACCGTATTACATCCAATCAAATCTACCCAGTAATACGAATCACTTTCCTCTTTTGGAAAAGCATCACGAGCTACTAAAATACGTGAACCCTTTAAAGCAAGCGCCTGATCGCGATCTGTAACACCTTCCAATGTCATTACAACATTACCGCTATGCATTTTGGCGCTCTTGACTTTGTACTGCGTTAGCGAGGCCTGTGCTTGAGACGCAAAAACACCCGCATCACTACGTGGGATAAGAGATAGCCAAATCGACTTAGAAGAGAGAAGTGCTACAGGCTCTGATGAGTGAGGTCTCACCTTCACTTGACCCTGCAAACCTTGTGCCTCAGATATGGCGCCAAGTTCAATCAAATCATTCAAGGAAGGTGTACTCATTTGTAAGCCACCTTATTTTCCTGAAATAGAACTACTAGAAATTCTGCCACTAAAAACTTCATCACATCGATGAAGTTTTTAGTAATCGAATATTAAACAGCTGGATTATTTTTGATCAAACGAACTACTGTTGGGGAGATTTGCGCGCCAACACCAGTCCAGTAAGTCAAACGATCTTGAGCAATGCGCATTGCTTGCTCAGTAGCCGCTGCTTGTGGATTGAAATAACCAATACGCTCGATAAAGTTCGAGTCACGACGGTTGCGCTTATCAGTAGCAACGATGCTGTAAAAAGGGCGCTTCTTAGAACCGCCGCGTGCCAGTCGAATGACGACCATACTTATTCCTTAAAA
>CANCPL010000059.1:0-13652 GCA_947380065.1 Burkholderiaceae bacterium | reverse complement strand
TCTTGTGTTACTTGCCTGAATATACTTTTGTGGAAAAACTGCAAACCATCTCTACGAAGTATCGCCAATACAAAGATGGCAAAGGATTTCCTAAGAACTTCCTAAGGCATTACTACGACGTATATTGCCTCTTGGATTGCTCATCAGTGTTGGAATTTATTAAGACTGATAGGTATCAGACTAGGAAGGTAGAGCGTTTTCCCAAGTCCGATAACTTAATCATTTCTCAAAACCCAGCTTTTCTTCTGAGTGATTCGGAAGACCGAAAGTTGTTTGAATCAGAATATCAAAATGTAGCTAGCCTATATTACAAAGGCCAGCCAAATTTTTCTGATCTATTAAATCGGATTAGTCAGCATCTAAAGGTTTTGTAGGTAAATTCATTTTGGAGCAACGAAGTGTTAGATGGTTGCTCCAAAAATCCTGTGGTTTTGAAAACCAAAGACCGAGCTAGCACTCCCTTTAAATCCACGAATTTGCTTACACATTTGCTTACACACCGACACTGACCACCCGCAGAGCCCCTGTTTATAAGGGTCTACCTTGGATGTCTGCTCTCATAATCCTTTGGTCCCAGGTTCAAGTCCTGGTGGGCCCACCACAGATAAAATGCCAACCTTCGGGTTGATATTTTTTTGGCTATTAAGTTGATATATGTCTAGAAGAGTTGACTCGAGTCTATAGGCTGGGATTTTCAGTTGGTGCAAGTCGCTAAATAAGTCTTTATAGTAAGTCATTATGAATAGAGAAAATTTCCTATCTTCTGTGCAGGCCTGGTTTGAGCAAGGTGAACTGCAAAAAGCGCTGGCTAGCCGTATAGCATATAAAACGGAAGGCGACTTGCCAGTTGCACCACAAGAACTCTGGGGTTACTTGCAGGATGAAATTACGCCATACCTAGAAAAGATGGGGTTTGTTTCGGAGATTTTTGATAATCCTATTTCTGGGGCAGCGCCAATCTTGGTTTCTAGGCGAATTGAAGATGTCAATTTACCAACCTTATTAATTTATGCCCATGGTGATGTAGTAAATGGTCAAGATACTCGCTGGCAGGAAGGTTTAAATCCATGGTTACTATCGCAAGATGGTGAACGCTGGTATGGTCGCGGCTCGGCTGACAATAAAGGTCAGCATACCATTACTTTATTCGGCTTAGAAAGAGTCTTAAAGGCTCGTGAAGGTGTATTGGGTTTTAACGTTACCGTATTAATGGAGATGGGAGAAGAGGCTGGCAGCCCTGGCTTAGGAAATTTTTGCGAGAGCCAGAAGGAATTACTTAAAGCTAACTTACTTATTGCAAGTGACGGCCCTCGCGTTAACGCTGAAACGCCAACTATTTTTTTGGGATCAAGAGGACTCGTCAACTTTAGTCTGCAAGTTAAATCTCGAGATAAGGCCTACCATTCTGGCAATTGGGGCGGAGTTCTTGTAAATCCAGCTACTCGTTTAGTTCATGCATTAAGTCATTTGGTTGATGCTCATGGCAAGATTTTATTGGATGACCTTAAGGCTCCAGCGCTCGATCCTCTAATAAGAGATGCATTGAAATCAGTTGTAGTCGGTAAAGGCAAAGATGACCCTGCAATAGATCTTGCTTGGGGGCAGTTGGGGTTAACGCCAGCCGAGAAATTGATTGCAAGCAATACCTTAGAAATTCTGGCTCTTGGTTCTGGGCAACCGGATCGCCCAGTTAACGCTATCCCCTCACAGGCAATCGCACATTGTCAATTGCGCTTTGTTGTTGGAACAGACTGGAATAATTTGTTAAAGCATGTGCATGATTATCTAGTCAAGTTAGGATTTGATGATGTTGTGGTGAGGGTAAATGCATTCACGCCGGCTACACGTCTTGATTTGAAAAATCCCTGGGTTAATTGGGTTAAGTCCTCCATTGAAAAAACTACGGGCAAACAGGCAACGGTTTTACCTAATCTAGCCGGCTCATTGCCGAATGATGTGTTTGCGGACATTTTAGGGTTACCAACGATTTGGGTACCACATTCTTATCCAGCATGTAATCAGCATGCTCCTAATGAGCATATGCTTAAACCAGTTGCTGCTGAAGGCCTGAAAATGATGGCGGGCATATTTTGGGACTTAAGTGAAAAATCTACTGCTACAAATTTTTCCTGGAACTAATTATTTTTTAGGCATTTAAAAATGAATGTAATGAATAAAATCAGACTGTACTTTTTAAGTGCAATTCTTTTTGTAATGAGTACAGTAGTTCAGGCTCAATCATGGCCAAGTAAGCCCCTGAATTTAATTGTTCCCTTTCCTCCTGGGGGAGCAACTGATGTTTTAGGTCGCGTCTTATCAGAGGCTTTGCCGCCAAGGTTAGGCCAGCCGGCGATTGTAGAAAATAAACCAGGCGGCTCAACTGTCATTGGTGTGATGGCAGCCCTTCGCGCGCCCGCAGATGGATATACGGTGCTGGTATCTGCGAGCAGTAGCTTTGTTGTATTGCCCGCATTGCGCTCCAATCTTCCTTACGATATTGAAAAAGATATCTACCCAATTAATCTTTCCGTCACTACACCTTTGGTAATTGTTACCTCAACAGATAAGCCTTATATGAAGCTTGCTGATTTAATTGCACAAGCCAAGGCTAAGCCTAAATCTTTGAGATACACAAGCTATGGTCCGGGCACAACCCCGCACTTGGCGACAGAGATTTTTGCAGGTGCTGCACAAATTGATGTTGAGCCCATTCCATACAAGGGTAGTAGCGATGCTATTTTGTCTCTGATTCGCGGTGATGCTGATTTTGGTTTGGAGACTATCGCAGCAGCAGGAGCCCAAATCAAAGCAGGTAAGTTGCGTGCACTTGCTGTTACCTCTCCTTCACGCTCACGTTTTCTGCCCGATGTCCCTGGATTAGATGAGTTGCGTTTACCGGCAGCAACCTTCGAGGTTTTTTATGGAGTTGCTTTGTCATCTTCGGTTCCAAAGCCAATTGCTAGCAAGTTTGCAAAAGCTGTATCAGAGGCTATGAACACCTTAGAGGTAAAGGAGAGGATGGCAGGTCAATCACTTGAGGTTGCTAATAAAGGGCCGGAGGCTATGGCAACCTTTATGAAGGCCGAAATTGCCCGCTTTAAGGCATTAAACAAGCGTCTCAATATTCAACTGGAGTAGTTATGGCTATAAAAGCAGCCGTTTTTCCTATGCTCCGGTTGGCGGATTAGAAATGAAAAACCAACCCTTGGATTGATTTTTTTGTTGGTTTCTATAAAGCTTAGATAAGTTAGTTATTTCGGTAAAAGAATAATTTCTCCGACACCGGAATGATCATGTTTATTGCCATAGCTTCGACTGAATTCGGCTTGAGCAAACTCTCCAGAGCAGTGGCCTGCTGCGATCCTTTCAATACCCCATTTATTTTTAAAGTTTGAAACAATTTCAGTAATTTGTTGATCGCTGACATCAACTAAATGTAGTCCGCCGGCTAGTGTGTATATATTCGGATCAATTTCGGCGGCTGCCGTTAATATCTTTTCAATTCCAGGATGTGAGCACCCGACGATTACTGCTAATCCCTTAGGGGTCTTGATTGCTAATGAGAGTTCATTTAATTCCATCGTTCCTTTTTTCTCGGAAACGGTTTTAAAAAGGTAGAATCCCGGCATTACTTCTGTGGGCTTATCAATCAAGGTAATGTTGGCTGTTGGCCAAGCTGAGTCAACCTTGTACTTATCTTCGTACTTACCGTCAAAGTAGTGCAGATCTTGAGGAACATCATCCACTTTTCTGGAAATTAATTTTCCAAGTGGGCTAGCTCCATGGATTGGGTTGCCAAATGATCCTGCTTCGGTAGGTGCATAAAACTGAACCTTAGGGTTCTGCTCCAGAACAAATTGGAGTCCTGATGTGTGGTCACCATGCCTATGGGATAGGACAACAAAGTCTAAGTTCTTTAGGTTAATTTTGAGCTTCTTGACGTTATCAGCAAAGACTTTGTATTGTCCGCCGGTATCGAAGAGGATTCGCTTGCCGCCGTATTCGATGAGGGCTGCATATCCCCAGCCACGACCAAGATCAGAAGGTTTTCCAAACGCGTCATAAATAATTGTGATTTGGGCGGGCTTGTTATTTTGAGCAAGTAAAAAGCTCGGAATACCAATGATGCTTGATGCGGCTAGAGCTTTAAGAATTAGGCGACGATTCATGATCCCTCCTTAGATACTGCTAGTCTAATTCCATAAAAAAGTTTCAGTAGATACCCTTATCTTGCCCTGATTCAACCCGGCATTAATTGCCCATTTGCAGCTTCCAGCAATGCCACTAGACTCTACTTCAGTTCATTGGCTATAGTAAACAAACGAGCGTTACTTAAAGTAATACCTGTCAGTTTCAAATAAAAACTGTTTGGAGTAATGAAGTGTTAGATGGTTGCTCCAAAAATCCCTTTTGTTTTCAAAACCAAAGGGTGAGAGACTATTCTTTGTGGCCTTGTTAATCCAGTCACAGAAATACTCGCGGACCGATAATCAAGCGACATAACCTCATGAAATCCTGGTGGTTTTTTTGGATATCTACTCTCATAATCCTTTGGTCCCAGGTTCAAGTCCTTGTGGGCCTACCAGAAAAGGAAACCCTCATCAGAAATGGTGAGGGTTTTGTCTATTTGGGAGCGCTTGATAGTAATATCATGCAAAGATTATTAGCTTATACAAAAATTCTTGGAGACAAAATGAAAATCAATAAAAAGCTCTTTATTGGCTTACTTGCTTTCTTGGGATTTTCCCAAGCCTTTGCTGCAGGGAAAATCGAGATGAATGAATACATGATTCAGAGTGATACCCCTGGGATCTCTCTTTATCTGCGGAATAAGCATTTAGCGGGAATGAAAACGTTCTCACCTGATAAGACATTACTCTATGTTCATGGCTCTACCTATCCATCTGAAACCGCTTTTGATTTGTCATTGGGTGGCACATCTTGGATGGAATACATTGCCTCTAAAGGTTATGACGTTTGGTTGGTAGATTTGCGTGGTTACGGTAAATCCACGCGTCCACCAGAGATGGATCAACCTGCCGAGCAAAATCCTCCTTTGGTACGCACTAATGTTGCCGTAAGTGATGTCTCGAGTGCGGTTGATTACATTCTGAAGAAGCGCAATATCAATAAGATAAATTTACTTGGATGGTCATGGGGAACTACCATCATGGGCAAATACACCACCGAGAATAACCAAAAGGTAAATAAGTTAGTTTTATATGCTCCACAATGGTTGCGTCAAGGCGGTGCTCCATTGACTGATAAGGGCGGTCAGCTAGGCGCTTATCGCGTTGCCTCAGTGGCCGATGCCAAAAATCGCTGGCTGACTGGCGTTCCAGAAAATGCAAAAGCTAGCTTAATTCCACAAGGGTGGTTTGAGAAATGGGCTGCGGCAACATTTGAGACTGATCCATGGGGTAAAACCCAGGAACCAAAAAAACTGCGTGCGCCCAATGGTACCGTTCAAGATGCTCGTGAATTCTGGACGGCAGGTACGCCTGTTTATGACCCTAAAGATATTCGTGTGCCAGTAATGTTGGTGCACGCAGAATGGGATGCTGATTTACCAAGCTACATGATGTACGAGTATTTCACTAAGCTAGAGAATGCACCATACAAAATCATGTTGCAAATCAGTGAGGGCACTCACACCATCATTATGGAAAAGAATCGTATGTTGATGTTTACTGGCGTCCAGGAGTTCTTAGATAGTTCATTTAAACCAGAAAAATAATAGAAGTCTTTAAAATAATTTAGGAGGTTGGATGAAACTAGCTAGCTTGAAAACTGGCGATCGTGACGGGGCACTACTTGTTGTATCTAAAGACTTGAGCCGCGCAGCCTTAGTTCCGCAGATTGTAAAAACTATGCAAAAGGCTATTGAGAATTGGGTTTCGATTCAACCAAGTCTGTCAAAGATTTATGAGCAACTAAACGCTAATACCTCAAGTGAAGCCTTTGATCTGGATGTATCAAAATTAGAAAGCCCATTTCCAAGAAGTTATCAGTTTTTAGATGGCTCCGTATATTTGCACCATATGGAAAAGGCTCGTAAGGCTAGGGGTGCTGAGATGCCGCCTAATTACAAAACTGAGCCTTTGATGTATCAGGGCTTGTCAGACCGATTCTGTGGCCCCGAAGAAACTATGGTGTTTCCAGAGGCGACTTTGGAGCCAGACTACGAGGCTGAAGTTGCAATTGTTGTCGATGACGTACCAATGGGGACTACTAAGACTGATGCTGGTAAGCATATCAAGCTGGTAATGCTTTTAAATGATTACACATTACGAGCTTTAACTAAAACAGAGCTCCCTAAGGGCTTTGGATTTTTGCAGGCTAAGCCTACAAGCGCATTTTCACCTGTCGCAGTTACTTTAGATGAGTTGGGTGATGTGTGGGATGGTGAGAAATTACATTTGCCACTAATTTCTGGAATTAATGGCATGCGTATGGGTCAGCCAAATACTGGTCAAGACATGTTCTTTACCTATCTTGATTTAATTGAACATGCGTGCCGCACTCGGTCCCTAAGTGCAGGCACCATTATTGGTGCTGGGTCAGTAACCAATCAGGATGAAGCTAGTGGGTTTGGTTGCGTAGCTGAGGCTCGCATACATGAGCAAATGGTTCATGGAAAAGCCAGCACCCCGTTTTTGAAAAATGGGGACGAGGTCTATATCGAAATGTTGGATGACCATGGTCGCTCGATATTTGGTGCTATACGTCAAAAAATTAAAACTGTATAAAAAATGTTGATTAAAACCTTTTTATTCTCGGCATTTATAGCTGGCTCAGTCTGCGCTCAAACATCATCATCTGATAAGCCAATTACTTTAGTGCAGGGATTTGGTGCGGGCGGAAATTCTGACACTATTGCACGCATTATTGCCCCTGGCCTATCTAAAGAGTTGGGGCAACAGGTAATTGTTGATGCAAAGACGGGAGCCGGAGGTAATATCGCTAGTGCTGCAGTTGCTAAATCAGCGCCTGATGGCAATACCTTGATATTGATGACTGGAGGTCACGCAGTTTCTGCCGCTTTATATAAGCAGCTCAACTTTAATCCAATTGAGGATTTTGATTGGATTTCTATAGTGACACAGTTTCCATTTGCAGTTTCTGTCAGTGAGGAGAGTAAATTTAAGACCTTAGCTGATGTGATTAAGGCCGCTAGAGTAATGCCTGATTCGATCTCCTACACCTCGGTTGGAATTGGCTCAACTCAGCATTTATCTGGCGAGTTATTTGCTTCCATGGCTGGCGTAAAAATGATGCACGTGCCCTACAAGGGAGGGGCAGGACCCTTACAAGATGTTTTAGGCGGGAGGGTAGATGTCATGTTTGACTCTATTACCGTCACTAAAACTCAGATGGAAACGGGAAAGTTGAGGGCGCTAGGAGTTACTTCTTTGAAGCCATATAAGTTGTTGCCAGGAGTCTCCCCGGTTGCTGACGCTATCCCTGCGTATGAGGTTACTTCATGGACTGGTTTGGCCGCGCCAAAGGGCATGAGTCCTGAGGTATTAAAACGTTTGCATGTTGCTGTAATAAAAGTATTGTCAGATCCAGAAGTCATTGCCAAACTTGAAAATACAGGTGGGTTGGTTACGCCGTCTAGCTCAAGTCCTCAAATGAAGCAATACGTCACCGATCAAATTACCAAATGGAAAAGGGTGGTGGCTATGGCCAACATCTCCAAACAATAGTCTCCGGAGGTTCAAATGCTTTGCAAAAGGCTTCATCATGCTGCATATCGTTGTCTCGATGCTAAGGAAACGGTACAGTTTTACACCCAAATATTGGGTTTGAAGTTTTCACATGCCATGGGTGAGGATCATGTTCCTTCTACTGGTTTGTACAGCCCACATATCCATATCTTTTTTCAAATGGAAGATGGTAGCTGCATTGCATTTTTTGAGTGTCCAAAAGATCCTGGGAGTATCAAGGATAAGGAGTCACCAGACTGGATACAGCATTTTGCCTTTAAGGTCGAAAGTCTAGAGGTACTCATAGAGGCTAAAAAAGATTTAGAGAAAAAAGGGGTTAAAGTTTTAGGACCTACGAACCATGATGATTTCATCACCTCTATTTACTTCTTTGATCCATCTGGTCATCGCCTAGAGTTAACTGCAGATACTTGTGTGGCCTCTATGTACCCATTCTTTGAAGCTGAGGCGCCTAAAGTCTTGGCCTTATGGGATGAAACCCATGACTGGTCTCAAAGAGAAAAGCTTTTTGGCTCAAAGACTGGTTATAAGAGATAGCATCCGCATCCTTTAAAGGATAAAAATCAGCGCTAAAAAATATTGTGAGGAGACAAGCATGAATCACCAAAGACGAAAGTTATTGCAGTGCACCCTTGGGGTTGCAGCACTCCCTGTCCTGGGGAGTGTTGGAAGCAGTTTTGCGCAACAAGGGCTATCAGCTCCAGGCGGATATGACTTGTTGATAACGGGTGCACGCGTGATTGATCCATCTCAAAATCTTGATGCTGTAATGGATATTGGAGTTCGCAGCGGCCGCATCGTTGAGATACAAAAAAACTTGCCAAGAGACAAGGCTGCGCAGCAAATCAACGCAGTGGGAAAAATTATTACCCCTGGTTTGGTAGATTTACATGCTCATACCTATCCCCAAGCTTCCGCAATTGGCTTGCCTGCTGATGAGTTAGTACATTTTACTGCTACAACAACTTTTGTTAGTGCTGGCGATGCAGGCGGTAATAATTTCTCTGCCTTTAAAAACTTTATTCAAGCCCAGGCTCGTAGTCGTATGTTCGCTTTTGTACACATCTCATCAATTGGTTTAGCTGGCTATCCAATTGGTGAGATGAGAAACATTGATTACGCTAATATTGATTTAGCAGCGCGAGTAGTGAATGAGAACCCCGATCTAGTACTTGGCATTAAGGTGAGAGAAACATTGGATGTGGTGGGTGAGAACGGCATTGAGCCTTTGCGCAGAGCAAGAGAAGCGGCGGAGCGCTCAGGCATAAAGGGTACTCGAGTGATGTGCCATATTGGTAATGCTCCTGGCGATCTTGGGAACTTGTTGGACCTCCTGCGTCCAGGTGATATCTTGACTCATGCCTATAGTGGCGCTGGCAACAATACGGTGCAAAACGGTAAGCTCATTGCCGCAGCCTTAGAGGCCAAGAAACGGGGTGTAATTATTGATGTTGGGCATGGCGGTGGAAGTTTTGACTTTACGGTTGCTGAGCCTGCCATTCAGCAGGGTCTGATGCCGGATACGATCTCAAGTGATTTGCATGCATTTAGTGGCAACTCTCCCAGCATTCCCTATTTGCCAAATGTCATGAGCAAGTTCTTAACCTTGGGCTTTAGCCTGAACCAGGTGATTGCTATGGCTACTAATAGACCTGCGGCAATTATTAATCGCGATCCTTTGTTAGGCACACTAAAGAAAAATGCGTCGGCAGATATCTCTATATTTGATTTGGTTGAGAAGCCTGTCGAATGGTTAGATACTCGCAGCAATAAGCGTCCTGGAATGTACAGCTTAGTTCCAGTACAAACGATTCGTGCTGGTAGACCTTTCGGTAGACCTTTTGTTTCTCCGTTTGGATGGTGAAGTTGACGCTATATCAAAGATGCTGAGATCAAAAGCCTAGATTCTTCAATTAGAAAAGTAAGTAATGTCAAAAAAATTACACGTAGGAATTCTGGAGGGTGATGATATTGGTCACGAGATTGTGCCAGTTGCGGTAGAGGTTGCTAAGGCAGCAGCGAATATTCACCAGGTTGATATTGAGTGGGTACCATTGCCAGTCGGGCGTCGTGCGCTTGATATCCATGGCCATACCCTGCCACCAGAAACCTTAGAAACGCTGCATACTTTAGATGGTTGGATCTTGGGTCCCATTGGACATCGAGCTTATCCAAAGCAAGTGAATGCAATTAATCCCCATCCTATATTGCGCAAGCAATTTAATTTATTTGCAAACGTAAGACCAACACGCTCTTATCCAGACATAGGCTGTCTTCGTGATGATATTGATTTAATTATTGTTCGTGAAAATAATGAGGGCTTTCAGCCAGACCGGAATATGTTAGTTGGGAATGCAGAGTTTCGTCCAAGTGATGAGATGACGCTTTCAATGCGCGTAATTACTAGAACCGGCAGTCGACGTGTGGCCCAGGCTGCGTATGAACTTGCACGACAGCGAAAGAAGCATTTAACATATGTACATAAAGATACCGTCTTTAAGTTGGGTTGCGGGATGTTTGTTGAGGAATGCAAAAAATTAGCACCCGAATATCCAGATGTGCTAGTTGATGATGTGATTGTGGACACTATGGCAATGCGCCTCGTACGCGACCCTCAGAACTTTGACGTAATTGTCACCACTAATATGTTTGGCGACATCCTATCGGATGAAGCGGCAGGTCTCGTGGGTGGTTTAGGTATGGCGCCTGGTTTATGTATTGGCGATGGCGATGTGGCGATGGCGCAAGCGACCCATGGCTCGGCACCGGATATTGCTGGCAAAGGCATTGCCAATCCCTATTCCATAATTGAATCAACCCGCATGATGTTCGATTGGCTCGGGCATAGTAGAAATATCCCCGAGGCTGTGGCGATGGCAAGATCAATGTCAGAGGCAACCACGATAGCCCTAGCAAATCCGAATGCTCGGACTGGAGACATTAATGGCAAGGGTAATACCGCTTCAATGGCTAAAGCAATATTGGAGGCTTTGAAGTAATGTATTGAGATTGGATTTGTTGATATGCTTATAAAGATCGCGATGGAGAGTATGAGCAACAGCGCAGATCATGACGATTAACGTAGACTCCTACTAATATGGCTTGTTGTTGCGCTATAAAACACCAGCCTTTCTCCAGCGAGTGAAGCTTTCTTAAAATGGATTCAAAAGAGCGCCTGAGAAGGGGTTGGGATATTATTATTGTTTATACACAATAATTAAATATTGCACTTCTCAACATAAAAGTTCTATTAGATACTGCCATTATGAGTTCCCAAGCAAAACAAAATCCACTAGATGTGCTGGTCATTGGCGGCGGCAATGCCGCTCTTTGCGCCGCTCTTATGGCAAGAGAAGCTGGGGCTTCTGTATTGGTTTTAGAGGCTGCCCCAAGGGAATGGCGAGGCGGTAATTCAGCGCATACCCGCAACATTCGCGCAATGCATGAGCAACCGGAAGATGTCATGCTGGAATCCTATCCGGAAGAAGAATACTGGCAGGATATTTTGAAGGTAACCAGTGGCAAGACAGATGAAAAAATGGCTAGATATGTCATACGATCTTCATCTCAATGTCGCAAATGGATGAAGCATCATGGAGTGCACTTTCAGCCACCTTTATCAGGGACTCTTAATTTATCCCGTACTAATGCATTCTTTATGGGTGGTGGTAAAGCCTTAGTGAATGCCTACTACCGAAGTGCCGAGAAGTTGGGCGTAGAAATTCGCTACAACTCACCAGTAGATAAACTAGAAATCCAGAGTGGAAAATTTATAGCTGCTTATGTAGGTAATGAACGAATTGAGGCAAAGACTTGTGTCTTAGCTGCAGGTGGTTTTGAATCGAATCGCGAGTGGCTAAAAGAGGCTTGGGGTATTAATGAGTATGGCGAATCTCCAGCGGATAACTTTTTAATACGCGGCACCCAATACAATAAGGGTGTTTTGCTTAAGCAATTGATTGGGCTGGGTGCGGATTCAGTGAGCGATCCAACTCAGGCCCACATGGTTGCGGTCGATGCGCGAGCGCCTTTATATGACGGCGGTATTTGTACTCGCATTGATGCAGTTTCCTTTGGAATTGTTGTTAATAAAAATGCACAACGCTTTTCTGATGAAGGTGAAGACTTTTGGCCCAAGCGTTACGCCTTCTGGGGAAGATTGGTTGCTCAGCAGCCCGGCCAAATTGGCTATTCCATCATCGATTCCAAAGTATTGGGCCGTTTTATGCCACCGGTATTTCCAGGCGAAAAAGCAGATACCCTTGAAGAGTTAGCGAAAAAGCTTGGTATAGATCCAAGCGCCTTGGTGCAAACAGTGAGTGCATATAACGCAGCATGTCGAGTGGGCACTTTTGATCATACGATCATGGATGACTGTTACACCGAAGGTCTAGACCCACCAAAAACACATTGGGCCTTGCCGATAGATAAAGGTCCTTTTTATGGTTATGCAGTTCGACCTGGCGTTACATTTACCTACTTAGGTTTAAAAACCGATGAAACTGCAGCGGTTCGTTTTAATAATCAACCAAGCGAGAATTTATTCGTAGCTGGAGAGATGATGGCTGGAAATGTATTGGGTAAAGGTTATGCAGCAGGTATTGGCATGGCGATTGGAACAGTATTTGGGCGAATAGCGGGAAGTGAAGCAGCAAAAGCAGCGTTACATCATAGGAGCCATTCCCATGCAGCAACTTAAATCCTTAATTTTGGAAGCGAGTGCTTTAGGCTCAAATGCGCCAGAAGTAGAGGCGGCTCGTATGTTGACTATCTGCAATTCCTGCCGATACTGCGAGGGATTTTGTGCGGTCTTTCCTGCTATGACGAGACGGATAGAGTTTTTGCCTGCTGATGTGAATTTCATGGCAAATCTTTGTCATAACTGTGGGGCATGTTTGTATGCTTGCCAATACGCTCCACCACATGAATTTGCCGTGAATATTCCAAAAGTAATGGCAGAAGTTCGTAAGGACACCTATATTGCATATGCATGGCCAAAATCCTTTGGCTCTTTATATAAAGTAAATGGGTTGGCCGTTTCTATGGCGGCATCTCTTTCGCTCATTTTATTTTTACTGCTAACGCTGGTAGTGAATGGAACCCTAACTTCTGGTCCGCTTAACGGAAATTTTTACGCAATCTTTTCACACAATACCTTGGCAATCATGTTTGGCGCAGTTTTTGGATTTTCAATAATTGCCCTGCTAATTGGTTTGCAGAATTTCTGGCGCGGCATTGATCCGGGTCTTTCCTCGGGGGGTGCGGTCGCCGAAGCGACACATGACGCATTAACTTTGAAGTATCTTGGCGGTGGTCATGGAGAGGGCTGTAATAACGAAGACGATGCTTTTACTTTGTGGCGTAAGCGGTTTCACCATTTCACTTTTTACGGCTTCATGCTTTGCTTTGCGGCTACTAGCGTAGCAACTTTGTATCACTATTTACTGGATTTACATGCTCCATATGCGCTCAATAGTATTCCAGTCATTTTAGGAACGCTTGGCGGTATTGGTTTGCTGATTGGACCTGCAGGCCTACTATATTTGAATTTTAAGAGAAATGCTGAGCATGGAGATGCTTCTCAAAAACCAATGGATAGAGCATTTATTCTGCTGCTTTTCTTCATTAGCGCCTCAGGCTTAGCTCTCTTAGCCTATCGCGATACTAGTGCAATGCCTGCATTACTTGCTACCCATTTAGGCTTTGTGATGGGCCTCTTTTTAACAATGCCTTATGGGAAATTTGCCCATGGATTCTATAGGCTTGTAGCGCTTTTAAAGAATGCAATTGAAAAACGTCAACCCAACAAACTTGGCTTAAGTGGAGAATAGTAAAAATGATTACTACGAAACAGAAAAATATCTTTAATGTATTTCTAAGTCTTACATTAAGCTTACTTACTTACCCAGCATATTCTCAAGA
>CANCPL010000058.1:0-13991 GCA_947380065.1 Burkholderiaceae bacterium | reverse complement strand
TGTTGGGGGCCGTAGCTTGCGGTGTAGGCGGTATCGAGTCGCATGGTGCCGTGCCAATCCCCAAGATTAAGGGGATTGTAGTAACGGAGTTTTAAAGTATCGTCATAATTTTGGGACCCTTGGTAGTCATGGTAGCCCCAGAATTCCAGTATGTGATCCTGAGACCTATCTTGAGATACGTTGATGAGCCCTAAAATAGATGCAGAAGAAGTTGGTTCTGCAGCGCTCACTAAAGCAATAGGAATGCAGAAGAAGGAAAAGGTCAGCGCGCGCAGGAATCCCATATAGGCATTAATATTAAATTACAAACTACTATTTACTAAAGATTTAAAGAGGAAGCATGGAACATACCGTATTCGTTACTGGCGCTACTGCAGGATTTGGTGAAGCTACTGCCAGACGTTTTTTGGCCCATGGGCATAAGGTCATTGCTGCCGGTAGAAGGGCTGATCGTTTGGAGGCTTTAAAAAATTCCTTGCCAACTGATCAGCAAAAAAAACTCCTCACCTTAGTGCTTGATATTTGCGATAGTGCTCAGGTAGATGTCCTATCCAATACATTGCCAACAGAATTTTCTAAAGTGACCGTTCTAGTAAATAATGCCGGCCTTGCTTTGGGTTTAGAACCAGCTTATCAAGCAAAAGTTTCTGATTGGGATCAGATGATTGATACCAATATCAAGGGATTGGTTCATATGACGAGAGCCTTTTTGCCTGGAATGGTTGAACGCAAGTGCGGTCATGTGATCAACATCGGCTCAGTAGCAGGTCTTTATCCATATCCAGGCAGTAATGTGTATGGATCAACTAAGGCATTCGTAAAGCAATTTAGTTTAAATTTGCGTGCCGATTTAATTGGAACACCCTTGCGTGTAACTTGCGTCGAACCTGGCTTAAGTTCAGGGACTGAATATTCAAACGTGCGCTTTAAGGGCGATGATGCAAAAGCAGAAAAAGTCTATGAAGGCGTTCATGCTTTAAGTGCAGATGACATTGCTGAAGCAATTTACTGGACCGCTACTTTACCTGCCCACATGAATATCAACGCCCTTGAAGTAATGCCGGTTCAACAATCCTTTGCTGGTACCACTTTGCATCGCGGTGCTTACTAAGGCCTAAGGCCTCCAGCGATAAAACTTGGGATAAACGCGCATCACCACAGGGCCATCAAAATCCCATGATTTGCAGGTGCCCAAGTAAAGGGGCGGCTTATCGCCATTAGGATCAAAGAACGCTCCTGGAATAGACTGATAAGCTGCCGTAGCTAGACTAACTAGCAGCTCGCGCAAATGGGTGCAGCCTTTGATTCCGCCAAGGTGCGTATCAATGGTTTTACGCCAGCCCTTACCCAAGCGTGATCCAATCAAAGAATCCATTGGTGGAATAGCTGCCGTACATTCCGCATGCGGCTGGCCATCCATCACTACCTCAATCTCTTTGATGACAAAATCATTGTCTAGCGTAACTCGTACCCACATGTCATGAAAGGCTTCACCCGGCTGCCAGGTTTTTGCGCTCGTTTGAAAGGGCTTTGTTTTGAAATCTTTGAGATGACCTTCGATATCCCATAAACCATCTTCTCTCGCATAACCCTGGAAAGTGATTTCTCGGGTGTGTAATAAGGAGCGTGGTTTTGAGTTGGAGAGCATGGCGATGGCGCTATTGAATAGTGGGATTATCTAATGATAATGAATTGCACTGCATCACTACATGAATGATCGACTCAATAGGATTCTGCTCTGTAGTATGCTCTGCAACATATGGCAAAACCTATTTCCCTAGAAAAAATTCTTTTTAGCCAAGGCTTTGGTACTCGTCGGTATTGTAGCGATTTAGTATATGCCGAGCTGGTAAAAGTGAATGGGGTATTAGCTGAAGACCCAGAAGAAAGAATTGCTACAGAAAATCTGATCCTCAATGTAGAGGGTAAAGATTGGGAGTATCACGAGAAGGCTTACCTAGCTTTTAATAAGCCAGCCAATTACGAGTGCTCACATAAAACAACTCATCATCCCAGCGTCTATAGCTTGTTACCCCGCCCTTTTGTTGAGAGAGGGTTGCAATGCGTTGGACGACTAGACTATGACACCACTGGCTTGCTTTTGATTTCGGATGATGGCCAGTTTATTCATAAGATGACTACCCCCAAGAAGAATATCGGCAAGGTTTACGAGGTCACCACACCAGAGCCAATTACGCAGAAGCAAATCGATCACCTAATAAATGGTGTTGTGCTGGATGATGACCCTAAGCCCTGCTTTGCTACGGCATGCAAACAAATTTCTGATCATGTACTAGCGATGACGATTGTCGAGGGCCGCTATCACCAGGTAAAACGCATGATGGCTGCCGTCGGTAATCATGTCGCCCAGTTACATCGCACTGAAATTGGAGCATATAAAATGCCGGCCGATCTGGTGGAAGGCGAATGGCGTTGGCTTTATCCGGAAGATTTAAAGCAACTCTCTCAAAGCATTTCCAACTAAAGGTAGTCTATCTTGATAGTTGATGGCTTCGATTTAGATAAAGAAATTCCTCTATGGTCCGTAGAGGCTGGTGGAAAGGCGATTGCGCGGGTGTTTGCATTCACAAATTTCAAGCAAGCTTTTGACTTTATGACGCTGGTTGCACAATATGCCGAAGAAATTGACCATCATCCTGATTGGTCAAATTCTTGGAATAGGGTGATGGTGGAATTGACCACCCATTCAGTCGGAACTTTGACTAAATTAGATATACAGTTAGCAAAAGCAATGGATACCTTTGCATTCCAGGTGAAGCAAGACTAATTAGTGTTCGTCACCTTCGTGCTCTTCTTCATTCATGCTCATGAGAATAGTAGCTAGCAACCCATAGACCACTTCGGTGGAGATCATGCCATCTTCATCTAGATCATCAATTAAGTCGTTCAGGCGATCTTCGGTAGGTTCGTTGAGCAAGGTCATTGCGCATTCGCATCCATAATCAAAATCTTCATCGTTCTGGGCTTGGTTCTCTTCGGTCATGTTTATCCTTAATTGAGCTTTCAGGATAGCAAATTAAAGTCCGGTTCGATAGGGTTTAGCCTTAGTCAATAGCTATTTATGTGCAAGCGCAAAAATCCCAGAATGATTTATAGTCTTTTGAAAAGAAAAACCATGGGAGACAGCATGCAATTAGATATTAATGGTCAAGTCCAAAACATTGACGTTGAGCCGAATATGCCTTTGTTGTGGGCGATACGGGAAGTGGTTGGGCTTACGGGTACGAAGTATGGTTGTGGCGTGGCGCAATGTGGCGCTTGCACTGTTTACCTCAATGGTGAGCCGGTGCGTTCTTGCTCTATTCCAGTGTCCGCAGTAGGTAAGGCCAAAATTACCACCATTGAAGCACTCTCTAAAGATAATACGCATCCAGTGCAGAAAGCATGGATTGCACTCGATGTACCCCAATGCGGATATTGTCAATCTGGTCAGATCATGGCAGCTGCTGCTTTATTAAAAAGAAATCCAAAACCGTCTGATGCCGATATCGATAACGCAATGGGTAATTTATGTCGTTGTGGAACTTACCAAAAGATTCGTGATGGAATTCATGTTGCCTCTGGCCAAAAGAAATTGGCAGATGTCTTAGCGCAGTACAGCGCGACTCCTGCGACTCGTGGTTAAGGAGAAAAACATGACAACAAAAATTCAAACTCCAAATTTAGAAAATTCCTCCCGTCGTGAATTCATTATTAAGGGCACGATGCTGGGTGGTGGGCTGATGTTAGGTATAGGCTCCTTACCTGATTTAGCTTATGCGCAAGCTGGCGTTAAATATGATCCCAATACGCCCACGCAAGCGGGCGACGCTGAGCTGAATGCCTGGGTTAGCATCAAACCCGACGACACTGTCTATATCAGGATTGCTCGATCCGAGATGGGGCAGGGTACGCGTACTGGTCTAGCCCAATTAGTCACTGAAGAGCTTGAGTGCAATTGGAAGAAGGTGAAAACCCAATCGGCCACACCAGGACAAAGTTTAGCGCGCAAACGAGTTTGGGGTGAGCATGGTACTGGCGGTAGCCGCGGCATTCGGATTTCTGAAGACTACGTACGCCGTGGTGCAGCAGCAGCGCGCATCATGCTCATCCAGGCAGCCGCTGATCGGTGGAATGTCTCTGTTTCAGAGTTGACTGTAGATAAGGGTGTGATTACTCATACGCCCACTGGACGCAAAACGACCTATGGCAAAGTTGCCGAGTTGGCTTCCACTTTAACCCCGCCTGATCCTAAATCAATTACCTTAAGAGATCCGCGCCAGTGGAAAGTTGCTGGACAACCCTATGCACGCTTAGACACAGCAAACAAGGTGAATGGGTCTAAGGTGTACGGTATCGATTTGCAGCTCCCTGGCATGCTTTGTGCTTCTGTTAAGGCTTGTCCAGTCTTTGGTGGCAAATTGGTGAGTTATGACGAAGCCAAGATCAAAGATATGCGCGGGGTGAAGGGCGTGGTCAAGATTAATGACAGCACGCTTGCGGTTGTAGCAGACACCTGGTGGCATGCTAACACTGCGCTGAATGCTATGCCTATCGTCTGGGATGAAGGTAAGTCTGCTAGCGTTTCACAAACTGGTATAGACAAAATGTTGCGTGATGGCTTGGATGAGCAGGGAGATTTTTGGCAGCGCAAAGAAGGTGATGCGCCTGCTGCTATCAATAGCGCCGCCAAAAAAGTAGAAGCTATCTATTACACCCCTTATCGTGCGCACGTCACGATGGAGCCGATGAATGCTACAGTCAAAATCACAGGGGATCGTGCTGAGGCTTGGGTGCCAACTCAAAATGGTGAAGGTTCGTACGCATCCTTATCTGAAGCTACTGGATTGCCGCTCGAAAATTGTGAAGTGTATAAATTAGACTCCGGTTGCGGCTTGGGTCGTCGTGGCTCAACACAAGATTTCACTACTTTTGCCGCTAAAGTTGCGCAAAAATTTCCAGGCGTGCCAGTAAAAGTAGTTTGGAGTCGAGAAGAAGATATGACCCATGATTACTACCACCCAATTGCCATGGCAAAAATGACTGCTGGTGTAGATAGTTCTGGCAATCTAACTGGTATGCATATCAAAGTGGCTGGGCAATCCATTAATGCCACCTTAGCGCCACAGAATATTAAGAACGGTAAAGACGAGCGTCAACTCCAAGGCTTCTATGAGAAGGGCCCCGATGCTCAACTTGGCTATACCTTCCCGACGCTCTTAACCGAGTATGTGATGAAGAATACCCATGTGCCAGTTGGCCCATGGCGCGGTGTGAATACCAACCAAAATGGCATCTTCATGGAATGCTTTATGGATGAGTGTGCCAAGGCAGCCGGAAAAGATCCGGTGCAATTTAGACAGGCGCTAATGCAAAGTCATCCAAAGCATTTGGGTGTTCTAAATGCTGCCGCCAAAAAAGCGGATTGGGATAAGTCTTTGCCCGCAGGAACCTACCGAGGTGTTGCTCAGTTCATGGGCTATGCCAGTTACTCTGCTTGCGTAGCTGAAGTAACTGTACAAAACAACGTTGTTAAAGTCACGCGATTGGTATTTGCTTTGAATTCTGGGCATGTTGTAAATCCATATTTAACGCGCGAGCAAATTGAAGGTTCAGTAGCCATGGCATTGGGGGCAATTTTCTTGCCAGAGATCTCTGTAGAAAACGGTCGTATCAAACAGCAGAATTTGGATACATACCCACTACTAAGGCTATCTGCAACACCGAGGATTGAAACAGTCCTGGTTCCGAGTTTTGATTTTTGGGGTGGAGTGGGTGAGCCAACCATTTGCGTAGTTGGTCCGGCTGTAGCAAACGCTATATCTGCTGCAATTGGTAGGCCAGTGCGGAACTTCCCGCTAAGTAAAGAAGGTTTGAGTTTGGCTTAACGCTTAATCCCATTCCAATTGATAACTGCGACCCCATTAATCCTATATTAATGGGGTCGTTTAATATGTCTTATGAAGTTTATTAAGGTAACAGTCTTTCTCTTATCCCTTGCTCCCTTAGCCCGCTTAATTTGGTTGGGTAGTCATGAGGGTCTGGGGGCCAATCCCATTGAATTTATTACCCGCTCAACCGGAACCTGGGCACTAGTCTTTTTATGTATTACGCTTGCGATGACTCCTTTGAGATTGGTTACGGGGCTGACTGTATGGATAAAGCTGCGTCGCATGTTGGGACTCTTTTGTTTCTTCTACGCCTGTATGCACTTTTCGATTTGGTTCTGGTTGGATCAGAATCTAGATCTTCAATCCATGTGGAGTGATGTCGTCAAGCGACCCTTTATCACGATGGGCTTTCTGACCTTGGTGTTACTTACGCCCTTAGCGTTGACATCAAACCAGTGGGCAGTTCGCCAGCTTGGAAGGCGCTGGACTTTATTACATAAGCTCGTATATTTAATCGCCTGTACTGCAATAGTTCACTATTGGTGGCATAAAGCAGGCAAGAACGATTTGGAAACGGTCTCTATTTATGGAGCGGTGATTTTAATATTGCTTCTTTGTCGATTGCCATCGCTAAAGAGGCTTCTTCAGCGAAAGTAAAAATCATTAGCGCCAAGAGGGCCTGCGTAATGATTTGCCGTAAATTCATGCAGTCATGGTGAGTAATATGAAAGTAAAGGTTAAAGCTGGGGTGCCCTACAATGGGATTCATGAATACATTCTTCTCGAAGTTCAGTCCACTTTTATTATTGGGAGGCGTTTTTGCTTGCACTCAAACACCTCCTCAACCCCCTGGGTCGACAACATACTCCCCATATACTCCACAGCAGATCAAGGAGTTTAATGGTCAGACTATCTCTCCGGTTGAGGGGCCATTTGGCCCAGTGGATCCAAACGCAGAAGATCAACGCCTATCTAAAGAGCGCGCATCGGATTCAAAATTGTATAGTCAACCAAAAGGCGAACAAGAGGCAGAGGCAATAGAAACACAATCAGCCGACCCTTATCAAGCAACGAAGCCGGTCATTACTTTCTAGACGATTGTAAGCTCAGGCATAGAGTTCAATTGCAGCAACGCTTGCGCTTCTTCTGGCGTGGCATTGAGCCAAGCATTAAAGAGCTCAGGACGTAATGGAACAACCGTACGTTTTTCATCTTCGGGTTTATGCATGCGCTGCATGACTGGGTGACCGTCGGCATTAATCGTGAGCATAGAAAAAGAAACAATTAGCTCACCAGTTTCTGGTTCGGTCCAGGTATCCCAGATTGAGGCAATGGCCATCGGTTCCTGATTGGCTTGTTTAATGGCAGTGCGCACTGCTTTACCTGACTCATAACAGGGCTCATAAAAAGTATCGGCTAAGGCGAGTGCGTAATGCCGTGTTTTCCAGGCGTGTTTATAGGAGGGTTTCTCGGCAACTGTTTCCGCTCTGGCGTTGTATGTTTTTCTGCCGAAGGTTTCCTCTTTGGCCCAGGATGGTAATAAACCAAAACGGGCTAAACCAATCGCAGTGCGCTGATTATTATGGCTTTTCAGGATGATGGGCCCAGGGTAAGTAGGGAATACATCGTGGGCATTAGATGCTGGTAGATCGAGATCAAAGTGGGATTTAACCCAGTCAACATTGACGGTCGTGAGGTATTGAATGCACATGGGCTAATTTTACTGCGGCTTAATACAGTTTGACCTAGGCCTGCTGGTACCATTGAGGCTAAATTTTAGAAAGATATCTTCCTTATGAAACCTTTTACTTCTGTCTTAAATCCAATGTTGGTGCGCTTTTTTGCTGCAGGCTTATTAACAGCTGCGTTGGTAAGCGGCGCTGAGGCACAGCAAAGTGGTTTACCAATTAATGCTGCCGCATCTGTAAACGGTACCATTATTACCAATGACATGGTAGAGCAGGGAATTAAGGTTGCTCTTTCTCAAGGACAAAAGGATTCTCCAGAGCTGCGCAAAATAGTGATTGAAAAGTATATTGAAGTTTTATTGCTTTCTCAGCAAGCTGAGAAAGACGGCTTGGCTAATTCTGAGAAAGCCAATACACAGCTCATGATGATTCGCCAAAACTATTTGGCAGATCTTGAGTTGTCGACTTATATGGCCAAAAATCCAATCACCGATGCAGATATCCAGGCTGAGTACAACAAAGAGATTGCAACTTTGGGACCTCAAGGAATGATTATGGAATATAAGGTAAGCGATATCGCGGTAGCGAGTGAAGCGGATGCTCAAGCAGCATTAGCTCGCATTAAAAAAGGCGAGCCATTTGATAAGGTTGCCAAGAGTGTTTCCTTAGCGCCGAACAAGGTACAGGGTGGCGCTGTGGGCTGGATTCAGGCGGGGCAGGTAGCACCTCAACTGGCTACCGTATTAACTACGCTAGCCAAAGGCCAAGTTTCACCAGCGCCAATCCAGATGCAACAAGGTTGGTACTTGATTAAGTTGGAAGATAAAAAATCGAGTAAGCCACCATCATTTGAGCAAGCGAAGCCGGCTATTCGTGCTGGAATGACGCAAAGAAAGCAATATGAGTTCTTGGGTCAGATCGCAAAAGACGCAAAGATTGTGGTTCAGTAAAAAGCGATAGTAGAGCTTGCAATAGAAAAAAGGACTCCTAGGAGTCCTTTTTATTTGCGCTCTAAAGTAATAAAGCTAAAAGAGGTATCACCCTCAGAACCAGGAGTTCTCTCTATTTCTTGCCAGGCAGATTCGTTGGGCACTTCAAAGAAAGTATCGCCACCTTCAATATCTAAATCGATTTCAGTAATGTAGAGACGGTCTGCTTTATCAAATGCTTGCTTGAAAAGTTGCTCACCACCGATAACAAAAACACGCGAAAAATCACTCAAGCGATCTAGTGCCTCATCCAAGGAGCCAGCCAATTCTGCACCGGATAATTGAAAGTCGGCATTGCGACTCACTACGATGTTTCGGCGTCCAGGCAAAGGTCGCCCAATGGACTCCCAAGTCTTGCGACCCATAATGACGGGATGGCCCATGGTCACGCGCTTGAAAAACTGTAAATCTGCTGAGATTTTCCAGGGCATTTGGTTATTGCGACCAATGACGTGATTGCGGGAGCGCGCAACAATCATGGAGATAGCAGGTTGTGTCATAAATTGCTAAATTCTTAAATAGCTACAGGAGCTTTAATGTGGGGGTGAGATTCGTAACCGACGATTTCAAAGTCTTCAAATTCATAATCAAACATTGAATCAGGCTTGCGCAAAATATTCAGCTTCGGTAGCGGGAAGAAATCGCGGGATAGCTGAAGTTCTACTTGCTCTAGATGATTACTATATAAATGGCAATCACCACCAGTCCAAATAAAGTCTCCCACTTCTAAATTGCATTGTTGCGCCATCATATGAGTCAACAATGCATAGCTAGCAATATTAAATGGCACACCCAAAAAGATATCAGCACTACGTTGATAGAGCTGGCAGGATAACTTACCATCAGCGACATAAAACTGAAAGAAGGCATGACAAGGTGCTAAAGCCATACGTGGTATGTCGGCTACATTCCACGCAGACACAATCATGCGACGAGAGTCTGGATTTTTCTTGATAGTCTCAACCACTTCTGAGATTTGATCGATATGCTCACCATTTGGAGCGGGCCATGAGCGCCATTGATAGCCATAAATCGGGCCTAATTCACCATCCGGGGCGGCCCATTCATTCCAGATAGATACGCCGCGCTCTTTAAGCCAGTTATTGTTTGTACTGCCCTTGAGGAACCAAAGTAATTCGTAGATGATGGATTTAAGATGTAACTTTTTGGTAGTTACCATTGGAAAGCCGTCAGCCAAGTTAAAGCGCATCTGATGTCCGAATACGGAGACCGTGCCAGTTCCAGTCCTATCGGACTTTTGAACCCCTTTTGCGAGGACTTCTTTCATGAGATCGTGATATTGACGCATATATATTGGCTAAAAGTAGTGATGTATTAACGTATTAAGGATAGCTTACTCGAATGTAGGCGACTTCACTCCCAAGGCCTTGTGAAGCTTGGGGGAGGTAGTCGTATATTGAAGTTGAATCTGCTTACCTGGGTTTAAGTACTCCGCAGCTGCAAATGCGGCAAGGGCGGCTTCATGAAATCCAGAGAGGATCAGTTTTTTCTTGCCTGGATAAACGTTGATATCACCAACCGCATAAATTCCCGTGGTACTGGTTTGAAATTTTTCGGTATCGACACAAATTTGTTTGCGATCGATATTAAGGCCCCACTCCGCAATAGGCCCTAACTTCGGTGAGAGGCCATAAAACACTAAAAGGTCATCTAAGGGGATTAGTTTGGAGTCGCCATCAATATTAGTAAAGGCTATTTCAGCAAGGAGACCATCTTTCTCTTCGTAGCCGGTAACTTGTCCAATAAGAAGTTCCATTTGATGGTTAGCACAAAGTTCACGCATTCTGGCAATGGATTTTGGTGCCGCTTTAAATTCATCGCGACGATGAATCAAGGTAATGCTAGCTGCAATTTCGGAAAAATGAATTGCCCAATCTAGGGCAGCATCACCGCCACCACAAATCACAATTCTTTTCCCCGCAAATTGCTCAGGATTTTTAACGTGATAAAAGACTTGCTTATTAATGTAAGCATCAATGCCTTCAAGATTAATAGTGCGTGGTTGAAAGGCCCCTACACCGCCAGCAATAAAGACGGTCTTGCTCAGAAATGTTTTATCTTGCGAGGTACTAATGAGGAAGCGTCCATCGGCTTGTGGCTCAAGCCTGCTGACCTCTTGGCCAAGATGAAACTGGGCACCAAAGGGCTGAATTTGCTTTAATAAGTTATTAGTGAGTTCGCGGCCAGTACACACTGGGATCGCAGGAATATCGTAAATGGGTTTATCTGGATAAAGCTCAATGCATTGACCTCCCACTTCTGGAAGTGAATCAATTACATGCGCTTTAATTTCGAGCAAACCTAATTCAAAAACTTGAAAGAGCCCCACAGGACCAGCCCCAATGATTACGGCATCGGATTCTATGGGTGAGTGCGACACAAATTTATTAGATTAGAAATTACTTTACTAGCTGATCAAGTTTATCTTTAACATCTTTCCATTCTTCAGCATCTGGCAGTGCTGCTTTGGACTTGGTAATCGAGGTCCAAGAAGGGGAAAGATCGGCGTTTAATTTAATGAATGCTTGTTGATCGCCGGGAACATCATCTTCTGCATAAATAGCGTTTACGGGGCATTCAGGTACGCATACCGCGCAGTCTATGCACTCGTCCGGATCGATCACTAAAAAATTGGGGCCTTCGCGAAAGCAGTCAACTGGGCAAACATCAACGCAGTCGGTGTACTTGCAGCGGATACAAGATTCGGTAACTACATAAGTCATGATAATTTTGTTTCAAGAGCCCCAAAAATCCGGGTGCTAGGTTATAAAAGATCAATTTTAGCTGAAATAGCCTATTTTTCAGGCAAAACCCTATATTTACTTAAGGTAAAGTTCCCACTATGAATACACAGCCCAAAGCCCAGAATAGCAAGCAAAAACCTAAAATATTGGTAGCAAGAGCCATTTTTCCAGAGGCTTTAGCCAAACTGGAGGAGTTCTATGAGGTTCGATCCAATCAAGAGGATCGGATTTTTAGTCCAGAAGAGTTGCAAAAAGAACTCTCTGGGGTCGTAGGGGCTTTAGTGGCGGGCAGCGAAAGAATTGATGCCAATGCGCTAGCTCATGCCCAAGACTTGCGGATAGTGGCCAATATTTCGGTGGGTTATAACAACTTTGATGTTCCGGCAATCACTGCTGCTGGTGTGATGGCGACGAATACCCCGGATGTTTTAACAGATACCACGGCTGATTTTGGCTTTGCCTTATTAATGGCAACAGCAAGACGGATTACCGAATCGGAGCATTGGGTTCGTGCAGGTCAATGGGATAAGTGGTCGATTGTGAATAATCCCCTGGGTATGGATTTGCATCACAGTACAGTAGGCATTATTGGCATGGGACGAATTGGCCAAGGCATTGCTAAACGTGCTTTAGGTTTTGGTATGAATGTGATTTATCACAACCGCAGTCATTTATCGGAGGCCGATGAAAAAGCTTGTGGTGCAAAGTATGTTTCCAAAGAAGAATTGCTGCGCACTGCTGATCATGTTGTCTTGGTGCTACCCTATAGTGCTCAGAGTCATCATACGATTGGAGCTAAAGAAATTGCGCTCATGAAACCTACTGCAACCCTTATAAATATTGCCCGTGGCGGAATTATTGATGATGCGGCGTTAGCTCAAGCTCTGAAGGATAAAAGGATCTTTGCTGCTGGCCTTGATGTATTCGAAGGTGAGCCAACGGTGCATCCTGAGTTATTAAAGTTAAGCAACGTTGTGCTCGCTCCACACATTGCTAGTGCTACAGAAAAAACGCGTAGAGCGATGGTTGATTTAGCAGTCAATAATTTACGCGCAGCACTTGACGGAAAAAAACCACCTAGCCTTATTAATGCGGAAGTTTTTAAAGGCTAATTGAGCTAATTTAATTCTTTATGCAGTAAAAATAAAGCCGAGCATTGCTCGGCTTTATTGCTAAAAGAGTAAACGGTAATTAATAATGATTACTCAGCATCAATCTCTTCTGGAAGATCGCGCAGCGCTAATTCAATTCCGCCGAATTTCCCAGCAACCCAGTTATAGACTTTGCAGGCAATCCACAGCAATCCAAAGCCGAGTAAGGCGTTAAGAATTAATGCGGACAACACAGTAAAACCAGGGATAGCGCCATCACGAATGAAGGCTACGAACAGTGCCAACAAAACGATTGGAACGGAGAAGCAGAGGTAAACCAAAACTAGAGTTTTGGCGGTATGCATTGGGTCGAGAAAGACGAGTTCTTTTTTGCTAAGTTTCATGATGACGCAATCTTAAAGCAGTCCATCAAAAAGCGCTACATCTACCCAGTCTCCAGCGGCAACATTTCCCTGCTCGTGGCCTAGGATGACAAAGCAATTGGCCTCACTCATCGAACGTAAAATACCGGCACCTTGGCTACCAGTGAGTCTGACCGTTGGCTTGCCATCAGCTCGACGCTCCAGAATGGCGCGTTGAAATTCTGTGCGACCTACTTTTTTCCGGATGGGGGCTTGGGCAATGGCCTGGGTAAGCGGTGGTTCAGTTTGATTTGCGCCATTGAGCTGCAAAAGGGCTGCGCGGACAAATTGGTAAAAGGTCACCATGACTGCTACGGGATTCCCTGGCAATCCAAAGAAGAGCGTTTTACGAGTGGGCGATTTTTCTACTGCTGACTTGAGAATTCCAAAGGCCATGGGGCGACCTGGACGCATGGCGATTTTCCAAAAACCAACATCACCTAACTCTTGCATGATCTGTTTCGTGAAATCTGCTTCGCCAACAGAGACGCCTCCAGAAGAAATTAATACATCTGCTTTACTGGCTGCCTCAATAAATGCTTGCTTCAAGGAGGTCGGATCATCGCGCACAATGCCGCAGTCAATGATCTCTAGATTTAGACGGTTGAGCAGACCAGTCAGGCTGTAGCGATTGCTATCGTAAATACTGCCCGGATCTAATGATTGACCTAGTGCACGCAATTCATCACCTGAAGACAGAATAGCAACCTTGAGCTTACGCTTAACTGGTAGTGATGCAATGCCTAGTGATGCAGCTAAACCTAGATCAGAAGGGCGTAGTAAGCGACCAGCCGCAATTGCAGGTTTCCCCTTTTGTAGGTCCTCGCCACTTAAACGCCTGTTCTCTCCGGGCTTTAATTGATCTTGCTTAAATTCAATCGTGAGATTATCTTTTGCAGTTGTGAATTCTTGTGGAATGACGGTATCGCAGCCAGCTGGCATCAGCGCGCCGGTCATGATCTTGAGGCATTCCCCTGCATGAATACTGCCTTCATAGGGCTTGCCCGCAAGCGCTGTACCAGCGACTCGTAATTCAATGGTTGCACTGTTGGTATTGAGACATTCGCTATTAAATGCAAAGCCATCCATCGCAGAATTATCGGCAGCTGGAACATCGATTGGTGAAAGTAGATCCGCTGCTAGGA
>CANCPL010000057.1:0-14709 GCA_947380065.1 Burkholderiaceae bacterium | reverse complement strand
GGGATGCAAACGCTTTTCTGCTGGATGCCCTGGTTGAGGGATATGGTGGCGGAGGCGTTCCTTTTGATTGGCAAGGGATTCCACAGACATGGGTAAGCGAAAACGCGCCTCGGGTCGTTTTGAGTGGTGGATTGAACACGCACAACGTGGGCGAGGCGATTGCACGCCTGCAGCCTTGCGCGGTTGACGTCAGTAGTGGCGTAGAAAGCAGCAGGGGTGTTAAAGACCCTGCGCTTATGGCTGAGTTTGTAAAAGCAGTGCGCGCAGCAGATGCCAATGCATCATCCCAATAATTTGCTGTTGATAATTCAAAAGAGGTAGATATGTACGACAAGCCAGATGCACGAGGACATTTCGGTCCATATGGTGGCGTGTTTGTTTCTGAAACATTGATGTTTGCATTAGATGAGCTCAAAGCGGCCTATGCAAAATATCAATACGATCCAGAATTCATCGAAGAGTTTCATTACGAGCTAAAACATTTTGTTGGTAGACCGTCGCCGGTGTATCACGCTAAACGTTGGAGCGAAATGCTCGGCGGTGCACAGATCTATCTCAAGCGCGAAGATTTAAATCACACTGGTGCTCACAAGATTAATAACGTGATTGGTCAAGCAATGTTGGCCAAGCGTATGGGCAAGCCTCGCATTATTGCTGAGACAGGTGCCGGTCAGCATGGTGTTGCTACAGCAACCATCTGTGCCCGTTTTGGCTTAGATTGCACGGTATATCAAGGATCTGTTGATGTGGCCCGTCAGGCACAAAACGTATTCCGCATGAAGCTGCTTGGCGCTAAAGTAGTTCCAGTAGAGTCTGGTACGAAGACATTAAAAGATGCGCTCAATGAAGCGATGCGTGATTGGGTTACCAATGTGGATAACACGTTCTACATTATTGGTACTGTTGCTGGTCCCCATCCTTATCCAATGATGGTGAGAGATTTCCAAAGCGTGATTGGTGAAGAGTGCAAAGTACAAATGCCAGAAATGACTGGTCGTCAACCAGACTATGTTTTGGCTTGCGTTGGTGGTGGCTCAAATGCCATGGGTATTTTCTATCCGTATATTGATTTCTCAGAGGTGAAACTGGTTGGTGTTGAAGCTGCAGGACATGGCTTGGGAAGTGGTTTACATTCGGCAGCACTTTGCGTTGGTACGCCCGGTGTGTTGCATGGCAACCGTACTTATTTATTACAAGACAAAAATGGCCAAATTTCTGAGACGCATTCGGTTTCTGCTGGTATGGACTATCCAGGAGTTGGGCCTGAGCATGCTTGGTTGAAAGATTCTGGTCGCGCAGATTATGTAGCGATTACGGATGAAGAAGCGCTCCAAGCATTCCATGATTGCTGCCAGATTGAAGGGATCATTCCGGCCCTGGAGTCCTCTCATGCCATTGCTTATGCCTGCAAGCTGGCCAAGACTTTGCCAAAAAATAAGACTATCTTGGTAAACCTCTCTGGTCGTGGTGACAAGGACATGCATACCGTTGCACAGGCAACTGGTTCAGAAGGCTGATTAAAAGAAAAAATAGAAAAATAAAAAGAAAATAAATTAGCTATGTCAAAAATTACTGCGCTCTTCAAGGAGCTAAAAGCAACTGGCAAAAAAGGGTTGATTCCTTTTATTACTGCTGGCGATCCAGATCCTAAGCAAACCGTTGAATTGATGCATGCATTAGTTCGCGGTGGTTCGAGTGTCATTGAGTTGGGCGTGCCATTTTCAGATCCAATGGCAGATGGCCCCGTGATTCAAAGATCATCTGAGCGTGCGTTGACCCATGGTGTGACTTTACATAGCTGTTTAGAAATGGTGAAAGAGTTTCGCAAGCAGGATACCAATACCCCGGTTGTTCTCATGGGGTATGCAAACCCAGTTGAGCAAATGGGGGCTGAGCGTTTTGCAACCGAAGCAAAAGCTGCTGGTGTTGATGGTGTTCTAGTGGTGGATTACCCACCAGAAGAGTGCGTTGATTTTGCTGCGCGCATGCGCGTTGCTGGAATTGATCCGATCTTTTTATTGGCACCTACGTCATCACATGAGCGCATTAAAGAGGCTGCCAAAATAGCCTCTGGTTATATCTATTACGTTTCTATGCGCGGGGTTACTGGCGCATCACACCTCAATACCCAAGATGTGGCTAGTATCATTCCGAAAATTCGTGAAGAAACGGATATTCCAATTGCTGTCGGCTTTGGAATTAGCGATGCTGCTAGCGCCAAGGCGGTTTCTGCGAGTGCCGACGCTGTGGTAATTGGCAGCCGAATTATTCGTCTTCTAGAGGATGCGCCTCCTGGGCAGGCGGTACAATCACTGGAAACCTTCATTCGTGAAATTCGCGACGCATTGGATAGTTAAAAACTAATGAGCTGGATAGATAAATTACTCCCACCCCAAATTCAACATACTGATCCTGCTAATCGCAAGTCAGTACCAGAGGGATTGTGGGTAAAGTGCCCAAGTTGCGAGACTGTTCTTTACAGTACCGACATTGAAGCCAATTTATCAGTGTGCCCAAAATGTAGTCACCATATGCGCATCAGCGCGCGTCTGCGCTTAGATAGTTTGTTGGATGAAAAAGGTCGCTATGAAATTGGGGCCGATATCTATCCAACAGACCCTCTGAAATTTAAAGACTCTAAAAAATACCCAGATCGTATTAAAGAAGCAAATGATGCTTCTGGTGAGTCCGAAGCATTGATTGTGATGGGTGGCAAGATTGAATCTATTCCTGTAGTGGCTGCCTGTTTTGAATTCCAGTACATGGGTGGTTCGATGGGCTCTGTCGTTGGTGAGCGCTTTGCTCGCGGTGTACAGGAAGCCATTGATAAAAAGTGCGCTTTCATTTGTGTCACGGCTACTGGCGGTGCACGTATGCAAGAAAGCTTGTTATCCCTTTTTCAGATGGCCAAGACCAACTCGATGTTGACCTTGTTAGCTAAAAAAGGTTTGCCTTTTATCAGCGTTCTCACCGATCCAACAATGGGTGGTATTTCTGCTAGCTTTGCCTTCATGGGTGATGTAGTGATGGCTGAGCCTAAGGCCTTAATTGGTTTTGCAGGTCCACGCGTGATTGAGCAAACAGTGCGTGAGAAATTGCCGGAAGGATTTCAGAGATCTGAGTTCCTTATGCAAAAGGGCGGCATTGATATGATTGTCGATCGTCGTCAGATGCGCAGTGAAATTGCGCGCTTACTTGCTTTGTTACAGAAGCTTCCTGAGCCTGTGACAGCGGGTAGCGCAGCCGTTTAAGCGCTTGAGCTCAGCACACCAAGCCCCCATATTATTTTCTAGCCTAGAGGCCTGGCTTAGCCACCTCGAAACTGCTCACCCTGTCGGTATTGATATGGGGCTTGAGCGTATCAATCGTGTGAAGGCTGCATTAGATTTACATTTTGAATGCCCTGTGATTACTGTTGCTGGAACAAACGGCAAAGGATCTACCTGCGCTTTTCTGGAAAGCATTCTCTTGGCATCTGGTTATCGTGTTGGATGTCATACCTCTCCACATCTTCTTAAATTTAATGAGCGTGCTCGCGTAAATGGTGAAGATGTTAAAGACAATATCTTGCTTGAGCATTTTGCTGCTGTAGAAAAAGCCCGCGTGAGTTTGGTGGATGCGCCGACCTTGACGTATTTTGAGTTCACTACTTTAGCCATCATGCATCTATTTGCTAAATCCAATTTAGACGCCGTTGTATTAGAGGTAGGAATGGGTGGTCGCTTAGACGCCGTGAACATTGTGGATGCAGATTGCGCCATCGTGACCAGTATTGATATCGATCATGCAGATTTCTTGGGTGGAACACGTGAAGCCATCGGCTTAGAAAAAGCAGGTATTTTTCGCCCAGGGCAGATTGCGGTTTGTGGCGATCCTGTGCCGCCACAATCACTGATTGACCATGCTGAAAAACTCGCTTGTGATCTCTGGTTGCAGGGTCGTGACTACAACTTTCAGGGTGATAAGCAGCAGTGGGGTTGGGCTGGCCGCAAAAAACGCTTCAGCGGCCTAGGTTATCCAGCGCTCCGTGGCGCCAATCAGATTCTGAATGCCTCTGCTGTGATTGCGGCCTTAATGGCTTTGCACCAGCGCCTCCCAGTGAGTGCCCAAGATATTCGCAATGGTTTTGCCTTGGTAGAGTTGCCAGGCCGTTTCCAAGTCTTGCCTGGTCAACCTACAGTTGTTTTGGATGTTGCGCATAATCCCCATGCCGCCGCTACCCTGGCTCAGGGGCTCGATAAGATGGGATATCACCCATATACATATGCCGTTTTTGGGGCTATGGCTGACAAGGATATCGAGGGGGTTATAAAACCCCTACTCAATATCGTGGATTTCTGGTTCTGTACTGATTTACCTACCCCCAGAGCCGCCAGCGCCAAGGTCTTGGCTGAGAAGCTTGAAGCTATGGGTGTAAAGCCTAAAAATGGGGCTGATGGGGGGATTGAATGCTTCTCAGAACCTGCTTTGGCGTATCAAAAAGCGCTATCTCAGGCGGGTGAGGGTGATAGAATTGTCACCTTCGGATCGTTCTACACCGTTGCAGGCGTAATGACTTACCGAAACAACCAGGCCCACTGATCCATGATTCGTTTACCAAGCTTTTTTAAGCGAAATACTCAGTCTGATGACTTTGAATTCAGTTCAAGGGGTAGTCGCACCGCCAAAAGGGTAGCGCCACGCAGTTTTCAGCGCGCTGCTGAAGCTGAAGAGCTTGCCCTAACTGAAGATCCAGAACAACAAAGAGCGCGGCATCGTTTGATCGGCGCAGCTGCTCTGGTCTTAATTGCCGTTATAGGTCTGCCTCGTATTTTGGATAACAAACCAAAGTCTGCGCCAAACGATATTGCAGTCAATATTGTGACTAGCTTGCCGATTCCAGGAGCTGAAACAAAGCCTAAAGTTGAGGCAGTTGCTGAACCTACAAAAGAAGCTCCTAAAGTTGCAGCTGCTCCTGAAGCAAAGGCGGAAGCTAAACCCGAGGTTAAGCCTGAACCCAAGTTGGAAGCTAAACCAGTGGCACCTACAGTAAATAAATCTGGAGCATTAGGTTTGGCGGCGGGTGAAGAGGTTGTCGCTGCCAATACAAGCCCTAAAGCGGATGCTAAGCCAAAGACAGAAGACGCCCCTAAACCGAGCACCTCTAATGGCACCGGTAAGTACATTATTCAGATTGGTGCCTTTGCATCGGAAGAGCGCGCAAAGGGATGGGTTGTAAAACTCAAAGACCAAAAGATTCCAAACTATGTCTTCACGAAGACGGGCAGCGATGGATCAAAGCTTTTTGTGCTCCGTGCAGGACCCTATTCCGATCAAGACGCTGCAGAGGCAGCGGAAAAGAAAATTAAGGCGATGGGTCTTTCACCAAGACTTGTCGAGTCTGGTAAGCAGTAATGGATTACTTATCCACCCTCAAGCTAACAACGGTGGATTACTTCACCCTAGTTGTGCTCTTGGTGTCAGCTTTAGTCGGTATCTCACGTGGCTTATTTAAAGAGGTACTTTCATTAGCTTCTTGGTTTGTTGCGTCATGGGTTGCTTATCACTACAGCAATTACCTATCAACCGAATGGCTTTCTACATTTCATCTTGATGAGCTACTTAGTCTGGGCGTGAGTTTCATCACTCTATTTGTTTTAACACTCATCATTTGTAGTTTGTTTGGTGGAGTGGTGCAAAAAATTATTTTGTCAGTAGGTCTTAGTTTGGCTGATCGTTTCTTGGGTTTGGTATTCGGCGTGATTCGTGGTGGTCTGATTGTTGTGGTGCTTGCTACCTTAGCGGCTCTCACGCCTATTCCGCAAAGCATGGCCTGGAAGAATGCTATAACTAGACCGGCAATTGATATGGCAACTGGTTTAATTAAAGGTTGGCTTCCTGCTGACTGGGCTAAGCAATTAGGTGAGGCAGTGCCTAAAGTTACTCCCATCATTACTCCTAAAATAACAATAGGAATCTAGAAATATGTGCGGCGTCGTCGGAACTGTTTCTCACTCACCAGTAAATCAACTTCTCTATGATGCTTTGTTGCTCTTGCAACATCGTGGTCAAGATGCAGCAGGCATTGCAACGATGAATGGTAATTCATTCACGATGCATAAAGCCAATGGCTTAGTTAGAGACGTTTTTAGAACTCGTAATATGCGTAGCTTGGTTGGTAGCGCTGGTATTGGCCAAGTGCGTTACCCAACTGCCGGCTCTGCAAGTAGCGAAGAAGAGGCGCAACCGTTTTATGTGAGCGCACCTTACGGCATTATCTTGGCTCATAACGGTAACCTGACTAATGCACCCAGTTTGCGTGTTGAGATGGCCTATCGTGACCGTCGTCACATTAATACCAGTTCCGACACTGAAGTATTACTCAACGTATTAGCTGACGAACTTCAAAAAGAAACGAATAGCGCGGCTCTCGATGAGGGCGCGATGTTTAACGCAGTTACAGGGGTAACTAATCGCGTTAAAGGTTCTTATGCGGTAGTTTCTTTAATTGCAGGCTATGGCTTATTGGCCTTCCGTGACCAGTATGGTATTCGTCCTCTCTGTATTGGCCGCATCGATACTCCGCAAGGTCCTGAGTGGATGATTGCGTCTGAGTCTGTTGCGCTTGAGGGCCTAGGATTTACATTTGTACGTGACGTTAATCCAGGCGAAGCAATTTATATCGACTTAGATGGTAATTTCTATTCACGTCAATGTGTACCGAATGCTGTCTTAACACCTTGTATTTTTGAATACGTTTACATGGCTCGACCAGACTCCACAATTGATGGTGTTACCGTCTACAACGTACGGATGCGTATGGGAGATTACTTGGCCGAGAAGATCCGCAAGGAGACCGATGTCTCTGAGATCGATGTCGTGATGCCTATTCCAGACTCAAGTCGTCCAGCAGCAATGCAGGTTGCAAAGAACTTGGGCGTGGATTACCGCGAAGGCTTCTTTAAGAACCGTTACATCGGCCGTACCTTCATCATGCCAGGGCAGGCTGTCCGCAAGAAATCGGTACGTCAAAAACTCAATGCCATGCGCATTGAGTTCAAAGATAAGACTGTCTTGATTGTGGATGACTCCATTGTTCGTGGAACAACATCTTTTGAGATCGTACAGATGGCACGTGAATCTGGTGCTAAGAAAGTCATCTTTGCTTCTGCTGCGCCACCAGTACGTTTCCCGAACGTCTACGGTATAGATATGCCAACTCGTAGCGAATTGGTTGCTTATGGCCGTACTGATGAAGAAATCAACAAGATGATTGGTGCCGATCAACTGATCTATCAAAGCGTTGAAGATATGAAGCAGGCAGTGAGGGATATCAATCCTAATATCAAGCAGTTTGAAGCCTCTTGCTTCGATGGCAACTACATCACTGGCGATATTACTGAGTCTTATCTTGACGCCTTAGAGGCCGCCAGAAATACCTCAGATGCTAAGGCAGATCGGCAGAAGGATTCTAGTGACTTTGCTCGCTCACAACTCCATTTACATTTGGCTACCGAAGACTAAAAAGCGACAGGAATTTGCCTCACTCAAGGCAAATTCGTAATTCGGTGTCAAAATAGCAGTATGAAGAGCACAACTACCCGCAAAAAACCGGATTTTTCTAAGCTAGCGCTGGAGACCTTAGCGGTCCGCGCCGGCACTCGTCGCACAGCTGAATACCAAGAGCACTCAGAAGCGATGTTCCTGACCTCTAGCTTCTGCTTTGATAGCGCAGAGTTAGCGGCAGATGGTTTTGCGCATGCTGACCAAGGCTTTATCTAGTCTCGTTTTACTAATCCAACGGTAAGCATGTTTCAAGATCGCTTGGCTGCCCTAGAGGGTGGTGAAGCATGTATTGCAACTGCTTCTGGCATGGCAGCCATTCTGACGATGGCGATGGCCCATCTGCAAGCGGGAGATCATGTGGTTTGCTCGCGCTCAGTATTTGGTGCAACGATTCAGTTGTTCACCAATATCTTGGGACGCTTTGGCATTACAACAACTTATGCTGATTTGGCAGATACCAAGTCGTGGCAAGCTGCTGTCCAACCAAATACCAAACTCTTTTATTTAGAGACGCCATCTAATCCATTGACTGAGATTGCCGACATCAAAGCCATTTCAAAAATTGCCAAGAAAGCAAATGCACTATTTGCTGTGGATAACTGCTTCTGCACACCAGCATTACAAAAACCATTGGCCCTCGGTGCCGATGTCGTGATTCATTCTGCAACCAAGTACTTAGATGGACAGGGTCGAGTTGTAGGCGGGGCAATTGTTGGCAGCAATGATTTCATCATGGGCAAAGTATTTCCGTATGTGCGCACAGCTGGGCCAACGCTATCTGCATTCAATGCTTGGGTGTTCCTTAAGGGCTTGGAGACTTTAGAGCTGCGTATGAAGCAGCAGAGCCAAAACGCACTTGCCTTGGCTCAATGGTTAGAGAAGCAATCTGGAGTAGAGCGTGTTTACCATCCAGGCCTGAAATCTCACCCTCAGCATGCTTTGGCTATGCGCCAACAAAGAGCGGGTGGCGCAATTGTTTCTTTTACGCTCAAAGGCGGCAAGAAGGCGGCGTTCAAACTTATTAATCAAACTAAGCTCTGCTCAATTACAGCAAACTTGGGTGATACCCGCACAACCATTACCCACCCAGCTACAACAACACATTGCCGCGTAACTCCAGAGGCCAGAAAAGCTGCTGGTATTACTGATGGCTTGGTGCGAATTGCAGTTGGCCTTGAAAACATCAACGACTTAAAGAATGATCTCGTTGGTGGACTCAAAAAATAATCAAGTACATCAAGATAGGCCCATGGGTTTTTCTGATGCCACTCAGTTCTGGAATGAACGCTTCGATAAAGAAGAGTTCATCTTTGGTAAAGAGCCAAACGAGTATCTTGTAGATAAGGCAAAGCAATATCTCAAGCCAACAGATAAAGTCTTATGTATCGCCGATGGTGAAGGGCGCAACGGCGTCTGGCTTGCCAAGCAAGGCATGCAAGTGGTTGGTTTTGATGCATCCGATATTGCGCTAGCTAAAGCAAGGCAGTTCGCTAAAGATAATCAAGTCGAGGTCGAGTATTCATTCTCTGATACTGATAGCTATGCTTGGTCCGAAAATACTTATGACGCAGTGATTGGAATCTTTATTCAGTTTGCCGATCCCACAATGCGCGCCAGAATCTTTGAGCAGGCATACAATACGTTGAAGCCAGGCGGACTTTTCATCCTGCAGGGCTATACCCCGAAACAGTTGGAATATAAAACTGGCGGCCCATCGCTCATTGAGCATTTGTATACAGAAGATCTGATCAAAAGCCTTACCCAGGACTTTGAAATTCTTGAGCTTGTCAGTTACGAGAAAGAACTCTCTGAGGGCCCAAGACACACTGGTATGTCTGCAATATTGGGATTGGTTGCCAGAAAGTAATTAATAGCTTAATTGGTAAAGCGACGAGGATCATTAATCGGACGCAATGGCATGATATGAATCTTACTGCCATCAATTTCAAGATGAGTACTTTTGCCGACATCCAAACAGAGCCTCTTAACCTCTGCAGCAGAAGCTTCCCAAGTAATTGCATGTCCACCATCAAGCGTACGAAGTTGAATAACAGCTATCTGACCTAAGGCGCTGATTTGCTCAACAGTCGCTGGGAGTGAAGTATCACTGGAGCTGATGTGCAGACTTAAACCCTCAGCTGGAATAACCCAAGCAACCGGTGTATTTGGTGGGATTTTGCCTTTGTCCGCTACATTAAAGATGCGTTGACTGCCATTCCAACTCAACTTTCCAGCGGTAAATACGCCTTCAAACTTATTGCTAATTCCCACCAGTTCTGCAACCCGCGAGTTTCTAGGTCTTTCAAATAGCACCTGTGGTGGAGCGGTCTGTAGACCTACACCTTGGTCAATCACAGTGATGCGATCGGCTAACAAGTCTGCCTCTCTTAGATCATGTGTGACAAGTAAAATGGGAATATTCAAATCTTTGCGAAGTTCAGCCAGCGTCTTATAAAGACCTTGACGCGTAGGTGCATCAATCGCAGAGAAGGGCTCATCAAGCAAGAGTATTTTTGGTGATCGTGCCAGCGCTCTGGCAAGTGCAACTCGCTGTTGTTGGCCGCCTGAGAGTTGGTTTGGCATGCGGTTGGCTAATTCACTAATACCCATGCGCTTAAGCCAAGTGAGTGCAAGTGCTTTGCGTTCAGATGGTCTTTGGACATTGTTGTACAAAGGGATACACACATTCTCAAGCGCTGAGAGATGGGGGAATAGGGCGTACTGCTGAAATAGAAATCCACACGAGCGATTAGCTGGGCTTAAGGAAGTGGTGACTCCGCTGACATGATTTGCCTCAAACCATAATTTGTCATTACATTCGATTTTTCCAGTTTCGGCATCGTTTAATCCAGCGATGGTTCTCAGGGCGGTTGTCTTGCCGCTACCAGAAGGGCCCACTAAAGCATGCAACTCTCCGGGAATACATTCAATATTCAGTTGCAAGGGGTTTGGACTAGTCTGGAAGAGCTTTACTTTAAGCATTAGCTACTCCATTGTTTAGATCGCGATGGGTTGCGACTAAAGACGCCATAGGAAAGTGCAATTGCCACTAGTGAGGTGCACAGTAACAGTAATGAAAGGGCGCCGGCACCAGAGGTATCAAAACTTTGCACCTTGTCATATATAGCAATCGATACTGTTTTGGTCTCCCCGGGAATGGCGCCGCCAACCATGAGGATCACACCAAATTCTCCTAAGGTATGTGCAAAAGTAAGAACGGCTGCGCTGGTAATGCCACGCCAAGCTAGGGGTAATTCAATCAGGCGAAAGATTTGCCAATTGGTCAGCCCGCTGACTTGAGCCGCTTCCCGAATTTCTGGATTAATGGCTTCAAAAGCACGTTGTATTGGCTGAATAGCGAATGGCAAATTCACAATCAGGGAAGCAATGAGGATTCCCGTGAAAGAAAACACCAATGGGATCCCAAAGAGGCTTTTCCCTCCAAGACCCACTAGGAGGTAGTAGCCCAAGACAGTAGGAGGGAGGACTAGAGGTAGGGCAAGCGATGCTTCGACCCAGGACCTACTTTTGCCCATATTTTGGAGTGAATGCGCTACCCAGACTCCAAACGGGATGATCAGGACCAAGGTCCATATAGCCAGCCTTAATGAGAGAAGTAGCGCTTCTATATCCATCAATTGATTGTATCTTTAGATTCCATCAGGGTAACTCACTATATGAACTTGGTCGGTATGAGCGTTAAATATGCATATATACGCATATATTTATATAAATGAGCACCATGAAGGCAAAAGTTCAAAAAGCGACAAAAAACCTGACTCCAAAACAGATGGAGAAGGTCTTCTCTCACGTGGCGGCTTACTTCAATGTCCTATCTGAGCCAGCACGTTTGCGCATCATGTATGCGGTCTGTGGTGGAGAAAAATCTGTCTCTGAGGTCGTTCAAATGTGCGGTACAAGCCAGGCCAATGTATCAAGGCATTTATTGGCTCTTCACAAAGCCGGAATTTTAATGAGGCGAAAAGAGGGTGTAACGGTTTATTACTCGATTGCAGATAACGCTACGGTTGAGATGTGTCAGACAGTCTGCGCAAAGATTGCTGAAGGTATTCATTAAGGTTTGCAGTAATTCACTTTTCAAGTAGAGGTCAAATGACTAAGAAGCAAATTGAATTGAGCGCTGAGGATATCGCTACGGTTGAGAAGCCTGCCAATAGAGCTCGCTTAGTAAAGGCGCCAGAGCACTTTATCTCTCAGGAGTTGATCGCTGATATTAATGCTAATGGCCTTGATGAAGGTCGTCGTGGCTTTTTGCGTAAAGGCTTCCTCTCTGCTGTAGGTGGGGCTGCGGCCAGTTTGGCTGCTCCGATGGCTTTTGCTGCAGGTGAAGGCGATCCAGCCATTCTGGAGAAGCAAGAGTGGCAAACTACGCTTGGTAAGAACGTAGCCACCATGCCCTATGGCGTTCCTTCGATCTATGAATCAAATTTGATTCGTCGTGAATCACCTGGCTTAACTCGGGTATCTGCCGCTTCAGTTGCATTTACTCCGCTGCAAGGATTATTTGGCACTATCACTCCGAATGGCTTGCATTTTGAGCGTCATCATCAAGGTTGGTACAACCTGAATCCCGAGACACATCGCTTGATGGTGAATGGTATGGTGAAGAATGCTCGTGTCTTTACGATGAACGACTTGATGAGACTGCCTTCAGTTTCTCGTACCCACTTTATTGAGTGCGGCGCAAATACTGGCTTAGAGTGGGGTAACGTTGCAGTACCAACCGTGCAGTACACCCATGGCATGCTCTCATGCTGCGAATTTACTGGTGTACCCCTCAAAGTATTGCTCGAAGAATGCGGCGCAGATTTGAAAAAAGGGAAGTTCTTGCTGGCAGAAGGTGGCGATGGCTCTGGCATGACACGCACGATCAATTTAGAAAGCTGTTTGGATGACACGATTGTTGCTTGGAGTATGAATGGCGAGATGTTACGCCCAGAAAACGGCTTTCCATTGCGCCTAGTTGTTCCGGGAGTTCAGGGTGTTAGCTGGGTGAAATGGTTACGTCGTCTGGAAGTAGGGGATATGCCCTGGAATGCGAAAGATGAAGCAGTTCACTACATTGAGCTGATGCCAGATGGTATGCATCGTCAATACGCATCGATTCAAGAATGTAAATCTGTGATTACCACCCCTTCTGGTGGCCAGCAATTGCTCGATAAAGGTTTTTATAACGTGAGCGGCATGGCTTGGTCGGGTCGAGGCAAGATCAAGCGCGTGGACGTTTCATTTGATGGTGGCAATAACTGGCGTACTGCTCGTTTGGAGACACCAATTCTCACTAAATCGATTACGCGCTTCAATATTGATTGGGTGTGGGATGGCTCGCCTGCGATTTTGCAATCTAGAGCAGTAGATGACACCGGCTATATACAACCTTCGATCAAGGTCTTGCGTGATGTACGTGGTAATCGCTCGATTTATCACAACAATGCCATTCAGTCATGGAAGTTAGATTCAAACGGTGAGGTGAGCAATGTTCAAGTCGGTTAATTTTATTGCTCGTTTGAGTCTGCTAAGTATTACAGTATTAGCTGCCCAGATTGCGATTGCACAAAGTACACAGGGCTCCGCTAAGTTTCCAGGCATTGGAAGAAATGCAACTCCAGCAGAAGTGATGGCTTGGGACATTGATGTGCGCCCAGACTTTAAGGGCTTGCCAAAAGGATCTGGTTCTGTAGAGCAGGGTCAAGCAATTTGGGAGGCTAAGTGCGCCAGCTGTCACGGTGTCTTCGGTGAATCGAATGAGATCTTCACGCCAATTGCGGGTGGAACAACTGCTGATGATGTGAAGACGGGTAGGGTTGCCTCTTTGGCTGATCGTAAGCAGCCGCAGCGCACTACCTTGATGAAGGTGCCAACCGTTTCTACTTTGTGGGATTACATCTATCGCGCAATGCCTTGGAATGCACCAAGATCATTAACGCCAGATGACACGTATGCTCTAGTTGCATTTATTTTGAGCTTAGGCGAAATTGTTCCGGATGATTTTGTATTGAGCAATACCAATATTGCAGATGTGCAAAAGAAGATGCCTAATCGCAATGGTATGACGCGTAATCATGGCTTCTGGAGTGTCAATGGCAAGCCAGATGTAAATGGTTCCTCTTGTATGAATAATTGCGTGAAGTTTGTGCAAATTGGATCCTCTCTTCCAGATTTCGCTAGAAATGCCCATGGCAATATTGCCGAGCAAAATCGCTTGTATGGACCATATCGTGGCTCGGATTCCACTAAGCCACCAATTGCTCAGTTACCTGGTTCTGCGGGTGAAGGCCTAGCACATGCTGCCGATACTCACGCTGCCAACACTAAAGGTCCTGCGGCTCTATTTAAAAACGAGAACTGTTCCGCATGTCACGCTCCGAATGCCAAATTAGTAGGTCCCTCTATCGCTGATATTGCGGCGAAATATAAAGGGCAGAGCGGAGCTCAAGAAAAGCTCATGGCTAAGGTCAAGAGCGGGGGTTCGGGGGTATGGGGAGCTATTCCAATGCCACCACAGTCACAGTTATCGGATGAGGACCGGGCGACTCTTGTGCGCTGGGTGCTCACCGGGCAATAGATTTACCGAAGGTTTTTTGAAATACCGCTATATTTGATACTAAGAGTAGATTATTAAAGGAGTTTTTATGAATCAGCAGCGACGCAGTTTATTGAAATATTCAGCTGTTTTCGGCTTAATGGCTTCTGCGGGTCTCATTAGTGTGGCCCAAGCGCAAGAGTGGAATAAAGCCGCATTTGAAGGCAAGAGCCTTGATGATGTATTCAAGATTCTAGGTGCAGGTAGTCCAGATAAGTCTGGTGCTGTTACCTTGAACGCCCCAGATATAGCAGAAAATGGTGCGGTAGTTCCAGTTGGAATTGTCACAACTCTCAAAGCAGATCAAATGGCAATTTTGGTTGAGAAAAACCCAAGCGCCTTAGCTGCACAATTTTATATTCCTGCTGGTACTGAGCCTTTTGTTACTACTCGTATCAAGATGGGCCAAACCTCTAATGTGTATGCCTTAGTAAAAGCGGATGGCAAATGGAGTATGGCCGTTAAGGAAGTGAAAGTAACTTTGGGTGGTTGCGGCGGTTAATCGCTCACCAGCTTAATCAACACCATTAATTAATTACTAGATTACAAGAGGAATATAT
>CANCPL010000056.1:0-14775 GCA_947380065.1 Burkholderiaceae bacterium | reverse complement strand
CAAGTCACTGGGAAGAAGCCGATGGTTGGCAACAATGTATCCCATGCAAACAATAAAACGAAGCGTCGCTTTTTGCCGAATTTGCAAAACCGTCGTTTCTGGGTTGAATCTGAAAACCGTTGGATTAGCTTGCGCTTAACCAATGCTGGTTTGCGCGTTATCGACAAGAACGGCATCGATGCCGTGTTGTCTGATCTGCGTGCACGTGGCGAAATTTAAGGAGCGCACAAATGGCTAAAGGCGGCAGAGAAAAAATCAAGTTAGAGTCATCAGCAGGTACTGGTCACTTCTACACAACTTCAAAAAACAAGCGTACTAAGCCTGAGAAAATGGAGATCATGAAATTTGATCCAACCATTCGCAAGCACGTTGCTTATAAAGAAACAAAGCTGAAGTAAGGCATTCATTCGTATCGATTCGATTCGTACTTCCAGCAAATAAAAAACCCGCTACATCAGCGGGTTTTTTATTGCCCAGAAATTGTTCCCGAGCAATTGGTTAGCGCTATTTCTTTAAGCGTAACGACGCAATCTCAAAGAGAACTCACGTAGACTCGTTAAGCCGCTATCTTCAGCGCGCTGACACCAGGCGTGTAACTGGGAAAGTAATTGCTCTTTGGTGGCGCTAGACCGACTCCAAATAGCCTGAAGATCACGGCGCATTTCAATCATCTTGTGTAACTGCGTATTACTTGCCATTAGTTCTTCGAGCTTTGCTTTTTCTTGTTCGGTTAAACGAGCTTCATCTTTAGCCAACCAAATGCGAGCATCACTGAGATGCGCCGCCAAGACTTGCATGTGCTGCACTTCATTACTAAAGAAACTACGCAATGTCTTGCTATAGCGCGCCATGATTTCATAACGGTTCGCAATGATAGCTTCCAGCGTGTTTTGATCGGCTGGACGCAAATCACTTAGGACCGGCTTGGGTGGAGTCTTCTTCACGGTAGCCAATCCAACTGCACTCATGATTTGAATATACATCCAGCCAATATCAAACTCATACCATTTATTCGATAGCTTTGCGCTTGTTGCAAAAGTGTGATGATTGTTATGTAACTCCTCGCCGCCAATCAAAATACCCCAAGGAACAATGTTTCTAGAAGCGTCTTCGCAATCAAAATTACGATAACCCCAATAGTGGCCGATACCGTTAATAACGCCAGCAGCAGTAATTGGGATCCATAACATTTGTACTGCCCAGACAGTCAACCCAACTGCGCCAAACAAAAACACATCAATGATGAGCATGATGGCAACACCCTGCCAGGAGAACTTGGAATAGACCTTGTTCTCTAACCAGTCGTTTGGAGTGCCATGGCCGAATTTGTCTAAAGTCTCTTGATTGGCGGCTTCTTGTTTATAGAGTTCAGCACCACGTGATAGAACGGTATTGATTCCTAAAATCTGTGGGCTATGCGGATCGTCAACAGTTTCACATTTGGCATGATGCTTGCGATGAATCGCAGCCCATTCTTTAGTCACCATACCGGTAGTTAGCCAAAGCCAAAAACGGAAAAAATGAGAAGCAATAGGATGAAGATCTAAAGCACGATGCGCTTGGCATCGGTGCAAGAAAATAGTTACCGCAGCAATGGTGATGTGGGTGACTATCAGGGTGAAAACGATAATCTGCCACCATGACCAATCCAACACCCCATTCGCAAGCCAATGGAGGAACAAATCAAAGTCTGAAACTGTATTCAAAAGGGTGTCCCCAAGGAGATCTAAAACCCTATTTTAGTTCTTTAGGGGCCTTCTTGTTTTTGACCTTAATCTCTTTTTGAGCGTCTTTTTCTGATTCAAGAACTGGGGCTGCGGCCTTTTTCTGGAATACAGCTCCAAAGAAGCCATCTGTTCCATGAATATGTGGCCATAACTGCCACCAAGGATTATCCGTACTGCAACCTAAGGGTAACTTATCCTTTGGAAACAATGGTTTAAGTGCTTCTGCCGCTGGAACAGCCTCAAATTGCGGGTGTTTTGCCAGGAAATCCTCAGCAATAGCTTGATTTTCTTGGGGCAGGAGGCTGCAAGTAGCGTAAACCAAGCGTCCGCCCGGTTTAAGCAGGCGAGCAGCAGAGCTAAGAATGCTCATCTGCTTCTGATTTAGCTCTAAGACTCCTGTTGGGGTTTGGCGCCACTTGAGGTCTGGATTACGTCGTAAAGTACCCATGCCGCTACAAGGGGCATCTACCAAGACACGATCAATCTTGCCAGCTAAGCGTTTGATCTTGGCATCATTTTCGCTATCAATCCACACAGGATGGACGTTAGAAAGGCCGCTACGGGCCTGCCTTGGCTTCAGATTTGCTAAGCGGCGCTCTGATGTGTCTAAAGCGTACAAACGCCCTGTGGAACGCATGAGCGCTCCAATTGCCAAAGTTTTTCCACCAGCCCCAGCACAAAAGTCCACAACCATTTCACCGCGCTTGGGTGCCAGTAAATAAGCCAAGAGTTGACTTCCCTCATCTTGGACTTCAAACATGCCCGCTTTAAAACCAGCCGTATTTTGCAAAGCGGGTTTACCCATAATGCGCACACCATCAGGTGCATATGGAGTTGGGATGGCTTGATAGCGACCGCCTAATGCATTCATTTGCGCAAGTAACTCTTCGCGATTCGTTTTCATGGTGTTCGCACGCAAATCCAAAAGCGCTGGATGCATTAATGACTTAGCCAGTTCTTCGCGAGTTTCTTCACCAGGATATTTACCAAAAGCATCCCATAACCACTCGGGCAAATTATTCCGCACAAGGGGATTTAAGGCAGTCGGATCAACCGTTGTAAAACGTTGCAACCATTCATATTCACCAGGCTTTAGTACGTGAGCTAAATCAGCAATTGCACTCTCTGCACGATTAGCAGAACCCAACCCACCTTCAGACAAGGCAGACAGCAAACCCAATAGGGCTAAGCGTCTAGCCTGTGAGCCTTCACCACTCGAGGCGAATTGGGAGAACTCATTTTTACGACGCAAAATAGCAAACGCACTCTCCGCAATCAGAGCGCGATCGCGATTTCCAAGTTGTTTCTCTTCTCTGAAATAACGACTGACTACTCGGTCAGCTGGCTGTTCAAAACCAAGCAACTCGGGAAGCAAACGTTCAAGGTGAATCGCATGCTGTGGCAATGCTTTCGCATTGGAGAAATTCTTCTGCCCTTCAGGCGCAATTAAATTACCACTGGCATTGCGACGCTCGGGACGACGCAACGGATCTTTCGATTTCGTTGCGTAACTTTTGTGGGGGGCTAGTCTGCTGCCAGATTTGCGGGGTGGACGTTCTGCACTCATAATTTAAAAAATTGCGACTCCGGGGGTTGTAACTTCACTTGATTACCTTCTTTGCGCAATCGTCCATCAAGGAACCATTTTACGGCCCGCGGATAAATTTGATGCTCAGCAGCTAAAACACGGGCAGCCAGGGTGTCGGGATCGTCGCCCTCAAGCACTGGAACTGAGGCCTGGCAAATAATGGGTCCTTCATCCACGCCCTCATTCACAAAGTGGACAGTGGCGCCGTGTTCCTTCACCCCCGCCTCCAAAGCCCGCTCATGGGTATGCAAACCGGGGAAGGCAGGCAATAAAGCGGGATGGATATTGATTAATCGCCCCTCAAAATGGCGAATAAATCCTGGGGTCAGAATTCTCATGAAACCTCCAAGAACCACCAAATCAGCCCCTAAAGCATCAATCTGCGCAATTAAGGCGTTGTCAAAGGATTCGCGGGTTGGGTGAGCCTGATGGTCAATGACAAAGGTCGGAATACCCTGCGAGCGAGCAAAATCAAGCCCCTTAGCTGCCGAGTGATTGGCTATGACCCCAGCAAATGTGACTGGCCATTGCTCTTTTTGAGCTATTTTGACAATGGCCTCGAAATTGGATCCACGGCCGGAGATTAAGGTGACGATAGAAGGCATGCCCACAATATAATTGATGGCTACCCTGAAAGCTATTTTGTGAACGTATTCCGTGGCCCCACCCAGTTTTCTGCAGGACCAGCTTGTGCCTTAACCATCGGTAATTTTGATGGCGTGCACAGGGGTCATCGCGCCCTGCTGAAAGAACTTATAAATGGAGCTCAGGATCTAGGCTTGGTCAGTTGCGTCATGACCTTTGAGCCGCATCCAAAAGAATTCTTCTCACCTGAGCAGGCTCCACCCCGCATCCTGAATTTGCGCGATAAGTTAGCTGCTTTTGCTGACCTCGGAATTGATCGTGTTGTTGTAGAACATTTCAATTCAGCTTTTGCAAAACTTTCACCCGAAGCATTTGTTTTGGAAATTATTGTCAAAAGACTGAATGCAAAATGGATTTTGATTGGAGATGATTTTTGTTATGGCGCAAAACGTGCTGGTAACTTTGCAAGTCTCAAGGCTGCCGGTGCAAAGTATGGTTTTGAGGTTTCCAGCATCCAAACTATTCATGAGAATGGTGAACGCATTTCTAGTTCTGCGCTACGTGCTGCGCTAGCTAGTGGCAACATTCAATTGGCCGAAAAATTATTGGGTCGTCCTTATGGAATTTCTGGTCATGTTATTCATGGCCAGCAACTCGGACGACAGCTTGGTTTTCCTACTTTAAATTTAGCAGTTGCCAATCATCTTCACCATCGCAAACCAGCAACAACTGGCATCTTTACGGCACAGGTTTTAGGTCTAGCCGATAAACCTCTTCCTGCGGTAGCTAGCTTAGGCGTAAGACCAACAGTGGAGGATGAAGGCAGAGTGTTGCTTGAGACTCATATTTTTGATTACAACGCAGACGTTTACGGAAAAATTATTACCGTAGAACTATTAGAAAAAATCCGTGATGAGGCGAAGTACCCAGACCTCGAAACCCTTACACAAGCGATTGCAGCAGATGCAACGCATGCCAGAAATTATTTCCAGAAAAAAGCTTATGTCTGAAAAAGAAAACTTATATCCCGTTAATCTACTAGATACCTCCTTTCCAATGCGAGGGGATCTAGCTAAGCGTGAACCGCAGTGGGTTTCCGGCTGGCAAAAAAATAAGCTCTACGAAAAGATTCGTACAGCCCATGCAAACCAGCCTAAGTTCATCTTGCATGATGGCCCACCTTATGCAAATGGAGACATTCATATTGGTCATGCAGTTAATAAGATTCTGAAGGATATGATCGTCAAGTCACGCTGGCTTATGGGCTTTGACTCTGTTTACGTTCCTGGCTGGGATTGCCATGGCATGCCAATTGAAATTCAGATCGAAAAAGAGTTCGGTAAAAATTTACCAACTGCTGAAGTGCAATCTAAAGCGCGCGCTTATGCTCATGTTCAAGTAGAAAAACAGAAGAAAGATTTTGAGCGCTTGGGTGTATTGGGGGATTGGAATAACCCCTATCTCACCATGAACTTCCGCAATGAAGCTGATGAAATTCGAGCACTGGGCAAGATCTGGGAAAAAGGTTATGTATTCCGTGGATTGAAGCCAGTGAACTGGTGTTTTGATTGTGGATCTGCACTTGCTGAAGCCGAGGTGGAGTACCAAGATAAAACTGATCCAACAGTGGATGTCGGTTTTGCATTTGATGATGCACAACGCCCACAACTTGCAAAAGCGTTTGGGTTAGCTGAACTGCCGAATAAACCAGGTCAGATTGTTATCTGGACTACTACGCCTTGGACAATTCCCGCCAACCAGGCAATGAATGTTCATCCAGAATTGACTTATGCATTGGTCGATGTTGGTGACAGGTTGTTAATTCTGGCTAAAGATCGTGTTGAGACTTGCTTGCAAGACTATGGCCTGGAAGGCAAGATTATTGCTACTTGCCAAGGCGCTCAATTAGCAAATATCTCTTTCTGGCATCCACTAGCATCATTGCATGAGGGCTATAAGCGTCTCTCACCAATTTATCCAGCCGAATACGTCACGCTTGATACCGGCACAGGCGTTGTTCACTCGGCACCCGCTTATGGTGAAGAAGACTTTAAATCCTGCAAGGCTAATAAACTTGCTGATAAAGATATTCTGAATCCAGTGATGGGGAATGGCGTGTATGCATCCTGGTTACCACTCTTTGCAAATGAGTACATCTGGAAAGCAAATCCAAAAATTGTTGAGGCTATGCGCGAAGCAGGAAGTCTCCTGCGCGACAAAACATACACCCACTCATACATGCATTGCTGGCGTCATAAGTCGCCCATCATTTACCGCGCAACCTCACAATGGTTTGCGAGCATGGATAAAAAGCCTTCAGATGGAAATCCTAGCCTACGCGAGACTGCATTGGCAGGGATTGATAACACTGAATTCTTCCCAGCGTGGGGCAAACAACGTTTAAGTAGCATGATTGCCAATCGCCCCGATTGGACTTTGTCACGCCAGCGTCAATGGGGTGTTCCGATGGCTTTCTTTGTTCATAAAGAAAGTGGTGAGCCGCACCCACGCACAGTGGAGCTACTAGAAGAAATTGCTAAGCGCGTAGAAAAAGAAGGGATTGAAGCTTGGCAAAAATTAGAAGTTGCCGAGCTACTAGGTGAAGAAGCTGCGCAGTACGAAAAGAATCGAGACACTCTAGATGTCTGGTTTGACTCTGGTACTACGCACTGGCATGTCATTCGCGGTTCTCACCGTGATGAACTACTCACTGTAGATGCAGAAACCCCAAACGGGCGCCTGGCAGATCTCTATCTCGAAGGATCAGACCAGCATCGCGGTTGGTTCCACTCCTCGTTGCTCACCGGCGCGATGCTCGATGGCAAGCCGCCTTACAAAGCGCTATTGACCCACGGCTTTACTGTCGATGGCCAAGGTCGCAAGATGAGTAAGTCTGTAGGCAATGTGATTGCACCTCAACAAGTTGCTGACAAACTCGGTGCTGAAATCATTCGTCTTTGGGTGGCCTCAACAGACTACTCTGGAGAAATGACTATCTCCGATGAGATTCTCAAACGCGTTACTGAAAGCTATCGTCGTATTCGCAACACCTTGCGCTTCTTGCTAGCTAATCTATCGGATTTTGATCCCAGCAAACATACGATGTCTGCCGATCAGTGGCTAGAAATTGATCGCTATACAGTTGCTCTTGCCAATCAATTGCAGAGCGATGTCGAAGCACATTACAAAGCATATGAATTCCAGCCTGCAGTTGCTCGCATGCTGACTTTCTGCTCTGAAGATTTGGGTGGCTTCTATTTGGACATTCTCAAGGATCGTCTCTATACGAGTGCACCTGATTCTCCTGACCGCCGCGCTGCTCAGAACGCTTTATTCCATATCACTCGCAATCTCTTAAAGTGGCTATCTCCATTTCTGTCCTTCACGGCCGAAGAGGCCTGGAAAGATTTCCCGCATGGCACTGGAAGCAAGCCTGCAGAATCCATCTTCATGGAGGAGTTTGGCAAGTTCCCGGAAATTGCTCATGCCAGTGAATTACTCGCTAAATGGGCTCGTATCCGCGAAATTCGCTCGGAGGTTACCAAAGCAATTGAAGTTGAACGCGAAGCAGGCAATGTAGGCTCATCATTACAAGCCGAACTCACAATCAAAGTGGGTGATGTGGACTTTGCAATTCTGCATTCACTTGAGAATGATTTACGCTTTGTAACAATTACCTCTAGCGCCAATATTGAGCTCAGCAATGAGGGGCTAGCAGTCTTCGTGCGAGGTAGCCAATACAAAAAATGTGGTCGCTGCTGGCATCACACCAAAGATGTAGGAAACAATGCCGATCATCCTGAACTATGTGGTCGCTGCATCAGCAACCTATTTGGTGATGGTGATCATCGCCTTTTTGCTTAAGTAGCATCAATATGAAAAGTCTGACTCTACTTCGCTATCTTGCAATTTCGATCATCGTGCTATTGCTAGATCAACTCAGCAAGTGGTCAGCGCTGAGTAATTTACAAATGGGTGTGCCTGAACCCGTTCTTCCTTTTATGAACTGGTTACTGCTCTTTAACCCAGGCGCAGCATTTTCATTTTTGGCGCAAGGATCTGGTTGGCAACGCTGGTTCTTCACCATTCTTGGCTTGGCAGCATCCATCTACATTATGTGGCTCCTTTATAAAAACCAAAGCGACAAGCTGCTCTGCATTGCTCTCAGCTTAATCCTGGGTGGCGCCCTAGGGAACGTCTTGGATCGCGTAATGTATGGTGCCGTAGTCGATTTTATTGACGTGTATTACAAAAACTGGCATTGGCCAGCATTTAATATCGCCGATAGCACCATTTGTATTGGGGCAGCCCTCATTATTTGGGCTGAACTACGTAAGTCATTTGGCAAATCTGCCCAATCCCATTAAGCTGGCGCCATGCAATCACTTTTAAACAAGAAGATCGTTCTCGGCATCTCTGGCGGCATTGCAGCATATAAAGCTCCTGAGCTTGCACGTCAATTGATGCAAGAAGGCGCCTCTGTACAAGTGGTAATGACTGAGGCTGCACAGCAATTTGTGACGCCCGTGACAATGCAGGCTCTCACTGGTAATCCAGTGTATTTGAGCCAATGGGACAGCAGCATTCCAAACAATATGGCGCATATTGAGTTATCGCGCTCTGCAGATGCCATCCTGATTGCCCCTGCAAGTGCTGATCTGATGGCAAAGCTTTCTCTGGGTTTAGCGGATGACTTGTTGACTACCCTTTGCCTTGCAAGAGATTGCCCCCTGCTACTCACTCCTGCAATGAATAAGCAGATGTGGGAGCATGCCGCTACCAAAAGAAGTGCGAAACGACTTTTGGATGATGGCGTTACCCTCTTGGGCCCTGCTAGCGGCTTTCAGGCTTGTGGCGAAGTGGGCATGGGCAGAATGCTCGAGCCCTCAGAAATCACAGAGCAGGTCATTGCCTTCTTTCAGAAAAAATCTTTGGCTGGCAAAAAAGTATTGATTACCGCAGGCCCCACATTTGAAGCAATTGATCCAGTGCGCGGGATTACCAATCACAGCTCGGGCAAAATGGGCTTTGCCCTTGCAAGAGCGGCTGTTGAAGCTGGCGCCCAAGTACATTTAATTGCTGGGCCATGTGGCCTAGATACGCCACTGTTGGCAACTGGACAAATCATCCGTACCAACGTGGTCAGTGCTAAAGAAATGTACGCAGCCACTCTTAACGCCACCGACAGCGATATCTTCTTTGCTGTAGCTGCCGTTGCTGACTGGGGCATTACCAAACCGGCCAAAGAAAAGATCAAGCGCCAAGGCAATCAAGCGCCTAACCTAGAATTTATTGCTAACCCAGACATTCTTCTCGATGTTGCTAAAGCAGTAAAAACCAGAGGCGGAAAACCTTACCCCTATTGTGTTGGCTTTGCAGCTGAATCAACCGATCTAGAAAAGCATGCCAATGAGAAGCGTAAGCGCAAAGGCATTCCGATGATTGTTGGCAATATTGGCCCCGATACCTTTGGTAGCGACCTGAATCAATTGCTTGTTATCGACGCAAGTGGTAGCAAAAAAATTGCTAAGGCTGAAAAACTGCAATTAGCACGCCAGCTCATTCAGCTCGTGGCCAAGAAAATCTAGGTCAAATTCTTTTTAGTTTTTTATTCTTCACATTAATTCCCTCGCTTTAGGAAATTTCATGCAATCCCTCCAAGTAAAAATTCTTGATGAACGTATGCGCGACCAGTTGCCAACTTATGGCACCCCTGGAAGTGCTGGATTAGATCTTCGTGCCTGCATTGATGAAGCGATGGAGATCGCACCTGGCCAAACTGTGCTTGTGCCTACTGGTTTGGCAATCTATGTTGAAGATCCACGTTATGCCGCTTTTATTCTGCCGCGCTCCGGCTTAGGCCATAAACATGGCATTGTGCTTGGCAATCTTGTTGGCTTAATAGATTCTGACTACCAAGGCCAGCTCATGGTGAGCACCTGGAATCGTGGCGCCACTCTATTCAAGCTTGAGCCGATGGAGCGTTTGGCTCAACTGGTAGTAATGCCGGTGCAACAAGTGGAACTCAAAGTCGTGGAAGAATTCACTGAAAGCAGTCGCGGTGCTGGTGGCTTTGGTAGCACGGGACGCGCCTAGTCCAAAATTCTAATGGGTGGTATTGAGGGCTCTTTTACGACTAAACGCTAAGGGCAAAAAACCTAGTAGCAAACCTCCAACCCCCATCATGATCGTAAATGCATCAAATGTGGGAATGCTATAAATGGCAACGAACACCATGAATGCGCCTGAAAAACTAGGCCAGATAACATAAGCCATTGCCGGCCCGAAACCAGCTTTTAGCTTACTCCTGTAATGCCATGCACAAGCAAAGCCAGTCAGACTCATGTAAAAGCAAATCTGAAATCCAATTGCCAAAATAGAGCTGGTCAAGATAGCCTTTACTGAAGGCATAAAGGAGGAAGAAAAAAGTAATACCACTCCTAAAAACCAAATCACAAAAGTAGCCACCCAAGGTGTCTTATATTCGCCATGCACTTTTGCATAGACTGGATGCAACATACCGTCACGCGCCATTGCAAACATACTGCGACTGAACTGCAAAATCTGAGTTTCTATTGTTCCGACCGTACTAAATATGGTACAAAAGACCGCAAGGTAGCTCCAGGGGGCGGGGAATAATTTATTGGCGATTGCAAAAAGTACATTGGTACCAGATTCAGCAATTTCGCGATCAGTTAAGACCATTAAAACCACAACCATCATCAGCACAAAGAAAAGCATCATATTCAGCACAGCCCAAAATGCCCCCTTGCCTGCAGCACCATCTGAATTTTTTAACCCGCCCTTACTCTCTTCGCTTAAGTTCATCGTGACATCCCACCCCCAAAAGAAAAAGATGGCAGTAAGTGCACCCGTAGCAAATAGTTGTGGAGAAAATGAGAGTGGAGAAATCCATACAAATGAGGGCGGGTGTGCTGGGTTTGACCAGTAACTAATGATTCCGGCAGTAATCAGTGCAAATAAAATTACCGTCTCAAAAAGAGTGAGAGTGATCTGCATAAAGCTTGAATGCTTTATTCCGCGACCAACAATCAACGAGACAACCGTCAACCAGACGACCGCTATTACTGAAATTAGCTGGGTATTTTCGGCCTGATCAGGCGCAACTAGTAGTAAGGTAGAGCTGGCTGCAGGAATGGTTGCCGAAACCATAAAAAAAATAGAGGCGATTAATAAACCCCAACCAGCAAAGAATCCCCATGTGGGCCCGAAAACATGCCCAACCCAAGCATAGGCAGCACCAGCATTTGGCTGAATTTTGCTCAAATGAATAAAAGCCAAAGTGATCCCAAACATGATGAGACCACAATACAAAATACTCCCTACAGATAAAACGCCAACTGAGGCTACGATGGCAGCACTAGTTACGGCAACGCTAAAGGCGGGTGCAGTTCCCGCAATACCCATGATGATTGACTCAAATACGCCCAGAGAATTTTTTGCCAAGCCATCGGTTGAGCTCATATATAAAAATATTGCGTTATTTACCTAAAGAGGAGATTCTATTCTTAAACAATGCGAACAACCAACCCGGGATCCCCACCTTTGGGATGGCTATAAAAAAACCACCCGTGGGTGGCTTTTTAATCAGCAAATATTGCTTACTTACGAATATGCGCCTTACGAGCTGCATCTTGTGACATACCGGCACCAGCACCTTCACGAGACTCCTTTTCAGCAGTAATTTCTTTACGGCGCTCTTTGCAAGAGCCGGCAATTTCTTGCAATGCTTTACGAGCCCGAGCAGCAGAAGCTTTAATACCTTTACCTTGAAACTTTTCATTCTCAGCTTTGTAAGTTTCAAAAGCTTCTAGCAATTTATCATGATGGGACATATTTTCCTTTTTGGTTTGTATTTATTTGCATAAATTAAGTCATTAAATTTCTTCAGCTGGAGCCACATCGGCTTTGGTACGTTTTCCAGGCAATACGGGAGCCTCAAAATTCAAAAGTACTTTACCGTCAGCATCAATATCGACATCCACATGACCACCTTGAGCTAACTTACCAAACAGAAGCTCGTCAGCAAGTGCCTTACGCACAGTATCTTGAATAATGCGCTGCATTGGACGCGCACCCATTAAAGGGTCAAAGCCATGCTTAGCTAAATGAGCTCGCAATGCAGAGCTAAAAGTTGCATCCACTTTCTTCTCGTGAAGCTGCTCCTCCAACTGCATTAAGAACTTATCAACAACGCGCATGATGATCGATTCATCGAGTGCCTTAAAGGAAACGATGGCATCCAAGCGATTGCGGAACTCTGGTGTAAAGAACTTCTTGATATCCGCCATCTCATCACCAGACTCGCGTGCATTGGTAAAGCCAATGGTTGACTTCTGCATTGCCTCAGCACCAGCATTGGTTGTCATGATAATGATCACGTTACGGAAATCAGTCTTACGGCCATTGTTATCCGTTAAAGTGCCGTGATCCATCACCTGTAAAAGGATGTTAAAAATATCTGGATGGGCCTTTTCAATTTCATCTAACAAAAGCACACAATGGGGCTTCTTATTCACAGCCTCAGTAAGCAAGCCGCCCTGATCAAATCCCACATAACCTGGGGGCGCACCAATCAAACGGCTCACCGCATGGCGCTCCATGTACTCGGACATATCAAAACGCAAGAGTTCAATACCTAGAATATAAGCAAGCTGTTTTGCAACCTCAGTCTTGCCAACACCTGTTGGCCCAGAGAATAGGAATGATCCAATTGGTCTATCAATCTTGCCAAGACCAGCACGAGTCATTTTGATGGCACTAGCCAAGGCCTCGATAGCAGGATCCTGACCAAAGACCACGCTCTTAATATCGCGATCCAAAGTCTGTAACTTGCTACGATCATCAACGGTGACCGATTGTGGCGGTATGCGTGCAATCTTAGCCACAATCTCTTCGATCTCAGGACGGCCAATAGTTTTCTTCTGCTTAGACTTCGGCAGAATACGTTGTGCCGCACCAGCTTCATCAATGACATCAATAGCCTTGTCAGGCAAATGACGATCATTGATGTAACGAGCAGAAAGTTCTGCGGCAGCCACCAAGGCACCAGCCGCATACTTCACACTGTGGTGCTCTTCGAAACGTGATTTCAAGCCACGCAAAATTTGCACTGTTTGATCTACCGTTGGCTCTACAACATCCACCTTCTGGAAGCGACGCGATAAAGCTGCATCCTTTTCAAAAATTCCACGATATTCAGTAAAGGTAGTTGCGCCAATGCACTTGAGTTGACCATTAGACAATGCAGGCTTCAATAAGTTGCTAGCATCCAATGTTCCGCCAGAAGCTGCGCCCGCACCAATCAGCGTGTGAATTTCATCAATGAACAAAACACCATGGGCATGGTCTTTTAAAGACTTCAGCACACTTTTTAAACGCTGCTCAAAATCTCCGCGGTATTTAGTACCCGCTAAAAGAGCACCCATATCCAAAGAGTAAACAGTGGCATTAGCCAAGATATCAGGCACATCACCCTTAACGATTCTCCAGGCCAAGCCCTCAGCAATAGCTGTCTTACCTACACCAGCCTCGCCCACCAATAAAGGGTTGTTCTTGCGACGACGGCACAGCACCTGAATCACGCGCTCTACCTCGCTCTCACGACCAATTAATGGATCAATCTTGCCTTGACGGGCCAATACATTAAGGTTTTGCGTATATTGCTCAAGAGGACTTTCTTTACCAGAAGAACTAGATTCCTCGGTCTCCTGAGAAGGCTCAACGGGTTTCACATGCTCGGACTGATCCTTACGCACGCCATGGCTGATGAAGTTCACCACATCCAATCGTGTAACGCCCTGTTGTTGTAAGAAATACACCGCATGTGAATCTTTTTCACCAAAGATAGCTACCAATACATTTGCACCGGTTACCTCTTTCTTGCCATTTGATGTTGACTGCACGTGCATGATGGCGCGCTGAATGACTCGCTGAAATCCTAGCGTAGGTTGTGTATCAACATCATCATTACCTGGTACTACAGGTGTGTTGTCGTTAATAAAGTTTTTGAGTTGAGCGCGCAGCTCTGCAATATTGACTGCACATGCCTTTAGGACCTCTACCGCAGTAGCATTATCCAGTAAGGCTGCAAGCAAATGCTCGACCGTGATGAACTCATGTCGCGATGCCCTTGCGTCAACAAACGCCATATGCAAACTCACTTCTAATTCTTGGGCAATCATGCTTCCTCCATAGTGCACTGTAGTGGGTGACCCGCTTCACGGGAGAGTTCAATAACTTGATGCACTTTCGTAGCAGCAACATCACGGGTATATATTCCGCAAACGCCTTTGCCAACTAAATGCACTTGCAACATGATGCGTGTAGCTGTTTCATGATCTTTATTAAAATACTCCTGAATTACCATCACCACAAATTCCATAGGTGTGTAATCGTCATTCAATAGTAAAACTTTATACATCGATGGCGCCTTAACTTGCTCGACTTGTTTTTCGAGAAGAATGGTGTCCTCAGCATATGGATTGCCGGGGTTGCCAGTAGTGGGGTTTTTTGGTGCGCGACTCATGAGAAACATTCTAAACACAGATATCCAAACTTTAATTTACTAGGATCTTGTTGCGAAAACCACGCAAAAACCCCTCTTAAACCTATATTGGGGCATTTTTCTTTAAAAAAAGGGGTATTTACTAGGGGGTAGGTGCATATAACTCCTTGACACCCCTCGAAAAAGGGCAAACAATCAGGGGGTAGGCTTCAAGAGAGGTTCTATTTAGGCGTGTTGTGGATTGAGACTGATTAAAAAGTATTTACCCTCATCACGGTTGTTTTAAGTTTATGTAATGGAGTTCGCATGGCGACCGGAATTGTTAAGTGGTTCAATGATGCAAAAGG
>CANCPL010000055.1:0-15074 GCA_947380065.1 Burkholderiaceae bacterium | reverse complement strand
TGATCTTCACGTGTCTTGAGTAGTGCATTGACTTTTGGCTGACTATCAATGGCCACTGTATCAAGCCATTTTGTCCCAACTAGAGATGAAGTATTTGCTGCAATCGGTTTTGAGCCATCAACTACTTTTTCAATGACGCCAGATTCATTAATGATGAGCGTTAAGTCTACAGATAGGGCCAGTAGCTCGGCTGCCAAATTCACATTTAAGCTATTTAATTCAGAAGTATCTAAATTATAAATTTTGGTCACGTTTTATTTTCTACTTATTTATCTAAGTATTATTTTTCTAAATGGCTGAGATGTTTCTCAAGTTTTTGAACAGATTCCTCAGGGCTAAAAGCTTTGACTTCCGCCTGAATGTGAGCAAAAGCTTCGGGCGCCTTATTATAAAGCGGGCCACCAACAAGAACAATGATTTTTGAGTTCTGAGATTTTTGTCTGAGTAAATGAATCAAGCTTGGAAGTTGCTCAAGTTGCTCGTTAGTTGAAACTGAAATAGCAATTGCTTGGAGTATTTTTGAAGACACTCCATTAACAATGGAGTCTAGATTTGCTTGATTTGGTCGATGAACCTGCCAACCCGAGAATGTCAGAAAATTGGCAAAAATGAGAGTGCCTAAACTATGCTGCGAACCGGGGAATCCAGAAATAAAAATAGCTTTATTTTGCTGTCGATCTAATTGATTGGCCTGAAAGAGATAATCAAGTTTATGTATCACTCTTTCCAGTTTGCTTACACCCATCGATACGTCTGCAAAGCTAAGACTATCATCCTCCCATTGCTTGCCAAACCTTCTCGCAATTTCTGGAATGAGCTCTAAAACAATGTAATCAATTGAGGCGCCGTGGGTTTTAAGTACAGTAATGGCAAGCTCAAAGGAGCCCTCTTTGGTATCTAGCAAAAGATTGGTAAGTTTGTTGACTTCCTCTTCATCTAGCGTATTGCGATACTGATCTTGTTTGACTTGGGGTGATTGAACCCAATTTTGATTAGAGGAGGTCCTAGATGCTGAGACATCTACTTTACGTTCAATCTCCCCAATTAAGTCGGGTAATTGAGTGCTGACTACTTCTCTGATGAGTTCTTTTTTAGCTAATGAATTCACTAAACAGCCCCTAAGGTAGTACCTGCCACATAAATGACAATTAAATGTAAAATAATTATTACACTTATGATCAATTTAAAGCAATAAATTTGTATAAACTAGGGTTAATACTTATAATAATCCCTATATATCAGGGAAAATACTAGTTTTTGTAGAGCGTTTTTGGCGTAAAGTTTTGTTTACACATAGCCAACAAGGCAGCCTCAAAAAATGAAGATCAGTAAGCCACTTTACAACCAAGAACAGCGTGCCAGACGCGATGCCACTGTTTGGACTTTGGTTCAGGGCATTTTGGCTCCAATTCAATTCTTGGTATGTCTCATTAGTCTCTCTTTAGTGCTGCGCTATCTCATTACTGGAGATGGGTATGCATTGGCGACTATTTCAGTGGTGATTAAAACCGTATTTCTCTACTTAATCATGCTGACAGGAAGTATTTGGGAAAAAGTTGTTTTTGGTAAATATCTTTTCGCAGAGAGCTTCTTCTGGGAAGACGTATTTAGTATGTTGGTCATTTCACTACATACCCTTTATCTCTATTTCCTCTATGAGGGCGGTATGAGTCAGCGTGGATTAATGTACCTGGCCTTGGCCGCCTACGCGTCTTATTTTATTAATGCTGGTCAATTCATATACAAACTCCGTATGGCCCGCTTACAAATGAGTAAGGGAGTCACCGCATGAATGCAATCGTAGACTTACCTAAGGATCAGCTCAGTAGCGTAGGAAAAAGTATTCCTATCTATAAAGAGCGCGGCCAAAGAGAAGTATTTTGTGGTCTAACAGGGATTATTTGGCTGCATCGCAAGATTCAAGATGCTTTCTTCTTGGTAGTTGGCTCCCGCACTTGTGCCCACTTGGTCCAATCGGCTGCTGGGGTAATGATCTTTGCAGAGCCACGCTTTGCTACCGCCATCATTGATGATCGTGATCTTGCCGGAATTGCTGATGCACACGAAGAGTTGGATCGCGTCGTGAAGTCCCTGCTGACCCGTCGCCCAGATATCAAAATGCTATTTTTGGTCGGCTCATGCCCATCTGAGGTCATCAAGCTTGATCTTTCAAGAGCTGCTCAAAGATTAAACAAAGAATTTTTAAACCAATGTCGCATCTTGAGTTATTCGGGCAGTGGTATTGAAACCACCTTCACCCAGGGTGAAGATGCTTGTCTTGCATCATTGGTAAATGAAATTCCTAAGCCTGTAGTAGCTGAGGAAAAAAATCTACTGATTGTGGGCTGCTTGCCGGATGTCGTTGAAGATCAATTTCAGCGATTATTTACCGATCTAGGCATTGAGAAAGTTTCTTTTTTCCCACCAAGAAATTCGCAGCAAAAAATTGAAATTCATAGCAATACGCAATACTTACTTGCACAGCCATTTTTGGCTGATACAGCAAGATTTATTGAAGAGCGAGGAGCTAAAAGAATTTCTGCGCCATTTCCGTTTGGAATTGCAGGAACAACGGCATGGTTAAAGGCTGCTGCTAATCAATGGGGAGTTACTGCTACGCATTTTGATGAAGTAACGCAGCCCAAAATAGAGCGAGCACAGAAGGGCTTAGCACGCTACTTGCCAATGTTGGAAAACAAAAGGATCTCATTCTTCCCGGATTCTCAACTAGAGATTCCGCTGGCGCGCTTTCTTTCTCAAGAGTGCGGCATGAAAGTCCTAGAAATTGGGACTCCATACCTGCATAAGCAGCACCTGGAGGCCGAGTTGGAGTTGCTTCCTGAAAACTCTCGAATTGTAGAAGGCCAGGACGTTGAGAAGCAGTTAGACAGATGTCGTGCAGATAAGCCAGACATCGTCGTTTGTGGTTTGGGATTGGCAAATCCCTTAGAAGCAGAAGGTATTACAACTAAGTGGTCAATCGAGTTGGTATTTAGTCCTGTGCACGGCTATGAGCAGGCTGCAGATTTAGCAGAGCTCTTTGCGCGACCTTTAAATCGAAGTATGAGATTAGCGGCCTAAGGGGAAAAGATGCAACTCACTCTATGGACATATGAAGGCCCTCCACATATTGGAGCAATGCGCGTTGCTGCTTCAATGACGGACTTACATTATGTGCTGCATTCTCCACAGGGTGATACCTACGCAGATCTTTTATTTACGATGATTGGACGTTCGCGTAAGCGTCCTCCTGTTACTTACACCACTTTTCAGGCTAGAGATCTAGGTGGTGATACAGCGCAGTTATTTCAGGATTCAGTAAATGATGCGTATCAACGCTTTCAACCAAAAGCAATGATTGTGGGTGCTTCATGTACTGCTGAATTGATTCAAGATGATCCAGGTGGTTTAGCCAGAGCGCTCAGTTTGCCTATTCCAGTGATTCCACTGGAATTACCTTCGTATCAGAAAAAAGAAAATTGGGGCGCTTCAGAAACTTTCTATCACATTGTTCGTGCTTTAGTGCCTGCAGATAAATCCATATCAGCCCAGCAGTATCAAGAGAACCGAATAGCCAATAAGCAAGTAGGACAAAAACCCAGCTGCAATATCTTGGGTCCAACTGCCTTGGGCTTTAGGAATCGTGATGATGTCCAGGAGATAGCCGGCTTATTGGAATCAATGGGTATCGAGGTGAGGGTGGTTGCTCCTCTTAACGCTTCTGTATTGGAATTAAGTCAGATTGCAGCGGCCGATTTCAACATATCGCTTTATCCCGAAATCAGTCAACTCACTTGCACTTGGTTGAATAAAACGTTTGGCCAGCCATTTACAAAAATCATTCCGATTGGCACTAAAGCGACTAAGGCATTTATTGAAGAGGTAGCGCAGCTTGCTAATCTCAATCCTGAGGCTACCTTAGCCAATCAAGAGGAGCGGGCGCGCTGGTATGCAAAATCAGTTGACTCTACTTATTTGACTGATAAGCGGGTGTTTATTTTTGGCGATGCAAGCCATGCTATTGCCGCTGCTAAGGTTGCTGCAGAAGAAATTGGCTTTAAAGTAGTTGGTCTAGGAACCTATAGTCGTGAATTTGCTCGCGAAGTACGTGAGGCTGCAAAGTCCTATGATGTAGAGGCGCTGATTACTGATGACTACCTCGAAGTTGAGCAAAAGGTTGCTGAGTTAAGTCCAGACTTAGTTTTGGGAACTCAGATGGAGCGCCATATTGCCAAGAGGTTAGGTATTCCTTGCGCAGTCATTTCAGCCCCAGTGCATGTACAAGACTTTCCTGCACGTTACTCCCCTCAAATGGGTTTTGAGGGCGCTAATGTGTTGTTTGATACCTGGATTCATCCGCTGATGATGGGTCTAGAAGAGCATCTCATCATGATGTTCCGTGATGATTTCGAATTTGGTGCTAAAGCAGCGCCATCTCACCTAGGTCATGGAAGTCCGAGCACAAAAGAGCACGCTCCGGCTGCATCTCATGCTAGTGATGCAGTTGCTTCTCAAGTAGCTCAGGTCAATGCTGAAGTCTTTAGTGGGGCTAATCCAGCTAATCTTTGGGATGCTGCAGCTGAAAAAGAGTTAGGAAAAATTCCATTCTTTGTTAGAGGTAAAGCTCGGCGCAATACTGAAAAGTTTGCAGTAGAGCATGGCATCAGCCAAATTACGATCGAAACTCTCTACGATGCAAAGGCTCACTATGGCAGATAAGCGTCCGTCAATGAGAGTCACCATCATCACGATGGATACGCACTTAGCTAGTGCGACTGAGAGAGCTCGTCATGCTTTGAAAAAGAAAATGCCTAGTTTGGAGTTGACGATTCATGCAGCATCAAGCTGGACAGTGGATAGCAAGGCTCTGGCTAGCTGTATTGAAGATATTCAGTCAGCAGACATTTTGATTGTGACCATGCTCTTTATGGAAGATCACTTTAAGCCAGTGATTGAGGCTCTTAAAGCAAGGCGAGATCATTGCGACGCGATGGTATGTGCAATGTCTGCTGGTGAAGTGGTGAGTCTGACCCGGATGGGTGGATTTGATATGGGTAAACCAGCAAGTGGTTTGATTGGTTTACTCAAGCGCCTCAGAGGGAATAAAGAAAAGTCTCAAACTGGTGGCGCTGCTCAGATGCGTATGTTGCGTCGTTTACCAAAGATTCTGCGCTTTATTCCTGGTGGCGCTCAGGATGTCAGAGCTTATTTTTTAACTCTGCAATATTGGTTAGGAGGCTCCGAAGAGAACCTCTATCACATGGTCAAAAATTTAGTCAATCGTTATGCTGCCGGTGAGCGCGAAGTATTAAAAACCAAAGAGAAATTAGTAGAGCCAGTGATTTATCCAGATAACGGTGTCTACCATCCACGTCTTCAGGGCCGCATGAGCGAGTCCTTAAGTGATCTGCCTAAATTGGTGAGTGATAAAAAGTCTAAAGGCAGGGTAGGTCTGTTATTACTGAGGTCTTATATATTGGCCGGCAATACCCTGCATTACGATTCTGCGATTGCTGCTTTAGAGGCGCAAGGTTTACAGGTGTTACCGATATTTGCAGTAGGCCTTGATGCAAGGCCGGCAATTGAACAATTCTTTTTCCAAGACGGAAAAAACATGGTTGATGCAGTGGTGTCATTGACCGGTTTTTCTCTCGTAGGAGGTCCTGCCTACAATGATGCTAAGGCTGCGGAAGAGGTGTTGGCATCACTTGATGTGCCTTATCTGGCCGCACAACCTTTAGAGTTTCAAACTTTGAATGATTGGGGTGGTTCCGATCGCGGCTTGTTGCCGGTTGAGAATACGCTCATGATCGCTATTCCAGAGTTAGATGGTGCGATTGTCCCAATGGTATTTGGTGGTCGTGCTGGTGAAGCAGATGTGCAATGCACAGGTTGTCATAAAGCATGCGTATTTGAGGCCAGCATTAATCGCCATGATATGCATACTTGTGTAGAGCGTACTGCGATGTTGGCGGCACGAGTCAGCAAACTAATCGCACTTCGTAAAGTAGAGCGCGCCAATCGTAAAGTGGCTTTAGTGATGTTTAACTTCCCACCGAATGCTGGAAGAGTGGGAACTGCAGCCCATTTAAGTGTTTTTGAATCGGTCTTCAATACTCTAAAAAGCCTGAAAGCAGAAGGTTACACAGTTGACGTGCCAAATTCTGTAGATGAATTTAGGAATCAGATACTGGCTGGTAATGCGAAGCAGTTTGGAACTGATGCTAATGTACATGCGCAAATCAGTACGGAGGATCACATTAAGCGGGAGCCCTGGCTTAAAGAGATTGAGGCTCAATGGGGACCAGCGCCCGGAAAGTTCTTGACCAATGGTTCATCACTCTTTGTCTTGGGTAAACAGTTCGGTAATGTGTTTGTAGCACTTCAGCCTGGATTTGGCTATGAAGGCGATCCAATGCGTTTGCTGCATGAAAAAGGATTCGCACCAACTCACGCATTCTCCGCGTTTTATCGTTATCTACGTGAAGATTTTGCTGCCTCAGCAGTGTTGCATTTTGGTACCCATGGCGCACTTGAATTTATGCCTGGCAAACAATCCGGTATGTCAGGTTCATGCTGGCCTGACCGTTTAATAAATGATTTACCGAATCTTTATATTTATGCATCCAATAATCCCTCGGAGGGAGCAATCGCCAAAAGGCGTGCTGGTGCAACGCTCATTAGTTATTTAACTCCACCAGTATCTCAGGCAGGCTTGTATCAAGGCTTATCGGAATTAAAAGAGTCTGTAGAGCATTGGCGTAAGGCGACACCTCAAGAAAATAGCCAAGAAGTTAGTCAAGGGACTGCCCAAGCTTGGGATGCAAATGCACAGGAGCTTTTAGATTCTTTACAAGCGCAAGCAGTGGCATTGGAATTTGTATCCGCAGAGCCAGCTTGGAAAACTCAAGACACCGATACAGTCAATAAGGCAGTAATGCATTTAAGTGAGCAAATACTGGAACTTGAATACACATTGATTCCTTATGGCCTGCATATATTAGGAAGTCCGATTAGTACTGAGCAAAGCTTGGATATGCTGATGAGTTACGCATCAGTGCAAGAAGGAGAGATTCAGGATTTCTCTAGAGAGGCGATGAATGCATTGATTCATAGTCAAAGTCTTGAGCAGTTTTCCAAAAATCAAACTCTGGCTTTAACACCTGGCTTAAGAGAAGAGCTAGATCAGGTATTAAGCATGCATCGTGATATGCAATCAGATAGCGAAATGCAAGGCATTCTGAAAGCACTAGAAGGGCGTTACATTCGTCCAGCACCTGGCGGGGATGTCTTGAGAAACCCTCAAGTACTTCCTACTGGTAGAAATGTCCACGGGTTTGATCCATTCCGCATCCCAAGTAAGTTTGCTATGAAGGATGGTCAATATCAGGCCAACAAAATTCTAGAAAGATATCAAGCAGACGGAAATCCATTGCCAGAATCTATCGCGATGGTTCTATGGGGAACAGATAACCTCAAAACTGAAGGTGGTCCAATTGCGCAAATCTTTGCCTTAATGGGCGCGTTGCCACGCTTTGATAGTTTCGGCAGACTAGCTGGAGCACAACTGGTGCCCCTGGAAGAGTTGGGACGCCCCCGCATCGATGTCATGGTTTCAATTTCAGGAATCTTTAGAGATTTGATGCCCTTGCAAATTAAGATTTTGGCCGAAGCTGCTTACTTAGCGGCTGCAGCTGATGAGCCTCTTGAGCAGAATTTCATTCGCAAGCATGCGTTGGCATATCAAGCTAGCAATGGATGCGATCTTGAGACTGCGGCATTACGTGTATTTGGTAATGCTGAGAGCGCCTACGGTGCCAATGTCAATATGATGATTGATAACGGACTATGGCAGGACGAAAACGAATTAGCTGAAACCTATACACGTCGCAAGAGTTTTGCTTATGGAAGATCAGGCACTCCAGTATTGCAAAGTGAATTGTTAAATTCCATCCTCGCAGATGTGGAGCTGACCTATCAAAATCTCGATTCCATTGAATTGGGTGTAACGACAATTGATACTTACTTTGATACCTTGGGTGGCGTCAGTAGGGCTGTGCGTAGGGCTAAAGGCGGTAAAGCAGCGCCTGTTTACATTGGCGATCAAACTAAAGGTGATGCAGTAGTCAGATCATTAAATGAGCAAGTCTCCCTTGAAACTCGCTCACGCATGCTCAATCCAAAGTGGTACGAGGGCATGCTCAAACATGGTTATGAGGGTGTACGTCAATTAGAAAGCCACCTCACCAATACAGTGGGTTGGTCAGCAACCACAGGTCAGGTTGAGCCTTGGGTTTATCAGCACCTTACTCAGACATTCATATTAGACCCAGAAATGCGCGAGCGTTTAATGAGTCTGAACCCTGCATCATCTGCGAAAGTAGCAAGTCGCTTATTAGAAGCATCAGAAAGAAATTATTGGAAGCCAGAGCCATCGGTACTCGAGACATTACGTCGCGTTGCCAATGACTTTGAAGATCGACTTGAAGGTGTATACGAGGGAGTGCCTATTTAATGGAAACGGTAAACATACCAATTTCTTCAATCAATACGAGAACTAAGCCATTGGATGGGGAAGGCAGTTTGCAAGTTCATCTAGATCCTAACGAAAAAATTGGCAATGCCAAAGTTTTTGCGATCTATGGAAAGGGCGGAATTGGGAAAAGCACTACCTCTTCTAATCTCTCCGCAGCTTTTTCATTATTAGGCAAGCGAGTAATTCAGATTGGCTGTGATCCAAAACATGACTCTACTTTTACCTTGACAAAAAAGTTGGTTCCTACTGTGATTGATATTCTAGAGTCAGTAGATTTTCACTCTGAAGAATTACGTGTGGAAGATTTTGTCTACGAGGGCTTTAATGGTGTGATGTGTGTCGAAGCAGGCGGTCCTCCGGCTGGAACAGGTTGCGGTGGCTACGTGGTTGGTCAAACAGTGAAGCTGTTAAAAGAGCATCATTTACTAGAAGATACCGATATTGTTATTTTTGATGTGCTGGGTGACGTTGTCTGCGGTGGTTTTGCAGCTCCCTTGCAGCATGCTGATCGAGCGCTGATTGTTGCTGCAAATGATTTCGACTCCATCTTTGCAATGAATCGCATTGTTCAAGCAATTAGTGCAAAAGCTAAAAATTACAACGTGCGCTTAGGTGGCGTGATTGCCAACCGCAGTCAAGATACCGATCAGATCGATAAATTCAATGATCGTGTTGGTCTTAAGAAAATGGCCCATTTTCCTGACCTCGACGCTATTCGTAAGAGTCGTTTAAAGAAATGCACGATCTTTGAAATGGAATCTACCCCTGAAATTGAGGCAGTAAAAGAGGAGTACCTCCGCTTGGCAGCCAGCTTGCTTTTAGATGATGACCCATTGTTAATGGAATCTCTAAAAGACCGTGAAATCTTTGACTTGCTAGGATTTGATTAATCATGGACGCTATTTCTTATTTAGATAGACGCAGTAAGCTGCAGAACTATTTTGATCGCACTGCTAATGATGCTTGGGCAAAACTGACATCAGATGCTCCAGTGAGTGGTATTCGTGCAACTGTGAGAGCGGGACGCGATCAAATGCGTAACAGCATTATTAGTCGACTACCGGAAAATCTGATTGGTAAAAGAGTTCTAGATGCAGGTTGCGGAACTGGTGCCGTTGCGCTTGAATTGGCTAACAAAGGGGCTTTAGTTACCGCAGTGGACCTCTCGCCTAATTTAATCGAGCTTGCTAAAAGCAGAATCCCTGAGAGTGAGCGTCAAAATATCCAATTCCATGCTGGTGATATGCTGGATGAATCTTATGGCGATTTCGATTATGTCATTGGCATGGATTCTATGATTCACTACTGTGCAAAAGATATGTTGGTGGTATTAGAGAAGTTAGCTCCTCGTGTCTCTGAAAAAATACTATTTACTTTTGCCCCCAGCACATTACCCCTGGAATTAATGATTCGGGTAGGCCGTCTATTCCCAAGAAAAGATAGGGCACCATTTATTGAGCCTATTAGTTACGAAAAGCTAAATAAATCGATTAATCAGTCGCCCTGGTTCGTTGATTGGGAGGCTCCATTTACCCATTTGGTATCAAGTGGCTTTTATAAATCTCAACTCATGGAGTTGAAAAAACAATCATGATGAGCATGTCTAGAATTGCAAAAGCTTGGACGAGGATTCATCCTCGCTTTTTGCCTTTTGCAGACGTGGCAACTCCTGATTTGCCTTTGGGAAGACTCCTAAGGTTATCTTTGTTTCAAGTTTCTGTTGGTATGGCTACTTCATTACTCGTTGGCACTCTTAATCGCGTGATGATTGTGGAGATGAGCATAGATGCATGGTTAGTAGCGTTAATGGTGGCATTGCCTTTAGTCTTTGCTCCATTTAGAGCATTGATTGGCCATAAGTCTGATACGCATCGTTCTATCTTGGGTTGGAAAAGGGTTCCCTATATTTGGATGGGGACATGGTTGCAGTTTGGCGGTCTTGCCATCATGCCGTTCGCTTTGATCTTGCTGTCTGGCGACACACACTGGCCTATTTGGTTTAGTTATCTTGGTAGTACATTGGCGTTTTTATTGGTGGGTGCTGGTATGCAAACCACTCAAACCGCTGGCTTGGCTCTTGCAACTGACTTAGCGGATGAAAAAAATAGACCACGTGTTGTCGCAATGATGTATGTCATGTTGCTAGTGGGTATGGTTTTCAGTGGAATTATCTTCAGTCTATTTTTGGACCCTTTTAGCCCAATGCAATTAATCAGGGTAATACAGGGTGTTGCTATCCTGACTCTGTTTTTGAACCTCTTTGCCTTGTGGAAACAAGAAGTTCGTCAGCCTAGAAATACTTCGCCTGATATTACCCAACCTAAATTCACTCAGAGTTGGCATCAATTCATCAAAAAACCAAATGTGCGTCGTTTTTTAATCATGCTTGGACTTGGTACTACCGGTTTTAGTATGCAAGATATTATTTTGGAGCCTTATGGTGGCGAGATTTTGCAGCTTGATGTTTCTGCAACCAGTTTCCTAACGGCCTTAATTGCCTTTGGATCTTTATTGGCATTTTCGCTTTCAGCAAGATGGCTCGGTCGTGGATTTAACGCCCACAGAATAGCTGCGCTAGGTTTATTGCTAGGTTTAATTGCATTTACCCTGGTGATCTTCTCGGAACCAATGGGCTCTCCAAATTTATTCAGATTAGGCGCGCTCTTAATTGGCTTTAGCGGCGGCTTGTTTGCGGTGAGTACATTAACAATTGCAATGAGTATGGATCAAGAGAATATGAGTGGCATGGTCATTGGGGCTTGGGGGGCGGTGACTGCTACTTGCTCTGGAATTGGTATGTTATTAGGCGGCGCAATTAGAGATCTCGTCGGCCAATTGGCTACTAGTGGAGCAATCGGCTCCGCATTAATGAATCCAGCAACTGGGTATAGCTTTGTTTACCACATCGAAATTTATTTATTGTTTATTACCTTGGTTGCATTGGGTCCTTTAGTAGCTAAAAGGACAGTTTTGGGTGTTTCAAAAACAAGTAAGTTTGGCTTAGCTGATTTTCCAGGCTAGTTTTTAAGGAAGGGGAGAAATATGGGTACGGGTGCAATTACACAATATATCGACGTAGCTCAAGTCGTGTTTTATATATTCTTACTGTTCTTCGTTGGATTAATTATTTATCTGACATTAGAAAGTAAGCGAGAAGGATTTCCATTAGAAACTGAGCGCTTTGGGCAGGTGCGCCGTGAAGATGGCATCTTAGGTATGCCAAGAGTGAAAAAATTTGTGACAGAGTTTGGTAAAACCTACTATGCGCCATTGCAAACTCCTCCTGAGCCAGAAAAAGTCTCTGCAGTTCCGATTCATCCTTGGAACGGAGCGCCATTGGCACCAGTAGGAAACCCCCTGTTAGCGGGTGTTGGACCAGGCTCTTATGCAAATCGTGCCGATCATGTCGATTATGACTTAGAAGGTCATGCGCGTATTCGTCCATTAAGAAACCTGCCAAAAATTTCGATCTCAGAAATTGATATCAATCCAATTGGATTAGAAGTTATTGGTGCAGATGGCAATAAAGGCGGTATGGTGACGGATGTATGGGTAGACCATATGGAAATGATGATTCGTTACCTTGAGGTAGATGCGAACGGTAATAAGGTGTTGTTACCTATTAATTTCTCTCGCATTGGAAAGCACAATATTCAAGTGCAATCTATTTTGTCAGATCAATTTGCTCAGGTGCCAAAAACAAAGCACCCAGAAGAAGTGACCTTGTTAGAGGAAGAGAAAATTATGGCGTACTTTGGTGCAGGCACTTTGTACGCAACACCTGAGCGTCAGGAGCCATTAGCATGAGTCTTGATATCCATAGCAGTCCAGAGCATGAGTTTGAAGCTGAATTTGGCCTTCCTGAGAAGTTGCCAAAGGGTGAGCGTATTTTGTGGCAGGGATCACCTGACACAAAGACGATTTTATCGAAGGTCTTTCATATCAAACTATTAGGTATTTATTTTGGATTGCTATTGGCTTATCGTTTAGTGTCTGGCTTGAGTGATGGTGAGTCTGTTACATCTATCTTGTATTCAGCGCTGACCATTCTAGCTTTATCGGGTTTAGGCCTTGGTCTAGTAGGGCTGATTGGATATTTGATCGCTTCAACAGCGGTTTACACCATTACTAATAAGCGTGTGGTGATGCGAATTGGCATTGTTCTCAATATGACTTTCAATCTTCCCTTGAAAATGATTGAGTCAGCAGATTGTGGCTTTACCAAAGAAGGAGCTGGCGATATTTATTTAAAGTTAAGCAAGGGAATCAAAATTGCAATATTTCATTTATGGCCACATGCAAGACCTGGTAAGTGGACTGCTCCCCAGCCGACTTTAAGAGGAATCAAAAACTGTGCTGAAGTTGCGCAAATTTTGGTGGATGCATGGGCAATAGAAAATAATGTCATCGCCCGCTCTGTCCAGGCAAATGAAGCTAAGTCAGTTAATACAAACAACTCCTATACAGAGGCAGAAGTAGCATGATTTTGCGTATGAACACTATTCAGATGCAAAACTATATTGCATTGTTTATTGTTTCATTGCTAGCAGTGGTGATTTTGCTCGTTGGAAACTTTGTGCAGTCCGGCAAATTAGAACATCAAGCAGATGCTGATGTCATTGCCAAGAAAACACTGCACTTTAGAGATCTTCCTAGTGGCGCAGTAGGTGTGATTTCTGCAGATAACGGACAAATGATTGCGCAGGTTGAAGGGCAGGCTGGTTTTGTAAGGGGCATTTTGAGGGCTCTGGCGCGCGATCGCCGAATTCGTCAAATTTCTAGTGATGATGCCTTTGAATTAATCAGTCGTGCAGATGGCAGGCTAACCTTAATTGATTTAGCAACCAATAACCGAATTGATTTAGAGTCCTTTGGAAAAGATAACGCTGCTGAATTTGCTGCATTTTTAAATATTGCGAGATAACTATGTCTAAACAAACAGTACCTTGTCATGTCGACATGTCCAATACCTCCGAGTTTCTCTATGCTCATGTTGATTTGAGCGGGGTACAGGTCGGTCCTGGAGATCAAGTACTGGTCCACGATCCTATCGTAGACATCAATTTTGGTGAAGTACTGAGTTATGACCGTATTGCTACTGTTTCTAAGGCGGGTATCTTTTCGCGGCTGTGGGTCTATTTGACTGCAAGACTGGAAGTAACCATGCTATATGAAGTGAGCTTTTCAACCACTCGATTTAGTAAAGCTAAAAAATACCCAAGGCCAGCTCCTATTATTAAAGAGACCACCCCTATTATTTTGCATGAAGGAGTAAAAGTATGAGTGCCACTGTGCCAACAATGCCAATGGGGCGTTCAATTAATGAGTCAACCGATCGTGCACTTGAGAATACGATTCTCAGTCCGCGCTTTTACACCACTGACTTTGATGAGATGGATCGTTTCGATATTTCATCCGTGAAGCCAGAGTGGGATCGATTAATGCAAGAATTTGAACAGGACATTAATCAAGCCCATTTTCAGCGTCCCGAAGATATGTCAAAGGATTACTCGCATCTTCCTGAGGGTCTATACCAAGAGTTCCTGGACTTTTTGATTAGCTCTATTACTTCTGAATTTTCAGGCTGTGTGCTCTATTCAGAAATTAAAAAATCCATTAATAATCCCGAGCTAAAGAACTTATTTTCTTATATGGCCCGTGATGAAAGTAGGCATGCTGGTTTTATTAATCAGTGGCTCAAAGATTTTGGTATTGGTGTTGATTTGGGATTTTTGGCAAGAACTAAAAAATATACCTTCTTTAAACCAAAGTTTATTTTTTATGCAACCTATCTTTCTGAAAAGATAGGCTATGCCCGTTACATCATGATTTTTCGTATCATTCAGAAAAAACCTGAGCTGCGTTTTCACCCAATTTTCCTTTGGTTTGAAAAATGGTGTAACGATGAATTCCGTCATGGTGAAGCATTTGCATTATTGATGCGCTCTAATCCAAAATTACTTAGTGGCGTGAATCGTCTATGGATACGCTTTTTCCTCATCGCAGTTTATGCAACGATGTATGTACGAGATCATTCAAGACCAGAATTTCATAAGGCACTTGGAGTGTCGCCTACAGATTATGATCGTCAGGTTCTGAAAATCACCTCTGATATTTCTAAACAAGTGTTTCCTTTCACCATCAATCTGGATGATTCTAGAATTTGGGAGGGATTTGAAAAACTCAGAAGGATTTCTGATGAGGTTGAGGAGCTTAAGTTAAAAGGCGGACTCTTCTCTACGATCAAGCGTGGTGTTTTGGCTATTAGTGCTGCCGCAACCTTCGTGCACATTTATCTATTGCCAGTAGTTCCCAATGAACTGCCTGCCGATATACGCTTAGCGCCTGTTTGGTAAGTCATTATGTATTTTTGGATAAGCCCTCTAATTTTTACCATCTTTGTATGGTGGTTTAGTACAGGCCTTATTCTGAAGATTAATGGCTTGCCTAAAAAGTACTTTAAGGCCATCTTTGCTTTTTCCCTCATCGTTTTGTTGACGGCCTTTTGGGGACTAGAGATCTCTAGTAAACAGGCCAC
>CANCPL010000054.1:0-15806 GCA_947380065.1 Burkholderiaceae bacterium | reverse complement strand
AAGGCCGATCTATCGCTTCTACAAAGCAAGGCATCCGATCATTTACTGCGTCGTTTAGCAGAATATCCAGAAGTCCTTACAGCTGCTGCCGAAGAATTAGCTCCTCATGCATTAGCTTTTTACCTGCGTGATTTAGCGGGTGATTTCCATACTTTCTATAATGCCGATCGCGTATTGGTTGACGATCAGAACTTAAAACAAGCACGTCTTGCATTGCTTTTGGCGACCCGCCAGGTTCTGCAAAATGGCTTAAAAGTACTCGGGGTTTCAGCACCATTTAAGATGTAATGGCGAGGCATGGAGTGAAGATGTAAGATGAGGAAATGATGAAAACACCGAATCAGCAAACTGGCTTCGTAAAGCGCCTTAACCGCGTCGATAGTAAAAATACCCAATACGGCGGCACTATTCTTGGCTTTATTTTGGGTCTAGGCGCTGGTCTTGGTATTGCCTTTGTCATCGCTTTTTACCTTTCTAAAAATACACCCCAAGAAAGACCGGGAATGCGTGCCCCTAGTCTGCCATTGACCATTAAACCTTCTGCTACACCTGCTGAAGGTGAAGTGGCTGCTCCTGTCGAGCCAGTTGATTTAAATAAACCGCTCCAGGGTAAATCACCTGCCGCAGCTTCAACAGATCCGATTGGTGATTTAGTTAACGGTAAGAAATCGGCTGACAAGCCTGCTGATTCAGCCCTTACTCCTTCAACTAAAGCAGACTCCATTTATTTTTTACAAGTGGGTGCATTCACAAAACGTGCTGATGCAGATGCGCAAAAAGCGAATTTGGCTATTCAGGGAATACAGGCGCAGTTAAGTGAAGTGACGAGCGATGGCAACACCCTCTGGCGTGTTCGTGTAGGCCCATATAACACCCCTGAAGAGAGTAATTCGGTACGCGATAAATTGAGTGGCATGGGCATTAAACCAACTTTAATTAAATCTAGTAAATCATGATTTCATTTAGCAAAAGATTCATTACCTTATTTGCACTTCTTTCTTTAAGTGGCCTTGCTGGTGCGCAAGGTCAAAAAATTGAAGAAGGATTCGATTACCGCATTTTGCCTATTGCGCAGCCGGTAGAAACCAAGGGAAAAGTAGAGGTTATTGAATTCTTTTGGTACGGTTGTCCACATTGCTACGACTTTGAGCCTGAGCTCAGCGCTTGGGTGAAGCGTCAACCTAAAGATGTTGTCTTTCGCAGAGTCCCTGTAGCCTTTCGCGACGACTTCTTGCCCCATAGCCAATTGTTCTATGCCTTAGAGGCAATGGGCAAGGGAGATGCTCTCAATGAAAAAGTCATGTATGCAATGCATAAAGAAAATAAGCGCCTTCTAACAGAGACGGAGATTGCTGATTGGGTTACATCACAAGGCATTGATAGAAATACCTTCTTGGCAACTTATCGCTCTTTCGCGGTCGTATCCAAGGCGCGTGCCGCTAAGCAGTTAACGGAAGCCTATCGAATTGATGGCGTGCCTACGATTGTGATGCAAGGTAAATACGTGACCTCACCATCTATTGCAGGGACCAAAGCTAAAGCACTCGCCGTAATGGATTACTTGGAAGATAAAATCCGCAAAGATAAGTACAAGCAGTAACCTCATCGAAGGCCATGCTTTGGCGCTGCTTAAATTTTGACGAAGCGGCGCACAATCCAAAAGTAGATTGGATAGGGCAGGATTCTGAGAAACTTTAAGAATCTTGAGAATCGCTTAGGGAAATGAATATCAAATTCCCCATTCTGAATCCCTATTAATATCTCATCCGCGGCTTCTTCCGCACTGATTAAAGCTGGCATTTCAAAATCATTTTGTGCGGTAGCTTCTGTCGCCACAAAACCTGGTGAGATCAAGTGTACGCTGACACCGGTAGGCAGCAAATCGTAATACAGATTCTCACAAAAGTTGATGATGGCCGCTTTACTTGGGCCATATGCCAAGGCTTTTGGTAGGCCGCTATATCCTGCGACACTGCCAACAATGGCAATATGTCCTGAGTGAGCCTTTAGCATCTCTGGTACCACCAATGCAACCGCTCTCATGGGCCCCAAAAGGTTTGCATCAATCGTTTTCTCTGCAACATTGATATCAAAATTATCTGCACGTAGCGGCACATACATGCCGGATACAAAAAGGAGGAGATCAATTCCACCCCAGGCGCTCAAAATAGTTTTATAGCCAGCCTGGAATTGCACGTCATCTGTAACATCTAGTGGAACAACGAGGGTTTGCCCAATTTCACTATTCAGGGCGATTTGATGCAATCGTTCGGCTCGTCGGCTAGAAAGCGCAACCTTGGCGCCTTTGAGTAAAAGGGCGTTTGCACAGGCTTCACCAATGCCGCTAGAAGCACCAATGACCCAGACTCTTTTTCCCGAGAAGTGATCGATGCCTAGTTGTTTCATGCGCTGAGCACATCAGAAGATGCGGGTGAGGGTTGGTGACTCAGGGTAAATTGCACCACATCGATATTGCGCTCCGTAAAGCCAGCGGCACAGTACATCAGATAGAAATTCCAAAGACGAATAAAAGCCTCATCAAATCCTAGTTGACGAACTTCATTCAATTTTTGATTAAAGCTATCTCTCCAGAGGCAAAGAGTTTTTGCATAGTCGGCGCCAAACGCAAATTCTTGTTCGATTCTTAATCCGGCTTTGGCTGCGCTTTCCTTAAAGCTTGCCCGAGAAGGCAGCATGCCTCCAGGAAATACATACTGTTGAATAAAGTCGGTATTGCGACGATAGCGATCAAAAAGGTCTTCTGCAATCACAATAGTCTGGATACAGGCTTTACCACCGGCTTTTAGGCAATGTGCAATGGTTTCAAAATATTCAGGCCAATGCTTCTCGCCAACCGCTTCAAACATTTCCACTGAAGCGATGCCATCATATTTTTCCTGACAATCACGATAGTCTTGTAAGCGCACTTCAAAAGAGGGGGCGTCACCAATTTCCGCTTGAACTGCTAGCAACCGCTTTTCTGCAAATGCTTTTTGCTCTTTCGAGAGTGTTATGCCTGTAATCGCTGTATTGCTGCGCAGGGATTCTTCCATCACCCCACCCCAGCCACAGCCAATTTCTAAAACATGATCTCCAGACTTTGTTTGAAGAGAGTCAAGAATGCGCTTGATCTTTGCGCACTGTGCGTCAACTAGGGCTTGTTTATCGCCCTCTGCAAACCAGGCGCTAGAGTAACTCATGGTAGGGTCAAGCCAGAGTGTATAGAAGGCATTTCCTAGGTCGTAATGTGCATGAATATTCTTGCGACTTCCAGCTTTGCTGTTATCTCGCAGCCAATGCTTCAGGCGATAAAAGATGGATCCGTACCAATTGCCATAGATGGCTTTTTCTAAAATAGTTCGATTTCGTATCGCTAGCTCAAGTAGTGTCTTGAGATCTGGGGTATTCCATTTTCCTTGGATATAGCTCTCAGCAAAACCAATATCGCCATGCGACATGATGTCTTTAAATACTGACCACTCCATGATATGAATTTCAGCATGCAATTGATCGCTATAATTTCCAAATTCCCGCTTTTCACCATCTGGCAGCGTTAATTTCAAGTGACCACTGCTGAGTTTGGTTAAGAGCGTTAGAAGTGTCTTAGCGCTAATTTGATGTTTATGTGAAGAGCTAACTCGCTCTCGGGGGCGAGAAAAATTTAGTCTAGAGAGAAGGGATTGTCCTGGGCGATTCATCTGCTAACTTCAAGTTCGGGTGGTTTAGGTTTTGAATGAAAGGGTACACCTTTTACCCATAATTTCAATGCTTGCCAATGTATGCGGAAAATCACTCCTAAACTCATCAAAGGGTAGCGAATCATCGCCAAAATGACATTGGTTTGGCTTAATGGGCGACTAGTGCCGCTAATACTGGTATTGATGAGGGGTAGACCATCTTCATGTAGCTCAATACGACAGACGTTGTTAATGCCGCTAGTGCTATCTTGTGGGAATAAGAAGCGGAAATGGTAGTCACCTCGTACCTCGCAAAATGGTGAAACATAAAATACTTTTTTACTGGTGAGCGTTTCGCCTGAGCGTAACTCTTTGCCCGAATCTTTATGCAGTAAATAACAATGCCGCTCGCCAAAGGTATTGTTGACCTCAGCCAGAACTGCCTGCACTTTGCCATTGGCACGCTTACAGATCCAAAAGCTCACTGGATTAAAGACATAGCCCAACACCCTTGGAAAAGTCTGAAGCCAAATTTCTCCGTCGACATCTTGCACATGGTTTTCCGCAAGAATCTTTTCAATCCAGGCAAGGCTATCGGGTTCTCCCAAGCCATGATCTTTATCAAAAAATGCGCAAAGCCCCCAGCGGTTATCGCTTAAGCCCTGATGTGTGAGTAAATGTGGATTAGCGCTTCGAGCGCGCATAGGAATGGATATAGTAAACACACCATAGCCAAATACATTCCTAGCTGGCCGTAAGCGCTGGTGTTTTACTACTCCAAAGTTAATCTTTGCTTGCACCATTAACTAGACATCTTGCTTGGTTTTAATGGGCTGCCGAACACTTTCAATTAAGGCTTCAGCAACTAATTCGCCTGAACGCAAGCCGTCCTCATGAAACCCAAAACCAGTCCAAGCACCGCAGTACCAAATAGACGAAGAGCCCTGGATTAAGGGTAGCTCCTTCTGAGCTTGTATCGCACTCATATCAAAGACTGGATGAGAATAGTGAATCTCTTGATGCACTAGTTTTGGATCGGGCTCTTCCGAAGGGTTTAGGCTGACAATAATTTGCGTATCTTGTAGTTGGACCGGCAGTGGCTGTAAGCGATTAATTAGGTAATTAACACTGACATGCTGTTTTGCATTTGGCTTGTCACCAGACTTGGCGGTATAGTTCCATGCTGCCCAGCAGCGTTTTGCTTCTGGTAAAAAGCGAATATCGGTATGCAAAAGTGCGCGATTCTTTTGGTATGGAATAGCTACCAAAATATTTCTGGCCTGTTGATCAATGCCGTGAACCAAATCTAATGTTTGGTCGCTGTGACAGGCCATGATCACTTCATTAAAGTGGGTTGTACCAGACTGGCTAATCACTTCAACTTGACCGCCATTCTGGCTAGTGTTGACGCGCAGGACAGACTCACGCTTAATCGCTATCTGATGTTTTGTTAGTGCAGCAACAATCCGCTTTACATATTCTCGTGATCCACCTTTGATGGTCAACCATTGTGGGCGATTTTGGATTTGCAAAAGACCATGGTTATGACAGAAGCGCACCATGGTTTGAATCGGAAACTCTAGCATCTGCTCGACTGAACAAGACCAGATAGCGCCAATCATCGGGAGAAAATAATTCTCTTTAAAGCTTTGACTAAAGCGATGACGCTTTAAAAAATCAGAAATATTTTCATCAGACTCTTTGTACTGATGGCCAGCTTCAATTTGTTCATGTGCCAGCTGGGTAGCAAGACGATTAAAGCGCAAGATGTCATATGCCATCCTCCAAAATGATGGAGAAAGAAGATTGGATCGTTGGCCAAAAAATGAATTAATGTCGTTACCGGCCCATTCAATTTTTTTATTTATCCCAGATTTTCCAGAGGCATCAATGGATACAGAAAAAGACATTTCTGAAGGAGCTACTGGGGCTTGAATTTCTTCGAATAGTCGGACGAGACGTGGATAAGTCTTGCGATTAAAGACTAGGAAGCCAGTATCTACACCATGGGTGACTTCTTCCCCATTGATGTTGCAAGTGAAATCTACTGTATTGCTGTGGCCACCAATATGGTCGCCCGCTTCATATAAGGTAATTTCAAATTCAGGATGCTGTCTTAAGGCATATGCGCAGCCCAATCCAGAGATGCCCGCGCCAATAATGGCAATTCGTTTTTTACTCACTGAGCTTTTTCTCCTAAAAGCTTTTCAATTGGGCCTGTAATACTGCTGCTACTTGGTTTAGTCATGCTACCAAATGAATCAACTACATTGCCATTACGATCGATTAGGTATTTATAAAAATTCCATTTTGGTGTTGTGCCCGTTTTGGCAATCAACATCTTAAATAAGGGGTTTGGGTTATTTCCGGAAACTGTACTTTTGGCAAACATCGGGAATTTCACGTCATAGGTGTTCTTGCAGAAATCAGCAATTTCTTTATTGCTACCCGGCTCCTGTTGTCCGAAATCATTGGATGGGAAGCCGAGCACTACAAAACCCTGGTCTTTGTATTTAGCATAAATCTTCTCAAGGCCTTCATATTGGCTTGTAAAGCCACAGAAGCTGGCTGTATTTACAACCAGAATAACCTTGCCTTGATATTGGCAAAGATTTTGCGGCGCCTCATCCTGAAGGCGGGGAAAGGTGTGAGAGAGCAGGGGGCTGCAAGTGGTCGCAGCATTAGCAAGCTGAAATCCCGATAAGAGGGCAAATAAGCCAAAGAGGGAATTTATTAGATAGCGGTGCATATTGCGCCTTTTAATTTCGCTGGATAGAGGCCAAGTCTAAGACATTCTGGGTAATATCGCTGGCATTACAAAATTGCCATTAATATTGGGTTATGAGTCAGCTGCCACCACCCTCTTTCGAAGCCAAAGTTTGCTCACCAGACCAACTTGGGGCTCGCTTAGCAAAGCTTCCTAGGCCATTAGTGTTTACTAATGGAGTTTTCGATATTTTGCATCGCGGTCATGCTAGTTATTTGGCGCAGGCACGTGCTTTGGGGGCTAGTTTGGTAGTGGGCGTTAACTCAGATGCCTCTGTAAAAATGTTGGGTAAAGGGGATGACCGTCCCATTAACACCGAGGCTGATCGTCAGGCTCTATTGGCTGCATTAGAAAGCGTAGATATCGCAGTGTTGTTCACCGAACAAACACCAGTCGGCTTAATCGAAAAAATTAGGCCCGATGTTTACGTCAAAGGTGGTGATTATGAAATCGATACCTTGGCAGAGACCCATTTGGTAAAAAGTTGGGGCGGCAAAGCGGTTGCGATACCTTTTATATATGAGCGCTCGACTACAACCCTATTAGGCAAGATACGTTCTTAAAGATTTTGCAGTAACCAGGCCCAAATACCACGCAGCACCAATCCTTCAGTTACTTCAAGCATTTGCCTGGCCGGTAAATTGGTTTGTGAAATTTCCTTTGCTAGGATCTTTGCGTTACCACCATCAATCCAAATCTTTTCCACTGGGATATTGATCTCTTTTGCATGCTGCATGCCATAGAGAATTGCGCCCACTTGTGCTGCGTCACAACCCCCAATAATTGCGTCATTAGTGCACACGCCGAAACCATGATGCGCTGAACGAGTTGCTAAATCTAGCTGCGCAGTATTGTTTGCTAAGCTGGTTTGCATTAATTCAAGGCCGGGCAAAATCCATCCGCCGTAATGTACGCCATTAGAGCCAATTAAGTCGATTGTTGTAGCGGTACCGGCGTTCACAATTAGAGTATTTTTGTTTGACAGGGCGCGAGCACCAATCAGCGCAGCCCAGCGATCAGCGCCGAGCTTGCTAGGGTCTTGATATAAGCTGCGCATCCCTATGAAAGTGCTATCTCCCTTTAATTGCTTCCATTCAATATCACTCCATTGAGGGAACAATGATTTGAGATTGGTAATCGCCTCTTGGCCGGCAACGCAGCAGAATCCAATAGCTTCAGGCTTTGGTAATGTTTTAGAAATATAGTCTGCTAACTCAGCACGATGTTCTGCTGACTGCAAAGACTTGCTGCTGATAGATCCAGAGTAAGACCATAATTTCTTTTGTTGGTCGCTTGGATTATGGGTTGACTCTACAGCTGCCCATTTAAGGCGCGTATTACCAACATCAAAAAATAAATAGAGGCTCATGATTGAATCCGCAATGAAACATCGCCTGCATGAATGGTAATTATTTTGTCATCTTGCAGTAATAGCAATGCTCCTGTTTCATCTACGCCCTTTGCAAGGCCGTAAATAGGATCTTTACCGGCGCCAGAAATACATACAGGCAGCTCACGATAGGCATCCCACTGCAACCAACGTTCTTTGCAGGGCTTAAATCCATGCAGATCAAATTCTGTGAGATGTTGCTCAAGTGAAGCAATTAATTTAAGCCAAAGATATTCGATATCAGGAAGTGCTTTAGTCAGATCGGATATTGAGCCTACTTGAAGTCCGGTGTCTAGATTTTCTTCAATCGCTTCTGCATTACGTAAGTTGATCCCAACACCAATAATCATCCAAGTAGGATCACCCGGTTTTGCTTGGCCACCTTCAATGAGGATGCCTCCGAGTTTGTGCTTGTTTAGCAATACATCATTGGGCCATTTCAGCTGAAGGCCTGCTGCTTGCAGCTTCGCTTCGCTAAGATCGCAAGCCTGTGAAATACCAGCAACAACTGCTAGGCCAACCAACAGGCTAAGCCCGCTAAGTTCAGAAGGCGTTCTTTTAAATGGAAATGCGAGAGAAAAGCACAATGAATCATCTGGATTGGCAAGCCATGCTCTACCCGCTCTTCCTTTGCCGGCAGTTTGTTTGTGAGCGATACGAGCTACTGGGTCTATGAGTTCACCTGCACGCCAGCGTGCTAAAAGATCATCATTGGTTGATTTGGTCTCAGTAACGCGCTCAAGGATGCAATTTGCAGTCATTCTGCCATTGTAGAAAGGTCTGACCTAGAATTGTGGGATGAATCAAAAAGATCAAAGACCTCGAAAGCTGGCATGGCCTCTGCAGGCTATGCCATTGGCTAGGGCTATGAGCCTCAGTTACGCACTTTTGATCCTGTATGTAAGTCTTAACCCTTTTGATTTTGATTTTCAAAACGGCATAGCCGCATGGGCTTGGGTGGATGCCCCCTTACCCCGTTTTATTACGCTCTTCGATGTGTCAGTCAATATCTTGGCTTATATTCCGTTCGGATTCTTGGTGATGTTTGCCGCCTATCCAGGATGGCGTAACTATGTAGCACTCGGGATTGCCCTGATTTTGAGTGCTGCCCTGGCGCTGGGGGTAGAAACACTGCAATCTTGGCTGCCTACTCGCATCCCCAGTCAAATGGATTGGTGGGCCAATATCTTTGGGGGTTTATTGGGGGGCTTATTGGCCATTCCTCTTGGACCGCAATGGTTATCTGGGAGCGCAATTCGCCGGCGCTTTGATCAATGGTTTGGCCTCAATTGGGCGGCATGTGCCTTGTTCTTGTTATTTCCTTGGTCCCAGATTTACCCGCAAAGCTCTTGGCTTGGCACGGGCGTATGGGGGCATGCCATATTTGGCTCAGTTGATTGGGGTACCTTAGTAATTAATCATGTCATTCAAGAGACAGCTATTACATCGCTGTGTTGGCTCGGCATTGCATTGTTGCTTTCGCTAGGATTACGTACTAAGGCTCCACAATGGCGCATTCTTAACGGGTTGCTTGGGCTGACGGTATTGATTAAGACTTTGTTCACCGCACTTCAATTTGGTGCCGACTTTAGTTTGAATTGGCTGACTACCGGTGCGATATGGGGCATGGTGCTTGGCAGCATCTTCTTGCGATGGGCTTTGCAATTAGAGCTAAGAACTAAGTTTTGGCTAGCCTTGATCTGCCTGCTTGGCACCACAATTGCGGTCAATGTTTTGCCTGACAATCCGTATTTCATACTGACGCTAAGACATTGGTATCAAGGGCGTTTATTACACTTTAATGAGCTGATGCAGTGGGTTTCAGTAGTATGGTTACCTTTAGCTCTTATTTGGTTGCTTCGTAGCGCTATAGAATTTAAACCGAAACATTGATAAATATAATTTCTCTATGAGTTTTTCACACCACCTATTTTTTTGTTTAAATCAGCGCGCTAATGGTGAGGAGTGTTGCGATCAGCATAATGCTTTCGCCTTGTTTGACTATGCTAAAAAAAGAGTGAAGGAGCTCGGTCTTGCCGGTCCAGGAAAGATTCGGGTGAATAAGGCTGGGTGCTTAGATCGTTGTGCCGATGGTCCAGTCATGGTTGTTTATCCAGAAGGCATTTGGTATACCTTTGTTGATACGGATGATGTTGAAGAAATTATTCAGTCACATTTAATTGCGGGGTGCCCAGTAGAGCGCTTGCAATTGGCATAGTAATTTAAGAATTGAAAGTTTTTTATGAATAGCCGTACAAAAGTAATTCATATCGAAGGTATTGTGGGATCAATGGAAATGTCCATCGATCTTCCGGATGAATTAAAAAATGACCCTACATTTGCAGTTCGTGGCCTAGCGCTTGTCGCACACCCACATCCTTTGATGGGCGGAACTATGGATAACAAAGTGGCTCAAACCATGGCGCGTGCGTTTAATCAATTAGGTTACGTAAGCGTGCGTCCAAACTTTCGGGGTGTAGGTGGAACTGAGGGTGTCCATGATGATGGGGCTGGTGAGCTAGAAGATTTGCTACACGTTACTGATTGGATGCGAACACCTTCAAGCTGGAGTGAATTCGAAGCAACAGTAAATCAATCCTGGGTTACTAATGCAAATACCTTGCCTTTAGTAGTTTCAGGTTTTTCATTTGGCAGTTTTGTTGGCAGCCATTTGGTACAAAGACTTTCAGATCTAGGTCGTCCAGCTGAACGTCTTGTCATGGTTGGTAGTGCCGCTGGTAAATGGACGCTGGCTCAGGTTCCAGCTGATACGATATTAATTCACGGCGAATTGGATGAGACCATTCCCTTGCTTGATGTTTTAGATTGGGCGCGTCCGCAAGAGCTCACTGTCCAGGTGGTTCCCGGCGCTGATCACTTCTTTCATCGTCGTTTGCATTGCATTCGCAACATTATTACTGGCGCTTGGTTGGGTATGCCAGATCATCGTCAGTAATTAGAACTAGAGAGATCGTATGGCTGAAGAAAAATCATTAATCGAGTACCCATCGCTTTTTCCTATCAAAGTCATGGGCAAGGCAAACCCGGAGTATCTTCCCGCAATAGTGCACATTGCAAAACAATTTGATCCTACGTTCGATGAGAGCAAGGTTGAGCAGCGCCCCTCTAAGGATGGAAATTATTTGGGTATTACTTTACCAATTACTGCAACTAGTCGTGAACAGTTAGATGAGTTGTATCGCACTTTATCCACTCATCCCCTCGTTAGCATCGTTCTGTAATTGAATTTATGTTGGCTTTAGTCAAACAACTTGGATTGGCTGATTACGCATCTACCTATGAGGCCATGCAAGCATTTACTAAAGAGCGAACTAGTGAAACACCTGATGAGATTTGGGTTTTAGAGCATCCCCCGGTTTTTACTTTGGGTCTAGCTGGAGATGCAAGTAACCTGCATTCCCCCAGCAATCAAATACCTCTGGTTCAAGTGGATCGTGGTGGGGAGATTACTTATCATGGCCCCGGCCAAATTGTGGTCTACCTTTTGCTAGATCTCAGGCGTTTGGGAATTTTCGTCAAGGAATTAGTCTCCCGCATAGAACAAGCAGTCATTGATACATTGGCAGATTTTGGTATTGAGACCGAAAGACACCCAGGCGCCCCCGGAATTTATGTCTCTCAGCATGCGGCAGCGCCCCCAGAGTGGGTTGGCGCGAAGATTGCAGCCTTGGGGCTTAAAGTCTCCAAAAGCTGCTCCTATCATGGTCTTGCTTTGAATGTAGCCACTGATCTAGAGGCTTTTCAGCGCATCCACCCTTGTGGTTATGAGGGTTTAAAGACTGTCGATATGCAAACCCTTGGGATCAAGGACAATATAAGCACTATTAGCCAAAGGCTTTTGCAGCATTTACAAAAGCAACTGATGCGATCATGACCATAAATAAGCCTGACACCAACCCATCTATCGAGGCGCGCCAAGACCTCAATTACGACGCCTCACGCAAACAAAAATCGAGTGAGAAGACTGCGCGTATTCCAATCAAAATTATTCCTCTTCAAGAGATTTTGAAAAAGCCAGACTGGATTCGAGTGAAGGCTGCGTCAAATAATTCACGATTTGCCGAAATCAAAAAGATTTTGCGTGAGAACGAGTTGGTAACCGTTTGCGAAGAAGCTAGCTGCCCTAATATTGGCGAATGTTTTGGCAAGGGAACTGCAACATTCATGATCATGGGCGACAAGTGCACGCGGCGTTGTCCTTTCTGCGACGTGGGTCACGGCAGACCAGATCCTCTGGATGTGAAGGAGCCTGCTAATTTAGCCCGCACTATTGCTGCATTGAAATTGAATTATGTGGTTATCACTAGTGTGGATCGTGATGATCTGCGTGATGGCGGTGCAATGCACTATGTTGACTGCATTTCTCAATCACGCGCTCTTTCGCCTAACACTCGTATTGAGGTGTTGGTGCCAGATTTTCGCGGTCGACTAGATAAGGCCTTAGATATTTTTGCTGAGTATGCGCCTAGTGGCTTACCTGATGTGATGAATCACAATCTTGAAACCGTCCCGCGTTTATACAAGCAAGCTAGACCAGGTGCCGATTACCTTCATTCTTTAAAGCTTTTGAAAGATTTTAAAGAGCGCTTTCCACATATCCCCACCAAGAGCGGTTTGATGGTTGGCCTGGGCGAAACGGATGAGGAAATTTTGCAGGTCATGCGCGATATGCGTGAGCACAATATTGACATGCTCACTATTGGCCAGTACCTAGCTCCATCAGGACATCATTTACCTGTCACGCGTTATGTTCACCCAGACGTATTTAAGATGTTTGAGGAAGAGGCATATGCAATGGGCTTCTCCCACGCAGCGGTAGGGGCTATGGTGCGCTCAAGCTATCACGCCGATCAACAAGCGCTTGGAGCGGGGGTTGTTTAGAGGAATTTCAAAAGCCGCTACTTTGTTAGTGGCTTTGGTTTTTCTGGCAGCCTGTAGCCCAAAACTTGATTGGCGCACAGTTCAATCTCCACAAGAAAGATATACAGCTTTATTTCCTGGTAAGCCAGACAAACTAGAGCGCCGTATTCCTTATTTTGATCAGGAGTTTTTGCAGGTTCTTGAAGCGGTAAAAATTGATGATGTTATTTATTCCATCAGCACTATTCAGTTGCCTGCTAATCAAGGCCCATCGTTAAATACGTTGCTAATGCAACTACAAGCTAATTTATTAGATAGGGCAAAGGCATCTGGCGGCGATGTTACTGTTGAAGACGCATTTTATAAAACTGCAGATCGCCAACGTTTACCGACTAAAGATTATTTTTTGGATTTGAAGGCGAATGGAAAAAATCAGCAGCTCATGCGCGTTCGCTGGATTAATCGTGTGGCATCTAATGGCGATAACTGGATCTATCAGATTTCAGTACTACATGCGGGTACAAGCTCAGAAAATGCAAAAACTTTTTTCACTAAAGAAGATTATGAAAATTTCTTTAGTGATTTTTCCCCAGAGTAATCTGAAGAAAATACATCCAAAAGAATCACTGTTTTTCTAAGGCGGCTACTTTAGCTTCAAGCGCCTCTAATTTTTCACGTGTCTTAGTAAGTACTTTGGTCTGAAGTTCAAACTCTTCGCGTGTTACTAGATCCATTTTCTGAAAACCTTGATTCATCATGGCGCGAACATTTTTTTCTATTTCTTGGGCTGGCGAATTACGGATCGCATCCCCAACCTTGTTCTGCATATCACTTGCGATACGTTGGATTTGTTCGAGGATTTCGCCTGGTTTTTGCATGATGAGGGTTCGCAGTTCTATTGAGAGTTGCAGAAAAGATACACATTCGTATTTTAAGTTGAATGGGTAAAAATGCCCAAAAAGGGGTTAAAACCCATTTATTGCCCTAAATTCACCGATCAGGTGCAATATATAGCACCAAAAAAGTGCAAAAGCCTTAATTCGGGGAATTTGCCCAAAGCCAAAAATAACCCAACATTCATGATCACTCCATGCATTAAGCATTCAACCCATTTTTTATTACAACCAGTAAGGAGTAGCACATGAAAACTTTACAGAAGACAGCAATCTCTGCAGCAGCAGTAGCTTTGTTAGCCGGCCTATCAACAGTAGCATTTGCGGCTGATGAACCAGCAGCAGAAGTAGAAGTAAGCCCAATCACTGCTAACGTAACTGTAGTAAACGACTATCGCTATCGTGGTCTGAGCCAATCAAACTTTAAGCCAGCAATTCAAGGCGGTTTCGATTATGCACATGAGAGCGGTTTCTATATTGGTAACTGGAACAGTTCTATTAGCTGGATTTCTGATTCGTTTCCATCAACCGGTGGCACAAGAGTAACTGCACCAATTGAGATGGACTTCTACGGCGGTATTAAGAAAGAGTTGATTGGTGAAGGTTTTGCTTCTGACTTAGGTGTTTTGCAGTACTACTACCCAACGTCAGGGTTAAATGTTTCAGGCACTTATGCTAATCCAAATACAACTGAAATTTATGCTGCGCAGAATTTTACGTTTGGCCCTGTAACTGGATTTGTTAAGCTTTCTTATTCACTGAGCCCACTTTTTGGCACTGCAAATAGTTCTGGCTCATACTATCCGGATCTAACCGTGAACTACGACACAGGCGTTTGGGGTTTAGCACTTAATGCACACGCTGGCTATCAGTATGTTGCAGGCAATGTTCAAGGCAGCGCACCAAACCAAACCAATAGTTCTTTATATTCCTACACTGATTGGAAGCTTGGCGTTACTAAAGACTTTGGAGGCGGCTTGGCATTATCAGCAGCCTATGTTGCTACTGATGCAAAGAAAACAGCTGGCGTCTATAGCTACACATCACCAACAGGCAAAAATTTAGGTGGTGCCACTGGTATTGTTGCGCTTACCAAAACTTTCTAATTTCCACTCTGAACGGAGAAACACATGAAATTAATCACCGCAATCATCAAGCCCTTCAAGCTTGACGAAGTGCGCGAAGCTCTCTCGGAAGTGGGAGTTTCGGGCATTACCGTCACTGAAGTTAAAGGCTTTGGTCGTCAAAAGGGTCATACTGAGTTGTATCGTGGTGCTGAGTATGTAGTTGATTTTTTACCTAAAGTAAAAATTGAAGCTGCTGTTGAAGATGGCATCTTAGAGCGTGCGATTGAAGCAATTGAAAAATCTGCACGTACAGGCAAGATTGGCGATGGCAAGATTTTTGTCTCACCAGTTGAGCACGTCATTCGTATTCGCACCGGTGAAACCGGCGCGTCAGCACTTTAAAGAGAGGTTCAAAATGTTAACTTGGATGAAACGACTCGTTGCTGGTGGTGCTATGGCCTTGGCTATTGGCGCTACTGGTGTAATCGTTACTTCGCCAGCTCATGCTGATGAAGTAAAAAAACCAGCTGTTACAGCTCCTGCAGCAACACCTGCTGCAGCAGAACCTGCTCCAGTACTTTGCTCTGAAAAGTGCAACAAGGCTGATACCGCATGGATGATGGTTTGTACAGCATTAGTGTTGTTGATGACACTTCCTGGTTTGGCTTTGTTCTACGGCGGCTTAACACGTAGTAAGAACATCTTGTCTATCTGTATGCAATGTTTCATGGTCTTCTCTTTGATTTCAGTGCTATGGGCGATTTATGGCTATAGCTTTGCATTCACGGAAGGCGGAGCATTTATTGGTGGACTAGATCGACTCTTCTTGGCTGGTATGAATCCAGACTCAGTTGCAGCAACCTTTAGTAAAGGTGTTGTGATTCCTGAGTACGTATTTATGGCATTCCAAGCAGTGTTCGCAACTATCACTTGCTGCTTGATCATTGGCTCTTTTGCTGAGCGCGCTAAGTTTTCTGCAATCTTGGTATTCATGGTGATTTGGTTCACTTTGAGCTACCTGCCAATCGCTCACATGGTTTGGTTCTGGCCTGGTCCAGATGACATCAAAGATGCTGCATCACTCGAAGCAATTACTGCTCGTGCTGGTTGGTTGTGGCAAAAAGGTGTTCT
>CANCPL010000053.1:0-15978 GCA_947380065.1 Burkholderiaceae bacterium | reverse complement strand
GATGTAAATACCCTGGCCATGAAGTCTGTAAGACCAATGGTAGTCGCTCGATCGATTTTTCGACTTTGCGCATATCCCTGAAGTGCAGCTTGAATGTCTGTCGGGGATTGCTCTTTTGTGGATCCGGAAAATACCCCAACTAACTTCTCGGATAGCAAAAAGGCATCTCGCAACCCTAAATTCAGCCCCTGACCTGCCACAGGGTGCAAAGTTTGGGCAGCGTTACCAATCCATACTTCATTGTCTTTAGTAATTTCTTTGCGATAGTTCAAACCCAGTTCATACAAACGACGATCTTGAACTTTCAGAAATCTTCCAATGCGTGAACCAAATTCTTTTTGTAGTTCATTCAAGAAATCTGCATCGCTCAGATGTAAGCGCTGCTGCGATGATTCTGGTGAGCCACACCAAACAAGATTCAGAATGTTGTGACCATAATGACTCGGCAATACGGCTAATGGACCTTCAGCAGTGAAGCGTTCCCAAGCTTTATGAGGCTCTGCATTTTCTACTTCAACTAGCCCCACCAAAGCAGACTGCCCATAATCGCGACCAGACTCTACCCAATCTTGTGTCTTGAATAAACCACCTTCAGCATGCACAACACATTTGGCATGAATACTCATATCTTTGGCATCGTGATGAATATGCTGCCAAATAAAATGAGGACTCTTCGCTTGAATAATCCTTAAGGCTTGGCGTAGCGTAATGTGAATATCGCGATAGCGAATAATATGCCCAAGCGCGTCTTGATTGAGCTCTTCGCGTGTCATCAGTGCGCGACCAAAACGTCCAGCTTGTGAAACATGAACGCGATGAATTGTGGCCGACTCTTTTGGCCATGCATGAATCGTGTCGAGCAAGAGTTTGCTGCCATGAGAGAGTGCAATCCCTCGACTATCGGCGCTTGCTAAATCCTCATCATTAATGGGATTGCGATCAAGTAATGTGATTTTTGCATCAGGAAATTTCTGCAAGGTCCATGCTGTGCAAGCGAGTCCGACTGGACCGCCACCCTGAATCAAGATATCGCAACTAGATGGACTCATTTTGATGTGGATGGTCTTAAGCGTTTTTCATGAGTGCTTCAATCTCATCTGCATTGACGGGCACACCACGAGAAATCAATTCACAACCAGAGTCATTGACGACAGCATCATCTTCAATGCGGATACCGATATTCCAGAATTTCTCATCTACATCATCCGCCGGTCTGACATATAGGCCTGGCTCCACCGTAATGACCATGCCATTTTTGAGTATGCGCCAAGGCTTTTCTGCAGTAGATGAATCTTGTGTAGCTTCACGATATGAGCCGACATCATGAACGTCCATGCCAAGCCAGTGCGAAGTGCGATGCATGTAAAAGCGACGATAGGCAGCAGTCTCAATGGCGTTATCAAGCGAGCCCAAGTCAGAGAGCTTTAGCAGCTTTTCATCTAGCAAGCCTTGGGTCAATACTTTGAGCGCTGCTTCATGTGGTTGCATAAATGTATTGCCGGGCTTGGTCATCGCAATTGCAGCTTCTTGGGCCGCTAATGTAATGTCATATAAGGCGCGTTGCGGTCCGGTAAATTTTCCATTGACTGGAAATGTGCGTGTGATATCTGACGCGTAGCCATCAAGTTCACAGCCAGCATCAATCAGACAAAGCTCACCGCTGCGCAATTCAGTTGAGCCTGCACGATAGTGAAGAATGCAAGAATTTGCACCACCAGCAACGATGCTGTTGTAGGCAACGCTTTGTGCACCGTTATTGCGGAACTCATGTAGTAATTCTGCTTCGATTTGATATTCACGCATTCCTGGCATACAGACTTGCATGGCACGAATATGGGCGCGAGCAGAGATTGCAGCAGCACGACGCATGATGTCAATTTCATTACCATCTTTAAATAAGCGCATTTCGTGAATAAGTGCCTCAACATCATGAAGCTCTGATGGTGGATTAATTCCAGATCGTGCTTGACCTCGTACTTGTTTCATCCAATGACGCAAGCGCCTATCAGCTTCAGCGCTTTCAGCAAGGCGTATATACACCGCATCCTCATCAGCTAATAAGTTACCTAGTGTTTGGTCTAATTCTTGATTGCTATGGGCATACTCAATTCTCAAAGCTTCTGGTGCGGCTTCTGGTCCAAGGCGAATGCCATCCCAGATCTCTCGTTCAGAATCTTTAGGCCTGCAAAATAAGTGAGATTCAAGTTGGCAGTTTTTTCCATCACCCAAAATCTTCATCACTAATGTGGCACCTGGCTCTTCAAAACCAGTTAAGTAATAAAAGTCACTATCGTGGCGATAAGGAAATTCACTATCACGGTTACGGGTCAGCTCAGGTGCTGTAGAGATGACGGCAACCCCTCCACCGGTCTTGGCAAAGATGAGTTCTGCTAATTTATTTCTGCGAAGCTGATAAATATTCGAATTATTCATATGCTGCATTGAGTTCTTGTAAGCGTTGTGGTGTGCCTACATCGTGCCATGGACCGAGATATTTTTCACCAGACACTTGATTTTGCTCCATTGCAGTTCTCAATAATGGCGCAAGCTTGGCTGGTGCCCCGAATTCCAGGTTTTGAAAGAGGTCTTTGTGATAAATCCCAATTCCAGAAAAAGTGAGCTTCTCGGCGCCCATGGATTCGGCAGTACTAACCGTTGATCCCTGGAGGTAAAAATCACCCTCGGGATGCTGCACCGGGTTGGGAACCATCAATAAGTGGGCCAAAGGCTTGCTGGCGTCCATTCGCATTTTGGACACCGTTCCCAAAAGTTGAGTAACGGGTAGGTTCGGGCTAAAGACATCGCCATTAATAACCAAGAAGTAGTCCTTGGGTGCGATGATCGGAAGCGCCTTACAGATTCCGCCGGCTGTTTCCAGAGCGCTTTCCTCAGGGGAGTATTGAATATGCAGGCCAAATTGCCCCCCATCGCCCAGGGCTGCCTCAATTTGTTCACCTAACCATGCATGGTTAATCACGACATCCTGAATTTTTGCGTTTGCTAGAGCCTGTAAATGCCATGCTAGCAAAGATTTATTCTGAATAGTGAGCAAGGGCTTTGGTAAATCATCCGTGAGAGGGCGCATACGCTCACCACGTCCAGCCGCCAGTAAAAAACAAGGTACGCGATTGAGTTGACTCATAGTCTGTGAACTATGCTTGATTTTGGCGAGTGGATTCTAGAATACGAGCCAATGGCTTTAACTCAATGTAACGGTTTGCAGTAGCAATCGCGTATTCCAAAACAAGAGGAATATCTTTGAGGTAGCCATCTTTGCCATCGCGATGAAAGAGTCTTGCAAAAATGCCTAGGACCTTGAGGTGGCGTTGCAAACCCATCCATTCAAAATCACGATAGAACTGTCCAAAATCATTTGGCATTGGTAGCCCTGCCTTGCGGCCTTCTTCCCAAAATTTAATCACCCAGTCAATTACACGTTCTTCGGGCCAAGCAATATAAGCATCACGCCATAAGGAAGAAGCATCATAAGTAATTGGTCCGTATACAGCATCCTGAAAGTCAATTACTCCAGGATTATTGTTTTCTGTGACCATCAGGTTGCGAGAATGATAGTCACGATGAACGTAGACCTTAGCTTGCGCTAAATTATTTTCAATAATGAGCTCAAAAGATTTTTTCAATTGCTCGATTTGTTGCTCATTGAGTTCAGCGTTGAGATGCTCCCTTAAATACCACTCTGGAAATAAATCAAGCTCTCTTTGCAATAGCGCTGCATCATAATTTGGTAGAACATCTGGTTTGCTTGCCATTTGTATTAGAACTAATGCGTGAGTGGCATCTTTGTAGAGATGATCGGCTGTCTCATTAGTAAGTTGAGCTAGATAGGTTTTGGTTCCCAAATCATTTAACAGCAAAAAGCCTTCTACAAGATTTTGCTCGAGGATTTTTGGCACATTTAAACCTGCTGCTGACAGTAATAAATCAACCTGAATGAAGGCATCTAAGGGCTCATATTGGGGCGGGGCATCCATCACGATCAAAGTCCCAAAATTGGGCTTTTTGGACACAATTCGGAAATAGCGCCGAAAGCTGGCATCGGCTGAGGCTGGCGCCAAAGAGTCGAGATCTAATTGCCAGCTAGCTTCCAGGGCTTTTAGCCAGTTGCGGAGGGTGTTTAAGCGAGAGTCAGTCATGGTCGATTCGTATAATAAGGCGGGTCTGGATCTATGAGTCATTATCGCCGTCGCGCCGGCCTTTGCGCCCCTCTTTTTTTGTATGTAACCCTGCGCGTAATGATGGGGGTGGCATTGCTTCAATTTGCCTTCTACGCACGCGCTCAAGCACCAGCTCCATTACCCCCAAATGCACAGGCTAACGCCAATACCGTTTTATTGCCGGATCGCGGTAATGTCACCATTTTAAAGTTGGATGATCAGCTAAGAACTGGGATTCCAATAGACGATAGCAAGGCGCTGACTTTTACTTCGAGCGATTCCATTGAGGGTGTAGTGAATCGGCAAATGAAGCTTAAAGGTCGCGCACAAATGCGGCGCAATGGCGGAGTAATTAAAGCGGATGAGATTATTTACGATCCCGATACTGACATTGCTGATCTCGTGGGTAACGCTGAGTTAACTAAAGGTAATGCGACTTTTAAAGGACCAACTGCTAAATTTAAAGTAGACGCCCGTGAAGGCGAGATGGAAACGCCTACATACGAACTGCGCGATACCCGTGGCAATGGATCTGCAACAAAATTAACGATTGAAAACTCAGATATTTTTGTTTTTGATAAAGCAACATACACCACATGCACACCACAAAATATGGACTGGTATTTTTCGGCCAGTACCTTAGAAATCGACAATGAGCAAAAGGAGATGGTGGGCACTCATGGTGTGATGCGTTTCTTCGATGTACCTATTGCTTACGTTCCTTACTTCACTGCACCAACCTCAAGTCAGCGCCGTTCCGGTATTTTGGCCCCCGTTGCTGGATATAGCTCTAATAACGGCTTTGATGTGACACAGCCTTATTACGTCAATATTGCGCCTAATAGAGATTTATTGATTCTCCCGCGCTACATGAGTGAACGCGGTTTGCAGATAGGCGCAAACTACCGCTTTCTAGATACCAAATACACTGGCACTCTAGTCGGAGATTATCTGGCACATGACAATAAGACGGGCACCGATCGTTGGCGCTATGACTGGCAGCAGAGACAAGTATTTAGTGGCGGCGTCGCTCCTGGCGGGGTTCCTCTGCCAGGATCTTGGACTGGTTACGTTAATATGGCGCGGGTTTCGGATAACTTATATCCAACAGACTTCTCGCAAAGTATTGCTGGGGCTGTAACGAGTCAGTTTCGTCAGGAGGTAGGAACCACCAAAGGCTTGACCGGAAGTTTGAGTAATTGGAATGTGTCGGCTAGAGCATTGACATTTCAAACGTTGCAGCCAGACCCAACGAATATAGTGCAAGCGCCTTACAACATTTTGCCAAACGTTACGGCTGCTTATAACAATCGACTGACTCCAGCAGTCGCTGATGTCAGTGGGAAGTACGTTACCTTGCCAACAGGACCGGCAACCACTTTTTCTGCTGATTACACGAGATTCTCATACAACATTGGTGGAAACTTGGCAGCTACCGCGCCAGGCGTCTATAGCCAAGCAGATAGAACGGTGATTAAAGGTGCAATGGCTTTACCGCAAGTTACCCCAGGCTACTACATCACTCCTAAAGTCAGTTTTCAGTCAAATACATATAACGCCACGCCATTTGCAGCGACTGGAGCGCCGGTAGTTCAAGGTTTCACCATACCGACCTTTAGCTTGGATTCAGCATTGGCATTTGAAAGAGATGCTGCTGAATTAAAGGGGTTCTTTGGTCGCGATATGTTGCTGACTATGGAGCCTCGCGCTTTTTATGTTTACACCCCTTATCAGAGTCAAGCGCAGACCCCTTTATTTGATACGGCAGATGCTGGCTTTGGCGTTTCCCAAATCTTTAGTGAAAACACCTTTATTGGTAATGACCGTATAGCAGATAACAATGCCGCTACTCTTGGTCTTACTAGTCGCATGATTGAGGCGAATACCGGAGCAGAGCGTGCCAACGTAACTGTGGCTCAAAAGCAGCAGTTCACTGGACAGCGCGTTGGTTTGAACGGCACGATTTTAAATCCCACCACTTATTCTGACACTTTGGGTTCTGGCTCACTTCGTTTGCTAGGTAATTTCAGTGCAGATGTATTTGGGCAATACAACACCCAGTTAAATAAATTTGTACAAACTACGGTTGGGGGGAGTTGGCGTCCAACGCAAGGTAGAAGTTTGAATTTTGGCTATCGCAATGTTTGGTCCCCTCCAGTGCAGGCATCAGTTCAGAATAATCAAGCGTTTGTTCCTGCATCCACCACTACAGATCAATATAATATTTCTGGACAATGGCCGATTACCCGAGAGGTTTCTGTTTTAGGCCGCTGGGGTTACGATGCCTTAACCACCAAGACCTTGAACACTTTGGTAGCTCTGGAGTGGAGCAGGGATTGCTGGACATTCCGCGGAGCCTATTCACAAGTCTTGAATACTTCACAAATAACTACCACTCAGGTGCTCTTCCAGATCGAATTTAGGGGCTTTGCTAGCGCTGGAAGCAATCCAGTTGATATCATGAAGCTAAATGTTCCTGGATATATGCCTACCTCCAAGCCTATACCACCTTCAACATACGAGAACTATCAATGATGCTTTGTATGAATCGTTTTAAACAAATTGCTTTCCATGCCATCTTTCTTGGCCTTGGGTTGTTTGTAACTTCTTCATTTGCTCAAGATGCAGCAAAGTCGAATACTGTTGCAGAAAGCAAGATTCGTAATATTGATGGTGTGGCTGCGGTAGTCAATACAGGCTATGTAACACGCAAAGAAATTGACGATCGTATTGCCGCACTCAAAAAGCAGGGCGTCAAGCTACCCGAGGATGGATCAGAGAGAAAAGCGATCTTAGACCGACTTATCTTAGAAAAAATTCAACTGCAAAATGCTGATCAAGAGGGAATTAAAGTTACTAACAAAGAGTTAGATAAAATTATCAGCGATATAGCTGCTAAGAATAAGGTGAGTCTTGCAGAATTTAAGGCCAAGGTAGCTGCCTCAGGAACTTCATTTGAGCGCTACAAGGAGATGTTGCGTGACGAGATTTTAGTTTCTCGCTATAGAGAGCGGGAGATTGAGGGAAAAATTAAGATCTCAGACGCTGAAATTGATAACTTCATTTCAGACCGAACTCGAGCGATGTCTTCGGGTGGGGCACAACGTTCAGCACCCGCTGCTAAAGGTGAGTTAGAGGAAATTGATGTAGCCCAAATTTTTATTCCAGTAGATGCTAGCGCTGGAGCTGGCGCACTAGCTGAAGCAAAGAAAAAGGCTGACGCTTTATTGCGAGATGCGCGTGGGGATGTTGACTTCTTGCAGCTGGGAGCTATGGCTGCCAAAGAAAATCCCAAGATTAAGTTTCAAGATTTAGGCTACCGCACACCAGATCGTTTGCCGCAATTATTTTATGAGGCTATTCGTAATACTGGTAGTGGGCAAGTAGCTAGTAGTGTTGTTAAGAGCCCGGCTGGGTACCATGTCCTAAAGGTTTTGGATCGTCGTGCAGCAGGCGCTAGCCCACCGCAGCAGCAGGCTGCAGCTTCTGATGCTGGATCTGCTACACCACAAAATATTCCGATTACTCAAACTTTATCCCGTCACATTTTATTGCGTAGCCGTGCCGGTTTAACTGATCAGGACGCCGAGCGACGTTTACAGGGATACCGTGATCAGGTGCGCGCCAAGACGGCCGATTTTGCTGAGCTTGCAAAAAAATACTCTGAAGATGGATCGGCACCAAATGGTGGTGAGCTTGGCTGGATGGGGCCTGGAGATTTGGTTCCGGAATATGAACAGGCGATGAATGGCTTGCAAATTGGTGAGGTAAGTAACCCAGTGAAATCTGAATTTGGTTGGCATTTAATTCAGGTAATCGATCGTCGTGAGGGTCAGCTTACTGTTGAGAAGCAGCGTCAATTTGCACGTGCAGCAATCCGTGAAAAAAAGTTTGAACAGGCTTATCAGGAATGGATGCGCGAGTTACGTGATAACGCAACAGTTAAAATTTTGAACGTGGATGATGCCGCAAGCAGCGCCCCTCGTTAATCTCGTTGTAAGCACTGGCGAACCAGCCGGTGTTGGGCCAGAAGTTTCTCTAGCTGCGTCGCTTAGGTTTTTAGGTGAGCATGCTGATGCTCGAATAACTTTATTAGGTAATGACAAGCTACTGACTTTGCCTAAAAACTTAAGCTCAGATTTATCTAGTCGATTGCAAATTCAATCCACCCCGCTTGGGGTTTCTGTAATCCCAGGGAGTTTGAATTCACAAAATGCTCAGTATGTGATCAATCTTTTGGATCAGGCAATTGATGGTTGCAAGCAAGGTCGCTTTGATGCAATGGTGACCGCACCACTCCAAAAAAGCATTGTTAATGACGCTGGGACTCCATTTACAGGGCATACCGAGTATCTTGCGCAGCGTTGTCATATCTCTCATGTAGTGATGATGTTGTGCGCACCCTTGGCAGTTGGCTTCTTGGGGTTGAAGACTTCTGAGGATCTACGAGTAGCTCTGGTTACCACTCATCTTCCTTTAAAAGAAGTTCCAAAAGCGCTCAGTTATGAGCTCATATTGCAAACGATTAAAATCGTAAATCAAGACTTGCAGAAAAAATTCGGAATCGCAAAGCCCCACATTCGAGTTGCGGGTTTAAATCCTCATGCGGGAGAGTCGGGTTATTTGGGTAGCGAAGAGATAGAGGTGATTTCGCCTGCAATTGAGGCCGCTCAAAGGGGTGGAATAAATGTGTCAGGTCCATATCCTGGCGATACGATGTTTGATTCTGAATCTATTGCACACGTTGATGCTTTCATTGCGATGTATCACGATCAAGGTTTAGCACCATTTAAATTCGTTACTTTTGGAAATGGTGTAAATGTCACTTTAGGACTGCCTATCATCCGCACCTCGGTAGATCACGGAACTGCTTTAGATATTGCCGGTAAGGGTTTAGCAGACTCAGGCAGCATGCTTGAGGCTTTACGTTTGGCTTACCAATTAGCACTTAATCAAAGAAAGTAAGACCAAAACATGCATCGCGCTCGTAAACGATTTGGCCAGAATTTTCTGCAAGATAACGGCATTATTTATTCCATCGTTGCGCTCATCAATCCCAGTGTTGATATGCACGTGATTGAGATAGGGCCGGGCTTGGGTGCACTCACGCTTCCTTTACTCAGCAATCTTGATCACTTGGATCTTCTGGAGATTGACCGAGACTTGGTGGCATATTGGAATGAGAAAAATCTGAAAGGTCTAAAGGTTATCGAAGGCGATGCCCTCAAATTTGATTTTTTTGCATGGGCTCAGGATCGCACTACTAAAAAGGGGTTATGTAAGGTGGTCGGTAATCTGCCATACAACATCTCATCGCCACTGCTGTTTCATTTAGTGACCGCTGCAAGTCATATTGATGAGCAGGTCTTTATGCTCCAAGCGGAAGTGGTGGAACGAATGGTTGCAAAGGCGGGGAGCTCTGATTTCAGCAGGCTATCAGTCATGCTTCAGGCTCGCTACGATATGGAGCTGGTATTAGAGGTTCCACCTGAAGCGTTTGACCCTCAGCCTAAGGTGAACTCAGCTGTGGTGCGCATGATCCCCCGGAGAGATTTTGCTCTAACAGATGTGCAGTGGAGTTCCTTGGAGAAAGTGGTTGCCTCAGCGTTTGCTCAAAGAAGAAAAATGTTGCGTACCAACCTGAGTGCTTTTGCTGATAGATTAAGCTTGACTGAGACAGAGCTTAAAGCGAGGGCTCAGGATATTTCAGTGGATCGCTATATTGAGTGGGCTGAGGTTCTCGCCTCATAAATCAATAATCAATACTGATTTAATACCTTCTGATAGTTTTATTGATAAGCGCTGGGGTCGATTACGCGCATTTCAGTCTCAATCCAACCCTCCACTTCTTGTTGGAGCTGCTCTGCAGATTTATTCTTTGAGCTAATGGCCGGCCCTATTGAAAAAATGACGGTACCCGGTTGTTTAATAAAACTATTCTTTGGCCAGCAGCGACCAGCATTATGTGCAATCGGAATCACTAAGGCATCAGTAGCGCTAGCAAGGCGTGTGCCACCTTTGCGATAAGGCTTATTTGAGCCGGTAGGCGTCCTAGTGCCTTCTGGAAAAAGCATGATCCATTTACCCTCGCTCAAGCGTTTACGACCCTGAGTCGCTACGGAATGGGCAGCTGACTGCTTATTAGAGCGATTAATGTGGATCATCTTTAGTAATGCTAAGGCCCAGCCAAAAAATGGAATCCAGAGTAATTCACGCTTAAAGACGAAGCAGAGCTGTTTAGGTAGCAATGCGATGTAAGCAATTGTTTCGTAAGCAGACTGATGTTTGCTGAGGATAATGACGCGCTCATTGAGAACGGCCTGCATGTTTTCCATTCCGCGGATTTCATAATGAATACCACATAGTGGTTTCAATAGAGCGATAACAACTTTATTCCAGAGTCCAATAAAGGTATAGCGGTTTTCAGGGCTTAGAAATGGAAAGGCGATCATGCACAACACTGACCAGATTGGCGTGAACACCAATAAAAATAAGGCGAAGAGGATGGAGCGAATCAATTTCATGATTGGTCTAAACCTTGTTCTCTAGAAGTGCATTTGCAAAAGCCAGGAGATCAGCATGAATTTGCGTCCCTTCTGGCAACTTACCTTTTGCGAGCGTCTGTTCACCCTTGCCGGTTAGTACTAAATGTGGCGTAGCGCCCAACACTGCCCCAGCCTGGAGATCGCGTAATGAATCTCCTACTACAGGAACTCCTGTCAGCGGCTTGATGCTATTCGTCTTCTTGTAGCGCAACGCAATTTCCTTCATCATGCCTGGTGCAGGTTTACGGCAATCACACTGATGTGCGTCCTGATGAGGGCAAAAAAAGATGCTGTCGATACGACCGCCTAATGGTTTTAGTAGGGCATCCATCTTGCTGTGCATGGCATGTAAATCAGTAATTGTGAAGTAGCCTCTTGAGAGACCAGACTGATTAGTCGCGATAGCAATTTGATAGCCACCTTGATTTAACAAGGCAATTGCTTCCAAACTTCCTGGAAGAGGGATCCATTCGTCTACCGATTTCACATACTCATCGCTATCTTCATTGATCACACCATCGCGATCAAGAATGATTAATTTAGGGGAGCTAGTGCTCATGCTAATTTGCCGAGATCGGCAACGAGATTCATTTTCTGGTGAAGTTGTTGCAGGAGGGCTAAACGGTTATCACGCAACTCAGGGTTGGGATCCATCACCATGACGTCTGCAAAGAATTGGTCAATTGGCTCACTTAAGGCTACGAGGGCTCTTAAGAGCTCAACAAACTGACGTTTTTCATAAGCAGCATTGAGTGTAGGAGTGACTGCCTCTAATGCTTGATGTAATGTTGCCTCCGCTGAAATTTGCAGTAATGTTGCTGAGCAAGATTTAGGAATCGCTGTCGTAGTTTTCTTGAGGATATTGCTAATACGCTTATTAGCGGCAGCCAGTTGGGCGGCTTCTGGAAGAGCATTGAATTCACGTAAGGCTGTTAAGCGTTCAATCAAATCATTGATTTGCGCTGGATCTTGACTCAGTACAGCATCAATCTCTGCGCTAGTAAATGCTTTGCCGGCAACTGATTGGTCACGCAAATAGGCGCGTAAGCGATCAATAATAAAGGCGTAAATATCAGCAGCTTTGGCTTTCTCTTGCACATCTGCTTGCGGAAACTGTGCACGAGCCAGCTCAATTAATTCAGGCAAATTAAGAGAAAGATTTTTTTCTAAGAGTAAGCGGCAAATACCCAGGGCATGACGACGAAGGGCATAAGGGTCTTTATCGCCTGTAGGCGCAAGTCCAACACCCCAAATACCAACCAGAGTTTCTAGTTTGTCAGCAATTGCTAAGATCGTGCCGGTTTGGGTTTGCGGAAGAGTATCGCCTGCAAAGCGTGGCATATAGTGTTCGCTACAGGCACTGGCGACCTCTGCATTCTCGCCATCATGCGTAGCGTAATAGCGACCCATGATTCCTTGCAATTCTGGGAACTCGCCAACCATATCGGTTAATAAGTCTGTTTTAGCAATTTCTGCGGCGCGGGAGGCTAGTTGTTCATCAGCACCCAGTTTTTTTGCAATACCAACAGCAAGTCCTTGAACGCGCTTAGTGCGATCCAATTGATTGCCCAATTGATTGTGATAGACCACCTTGCCAAGATCTGCCACACGGGAAGCTAATGGGCGCTTTTGATCTTGCTGGAAGAAGAAGCGTGCATCAGAGAGGCGCGGGCGAACAACGCGCTCATTACCCGAGATAATGGCATCGGGCTTACTAGTTTCTATATTAGAAACAATCAAAAAGCGATTGCGTAATTTGCCTTGCTTATCTGTTAATGCAAAGTACTTTTGATTAGTTTGCATTGTCAAAATCAAGCACTCTTGTGGGACTTCCAAGAATTCTTGATCAAAATGGCATTCGTAGATGGCTGGCCACTCAACGAGAGCTGTTACTTCATCTAGAAGGCTATCTGGCATCAACACTAAATCATCACCAGCTGCTTTCAAAAGGGCAGTTTCAATTTGCGCACGACGCTGATTAAAACTAGGAATAACCTTCGTCTTGGATTGCAAATCTACTTCGTATTGGTCTGCATTGCTTATGGTAAATAGACCAGGGGCTAGAAAACGATGCCCCTCAGTTTGATTGGCTGCATCAATACCTAAGGCGCTGATATTTAAAGTGGTGCTACCATGAAGTGCAATGATGCGGTGAGCAGGACGAGCAAATTGCACATCGGCTAATTGGCCATCCTTCTGTAGCACTTGGTAATGCATCATTTTGGCAATGGGTAGCTTGCTTAATGTTTGTTCAAGGGCGGCTTGTGCTGTTTGCGCAAGTACGGCACCTTTAGCGACGACATTAAGGTAGAGAGCTTCATTTTTACCTTCACCAGCTTTTTCTAAAGTGGCCAGATCAATATCTCCATACCCAAGAGCACCTAATTTCTTGAGTAAAGGTGCACTAGCCTTGCCTTCAGCATCAAATGCAATGCTAGTAGGTAGTAATTTTTCACGTACCGGGAAATCAGGTGCTTGATCTAGAACATCTGTCACTTGAATAGCCAATCGGCGTGGAGTGGCAAAGCCGGTCACTTTAGATAAATCAGATGCCAAGCCGGCTGATTTAAGTGCTGCAAAGATACCTTCGCTAAATGCATCACCTAAGCGACGTAATGACTTTGGCGGAAGTTCTTCAGTAAATACCTCAATCAATACAGTCGCTGATTGGGGTTTTGAATTAGATGTGCTCATAGATGAAATGCAGAAATCTCGATGTGCTTAAGCCTGCGCTTTAGCTTGACGTTGACACATTGGGAAGCCCAGTTTTTCTCTAGACTCAAAGTAGGCTTGAGCAACTGCGCGAGAAAGATTGCGAATGCGGCCGATATAGGCTGCACGCTCAGTAACTGAGATAGCACCACGAGCATCCAGCAGATTAAATGTATGTGCAGCTTTCAGAACCATTTCATAAGCGGGTAGCGCTAATGGAACTTCCATCAAGCGCTTGGCTTCACTTTCGTAGTTTGTGAAATTAGCAAAGAGTAAATCGGTATTAGAGTGTTCAAAGTTATAACAAGATTGCTCAACTTCATTCTGGTGATATACATCACCATAAGAGATGCCATCGGCCCACACTAAGTCATATACGTTCGAGCAGTTCTGGATGTACATTGCTAAACGTTCGATACCGTAAGTGATTTCACCAAGAACAGGCTTGCAATCTAAACCACCCACTTGCTGGAAGTACGTAAATTGAGTGACTTCCATGCCGTTCAACCAAACCTCCCAGCCAAGACCCCAGGCGCCCAAAGTTGGGTTTTCCCAGTCATCTTCTACAAAGCGAACATCATTTTCTTTGAGGTCTAAGCCTAATGCGGCGAGGGAGCCTAAATAGAGATCGAGAATATTTTCAGGGGCTGGTTTAAGTACTACTTGATATTGGTAGTAGTGTTGCAAACGATTTGGGTTCTCGCCATAGCGACCATCTTTTGGTCGGCGGGATGGCTGAACGTAAGCTGCCTTCCACGGCTCCGGACCAATGGCGCGCAAGAAGGTTGCGGTATGAGATGTACCTGCACCAACCTCGAGGTCGATGGGTTGCAATAGGGCACAACCTTGTTGGTCCCAATAATCTTGAAGTTTGAGAATGATTTGCTGAAAAGTAAGCATGATTAACCTGGCTAAGCCGTTGATTTTACATGGCTAGAGCGCTCGGGAGTTAAAAATGCTTAAAAACGTCTGTGACGAATCAGACCCCAGAGCAACAGTAGGCAAGAAATACCCAAAATCGGTACATTCCCCCAAATTACATAAGGCGTTTTGCCAGAATAGGCCTGCACTTGGGTGTTAAGGGTGGCTTGGGTAAATTCTGGGAGCGCTTTGAGCACTTTGCCATCGGAGCCGAGGACCGCAGTAATCCCTGTATTAGTAGCGCGTAAGGCGGGAAGCCCAGTTTCTAGAGAGCGCAGTTGCGAAAGTCTGAGCTGTTGTGTGGATGCTTGCGATTCTCCAAACCAAGCGAGATTGGTCATATTGATGAGAAGGTTTACTGGTTTATTGCTTTGCTGAATGCGAGAGGCTAATTCGCCACCAAAAACATCTTCATAACAAATCGTAATGGCAGCATGCATGTCTTCTTGGTCCTTACGCACAATCGTAAATGGTGATTGATCCAATCCCCCTCTAGCGAAGTCACTCATTGGTACATGAAAGGCTTTAACAAACCACTGAAAACCTGGAGGAATAAATTCTCCGAAGGGAACGAGATGGGCTTTATCGTATTGATAGGGAGCAGTATTTGGTGAGAGCCCGGTTGCACGATTCGAGTACTGCATGCCACTCGCTCCTGGCACTTCACCGATCAAACCCAACAAAACATTGCTACCGCTGGTATTAGAAAAATTTTGTAGGTACTCGACTAAGCCAATTGGTAAATTGGGAAGTGGCCATGGAAACGCAGTCTCAGGAATGATGATGAGATTAGCCGCTTCTTTAGTAATTGCTCCTGCATAGAAATCAATTTGCCGGCCAATGGCTTGAGGGTTGAATTTCAGAGTTTGTTCAAAGTTACCTTGAATCAGTCGAACGCTGATAGGCTCTCCAGCTGGCCTTGTGAAAGTAGCGAAACTGGCAAATTGCGAGATACCAATGACAGTTACGATCATTAGTGCACTAGTAATTACATGCTTGCGAAGTTGGTAAATTTCCCAGGAAGCCCATACCGCCAAGAAGGTGCAGGCTAGCCCGCCAAAGAGGGGCGCAATGGGTGCGAATGGACCATTGAACTGAGTTTCAGCAAAACCCATCCAAGGAAATCCGGTAAAGATGTAGCCACGCAGAAATTCTGCAAGCACCCAGCTAGACGCCAAAAATAGGCCAGACAGGCGACTCTTTTTTAACAGCGGAATTGTTAAGGTTGCTAAGGAAAAATAGAGCGCTACATATGCAGAGAGTAGAAAGACTCCCATGCATGCAAGAAGCGCATTCATGCCGCCAACATCATGCAGACTAATATAAAGCCACCACAGACCAACAACAAAATAGCCGATGCCAAATGAGAGGCCTAGGGCGAATTCTTTGATCAAGGAGGAGAACTGTTGATGATCAAGACGCCACCAGAGAAGACTTAAAACGGGAATCTGAATCCATCCGCCATAAGGCAGCTCAGCAATAGCCGCAAGACTTGCGCCTAATATAAACAAACTAAAGACTAAGAAAACTCTAATACTCATACGGGCTTGATAAGGGCGCGAATCGAACAATGTGAATCTCAGTCAGATTTTTTATTGATTTGTCGCGCAAGCAGAATATGAATT
>CANCPL010000052.1:0-16526 GCA_947380065.1 Burkholderiaceae bacterium | reverse complement strand
AAGGACATTCTGCGCATTGTTCAGCCCGGGGACTTATTAGTCTTTAATGACACCAAGGTTATTCCTGCGCGCTTACACGGCAAAAAGGAGACTGGCGGGAATGTGGAGCTGCTCATTGAACGCATTAGCGGTGAAAAGCAGGCTTGGGTACAAATTAGAGCGTCCAAGGTACCTAAGACTGGAACCACTGTTCATATTCACAATCAGGCTGGCGAAACCTTTCCTGTAGAGATGATTGGGTATGACGGACGTTTTTACGAGGTGCGCTTTCCGGAGAATGTGTTTTCTTTGCTGGAGCGTTTTGGTGAGCTCCCATTGCCCCCCTATATTGAGCATCAACCGGACGGTGAAGATGCGCAACGTTATCAAACAGTCGTAGCCAAAAATCCAGGGGCGGTAGCTGCCCCAACAGCAGGCCTACATTTTGATGAATCTATCTTGCGTGAACTTAAGAAATTAGGCATTCAACAAGCAGCTGTCACATTACATGTGGGGGCAGGAACATTTACGCCCGTGCGCGAAGAAGATCTTTCAAAACATAAGATGCACTACGAATGGTTCTCCATTCCAAATGAGACATTAGAAGCTATTGAGGCTACCAAGAAAAATGGTGGCAGAGTTGTTGCGGTAGGCACTACTAGTCTGCGCGCACTAGAGAGCCAGGCTGCTAGCGGGCAAAGTAGGGGCGAGACCAATCTCTTTATTACCCCAGGCTACCAATTTAAAACCGTAGATTGTTTGTTAACCAACTTTCATCTGCCAAAATCTACCTTATTAATGTTGGTCAGTGCTTTTGCGGGAATGGAAAACATTCGCGCCGCTTATCAACATGCCATTCATCAGAAGTATCGTTTCTTCAGCTATGGAGATGCGATGTTTCTTTGTCGACTCGAGAATCCAAAGTTATGACCAAACCTGTTCACTTCAATATCCTGGCGCGCGACTCGCAAAGCCCAGCTCGTCTTGGTCAGCTTGACCTTCCACATGGCAGCGTGCAAACACCAATCTTCATGCCCGTGGGAACGTATGGCACTGTCAAGGCAATGACACCGCGTGATTTGAATGAAGCCAAGGCACAAATTATTTTGGGCAACACGTTTCATCTCTGGTTAAGACCAGGGTTAGATGTCATTAAAAAACATGGTGGCTTGCATCGTTTTATGGGTTGGGACAAACCGATCCTCACTGACTCTGGCGGCTTTCAGGTATTTAGTTTGGGCGCGCTGCGCAAGATCTCTGAAGAGGGCGTGACCTTTGCATCCCCAATCAATGGCGACAAATTATTTATGTCTCCAGAAGTGTCAATGGAAATTCAGGCGGTGCTCAATAGCGATATCGCGATGCAGTTTGATGAATGCACTCCTTACGAAATCAAAGGTCAACCTACTTCTGAAAAAACAGCTCGTGCATCACTAGAGATGTCTTTGCGCTGGGGTGATCGCTCCCTGAAGCGTTTCCGTGAACTGAATACTGGCAACGGACTCTTTGGCATTGTTCAAGGCGGCATGTTCGAGAATCTGCGTGAATTTTCTTTAGATGCCGTAAGCCAGCAAGGTTTTGATGGGATTGCTATTGGCGGCTTATCAGTTGGAGAGCCCAAACCCGAGTTTGAGCGGATTCTGAATTTCACTGCGCCCAAATTGCCAGAACATATGCCTCATTATTTAATGGGTGTTGGCACTCCAGAAGATCTGATATTGGGCGTTAGCCTAGGTATTGATATGTTCGATTGCGTGATGCCAACCCGTAACGCCCGCAATGGCTGGCTTTTTACCCGCTTTGGCGACCTCAAGCTCCGTAATTCTGGGTACAAGGACGATGATCGACCGGTAGACCCTACCTGTGCCTGCTATACCTGCCAAAACTTCACCAGATCCTACTTAAATCACCTCCAAAAGGCGAATGAGATCCTAGGGTCTCAGCTAAACACCATCCATAACCTGTCCTACTACCTCCAGCTGATGACTGAAGTCCGCGAGGCTCTGAGTAAAGACCGCTTTAGCGCCTATCGTGAGGAATTTCATAGCAATCGCCAGCGTGGTGTTGAGCCTGGACAGGACTAATAGCCCTACAGGGGGCAAAACCCCCTGTAAATCACCTCCAAAGCCCCACACAGTTTAGAATTGCGGGTTACGGCCATCGGTTTAAAGGTCGAAAAATATCGCAGTTTTTAATTGGTAATTAACGGAGGTTTTGTATGTGGATTAGTAATGCTTTTGCCCAAGCTCCTGCAGCGGGCGCAGATTCCAATGGCTTGATGAGCTTTCTCCCTTTGATTTTGATGTTTGCAGTTTTGTACTTCATCATGATTCGCCCACAAATGAAGCGTCAAAAAGAAACTAAAGCAATGCTTGAGTCATTAAGTGTTGGCGATGAAGTGGTAACTGTTGGCGGCATCATGGGCAAAGTAACGGCATTAAAAGATCAAGTAGTTACCATTGAAATTTCTGCTGGTACTGAAGTACAAATGCAAAAAGGCGCCATCACTACAGTATTGCCAAAAGGTACGCTGAAGTCTGCTTAATGCATCTGCTTAGTGCATCCGCTTAATTTGTTTGTTTAAAAGTATCTCAATATGAATCGCTACCCTCTCTGGAAATATCTAGTCATCGCTGCTGCATTACTGATCGGCGGACTATATTCATTACCTAATTTCTATGGTGAGGCACCTGCGGTTCAAGTCTCGTCTGCCAAACCAACCATCAAGGTTGATTTGGCAACGCAGGCTCGCGTAGAAAAGATTCTGACAGAGGCTAGTATCAATAACACTGGCATCTTCTTTGAGGTCGCTGGTAATGTGGGCTCCATCAAAGTACGTTTTAATAACACCGATATTCAGTTACGTGCACGCGATCTTTTGCAACAAAAACTCAATGTGGATCAAAACGATCCTAATTACACTGTTGCATTAAATCTGCTGTCCAATACGCCAGGTTGGTTAAGCGCAATTAATGCATTACCAATGCCACTCGGCCTTGATTTGCGTGGCGGCGTCTACTTCCTCTTACAAGTAGACATGAAGGGCGCAGTTCAGAAAAAAGTGACCTCCTTGGCAGGTGATATCCGCAGCCAATTACGTGATAAGAGCATTCGTCATCAAGGTATTGAGCGTGGCGCTGATTTCATCTCTATTAATTTCGGCAGCATCGCTGATGCTGAAGCAGCTCGCAGTGTATTGCTAACCTCCCAACCAGAACTCATCTGGCAAGTGAAGCCTACTGGCCTATCACCTAAGGTGGTTGGTGAATTTAAGCCGACTGCATTAAAAGAAATTCAAGATAACGCCGTTAAACAAAACATCATCACCTTGAATAAACGCGTAAATGAGTTGGCAGTTAAAGAGCCAGTAATTCAACAGCAAGGTGCTGAACGTATCGTGGTGCAGTTACCAGGTGTACAAGACACAGCTCGTGCTAAGGACATCATTGGTCGCACTGCAACCTTAGAGTCTCGCTTGGCTGACCCCTTGGTTTCTACGATCGGCTTAGGCGAAACCCCTCCTCCAGGCATGGACACTTTCCGCTTTGGTGAAAACCGTTTAGGCGTATTTAAAAAGTCAGTGATCTTCAGTGGTGATCGCATTACCGATGCAAGTGCTGGCTTTGATCAAAACCAACGCCCTGCTGTAAATATCTCACTAGACTCTGCTGGCGGTCGCGTCATGCAAGAAGTAACCCGTGAAAATATTGGCAAACCAATGGGTATGATTTTGTTTGAAAAGGGCAAAGGTGAAGTACTCACCATCGCCACCATTCAAAGCGAATTTGGCGCTAAGTTCCAGATCACAGGTCAACCCACTACTGAGAGTGCCAATGATTTGGCCCTTCTCTTGCGCGCAGGCTCCTTGGCAGCGCCAATGGAAATCATCGAAGAACGTACTATCGGCCCCAGCCTTGGTGCAGAAAACATTGAGAAGGGCTTTAAGTCTCTCTTAATTGGTTTTACTGCTATCGCGATTTTCATGGTGGCCTACTACCTACTGTTTGGCACTTTCTCAGTTGTCGCTTTGGCAGTGAACTTGCTCTTACTGATCTCGGTACTATCCATGCTACAAGCCACGCTAACCTTGCCTGGTATCGCGGCAATGGCCCTAGCTCTCGGTATGGCGATTGACTCTAACGTGTTGATTAACGAACGTATTCGTGAAGAGCTGCGCAATGGGGCTTCACCACAAACGGCAATTGCTGTTGGTTTTGATAAAGCCTGGGCAACGATTTTGGACTCGAACGTAACGACTTTAATTGCCGGTCTAGCATTGTTAGCGTTTGGATCAGGCCCTATTAAAGGCTTCGCAGTTGTTCACTGCTTAGGCATTCTGACTTCAATGTTCTCGGCTGTCTTCTTCTCGCGTGGCCTTGTTAACCTCTGGTACGGCAGACATAAGAAAATTCAAAAACTCGCTATTGGCCAAGTTTGGCGCCCACAGGAGAAATAAGCCATGGAATTTTTCCGGATCAAAAAAGATATTCCCTTTATGCGCCATGCATTGGTGCTCAATGCGATTTCTTTAATTACCTTTTTAGCTGCAGTCTTTTTTCTCTGGCATAACGGCCTTCACCTCTCCATTGAATTTACTGGTGGCACGGTCATGGAAGTTAGCTATCCACAGACTGCGCCCCTGGAGTCAATTCGTGGCAAGGTTGAGAAGCTCGGCTATGCAGATACTCAGATTCAAAACTTTGGTAGCTCACGCGATGTGATGATTCGCCTGCCTTTGCAAAAAGATGCTGAAGGTAAGCTCATTTCCTCAACCGATCAAAGTACTGCAGTAATGCAAGTGCTGGATCCTGCAACAACTGGTGTAAAGCTCCAGCGCGTAGAATTTGTTGGTCCACAGGTTGGGCGCGAGCTAGCAATGGATGGGTTAATGGCCTTGCTATTTGTGGTCATCGGCATTGTGGTTTACCTCTCTTTCCGTTTTGAGTGGAAGTTTGCAGTTGCAGGCATCATCGCGAACTTGCATGACATCGTGATCATTTTGGGTTTCTTCGCCTTCTTCCAATGGGAATTCTCCCTCTCCGTGTTGGCAGCAGTGCTAGCAGTTCTAGGTTACTCAGTAAATGAATCCGTCGTGATCTTTGACCGTATTCGCGAAAACTTCCGCAAGTACCGCAAGATGAATACCCGCGAGATTATTGACAATGCCATCACCAGCACCATCAGCCGAACAGTAATTACCCACGGCAGTACAGAAATGATGGTTTTGGCAATGCTAGTCTTCGGTGGGCCCACACTCTTCTATTTCGCCTTAGCGCTGACCATCGGTATTTTGTTTGGTATTTACTCTTCAGTTTTCGTTGCTGCTGCACTTGCCATGTGGCTTGGTGTTACACGCGAGGACTTAGTGAAGGGCGATAAAAAGCCGGATGACAATGCTCGTAACGATGACCCTAACTACGGGGCACGCGTTTAAGCTAGCGTAAGTTTTGCTGATCAAGGGCAACTAAGATTCTCTTAGTTGCGCCTTGATGTTCTATTGAATAAGACCTAGCAGCAGCACTCATCTTTGCCAGCTCGGCAGCATTCGAAAGCAATTCTTTCAAAGCCTCCATCAAAGCAATCGGCCCGCCTAGAATTAAATCTCCACCAATACGCTTAGCAGCACCACTCTCAATAGCATCTAAAGCTGCCTGCTGAAAGTTATAGGTATGCTCACCCAGCAAAACTGGGCAGCCAGCGGCACATGCCTCAATGAGGTTTTGGCCTCCAAAAGGCAATAGGCTACCACCCATGAGTACTAAGTCTGAGGCGCTGTAATACAGCGGCATCTCACCCATAGAGTCGCCCAAAACAACATCTAATCCCGCGCACTCACTTGGAATACCAAGCCACTCACTGCGACGGCGAAACCTCAAACTAGCAGTGTTGATCTGATCCGCCACCTCCGTGAATCGCTCTGGATGGCGTGGCACTAAACAAAGCAAGGGTGGAGTTGTAAATGCATTATTTAAAAGTAGATCTTTCCAAGCCTTCAGAATGATTGCTTCTTCTCCATCACGCGTACTAGCAGCACACACCATCAAGCGATTAGCAGTATGTAATTCCTTCTTCCATTCCTCGCCCTGAACAACTAATTGTGGGTCGAGTGGAACATCAAACTTCAGATTGCCGGTAATGACAACATTTTTAACGCCTAAGCTACGATAGCGTTTGGCGTCAAATTCAGTTTGCGCCAAAATACCCGCAAAGGCTTGAAATAATGAGCGCCCTGCTTTACCAAATTGATTTACACGTCGCGCGCTTCTCTCGGATAAACGTGCGTTAACCAAAAATAATGGCAAGCCCATATCTTTGCAACGAAAGACTACTGTTGGCCAAGCTTCAGTTTCCATAAAGAGTCCAAACCTTGGCTGGAACGATTTTAAGAAATGCTCTACTGACCAGCAAAGGTCATAAGGCAAATAGACTTGTCGAATTTGCCCAGAAACTATCTCTTTAGCAAATAACTGTTTACCGGTGCGGCGTCCGTTCATAGTCATATGTGTGAGCAAAATAGATTCGCCCTTTGCCAAATAGGCTTCGATCAAAGGCTGAGCTGCGCGAGTTTCGCCCACTGAAACCGCATGAATCCAGATAGCCCCCTGAGTGATTGGCTTACTATAGCCAAATCCTAGACGCTCAGGAATGTGATGCAAATAAGAGAAAGAGTGACGTGCACGCCAAGCTAAGCGAATAAATGCTAAGGGCAGCAAGAGATGCCATAGCAGTTGATAAGCAGCAAACCAGATCGGGGGACGCGCCCCGTACTCTGAATTGGTAGTCAAACTCACTTTTTGAGTCGTTCGGTCAACTCGACCGCTTTACCTAAATAAGAAGATGGGGTCATCTCCAGCAAACTTGCTTTTGCATCCTCGGGAATCTTCAGGCCACGAATAAAGGTTTGAAGATCTGCTTGATTAATGCCTTTGCCGCGAGTGAGCTCTTTTAACTGCTCATAGGGATTCTCAATTCCGTAACGGCGCATCACGGTTTGTACTGGCTCAGCCAACACTTCCCAGCATGCATCTAAATCAGCAGCAATCGCCGCAAGATTCACTTCTAACTTACCAAGTCCACGTAAGGCGCTGTCATAAGCCAAGACGCTATGACCAAATGCAGGTCCTAGGTTACGTAATACAGTTGAATCAGTCAGGTCACGCTGCCAGCGAGAGATCGGCAATTTTTCAGCAAGGTGGCGCAGTAATGCATTAGCAACACCTAAGTTACCTTCAGAATTTTCAAAGTCAATTGGGTTTACTTTGTGCGGCATCGTGGAAGAGCCAATCTCACCTGCTTTAGTGCGCTGCTTGAAATACCCAATAGAGATATAAGCCCAGAAATCACGATCCATATCCAAGAGAATCGTATTGGCTCGCGCAATTGCATCAAAGAGTTGGGCCATACCATCGTGCGGCTCTATTTGAATGGTGTAGGGATTGAAGATTAAACCTAGACGCTTCTCAACTACATCCTTCGAAAAATTTTCCCAATCAAAATCAGGATAAGCAGATATGTGAGCGTTGTAATTACCTACTGCACCATTCATTTTGCCAAGCAAGGGAGCCGCAGCAATGGAATCAATTGCGCGCTCTAAACGCATAGCGATATTAGCAATCTCTTTACCCAAAGTGCTTGGTGAAGCTGGTTGTCCATGGGTGCGAGATAACAAAGGTACTTTAGCGTGCTCAATTGCAAGATCAGTCAGTACTGAAAGTACTTTTCTGAGTTGAGGTAGAAGCACTTCATCACGAGCGCCGCGCAACATCAAACCATGGGATGTATTGTTAATGTCTTCTGATGTGCAAGCAAAATGAATGAATTCACTTGCTTTAAGTAAATCAGGGCGACCCGCTACTTTTTCCTTTAAGAAGTACTCAACTGCTTTTACGTCGTGGTTGGTTACCGCTTCGATTTCCTTAATACGCTGAGCATCGGCATCAGAAAAATTCTCTGGAAGCGAAAGTAAAAAAGCTTCGTCAGCAGCGTTAATTTTTGGCACGTCAGGAAGGCCGGCAGCGGCCAAAGCCAAAAGCCAATGGATTTCGACAAAAACACGTTGACGCATAAAAGCCGCTTCGGAAAGCCAGGGGCGCAAAGCATCTAGTTTTCCGGCATAACGGCCATCTAGGGGTGAAAGGGCATTGAGGGTTGAAAGCGGCTGACTCACGAATATTGCCTTTGCATTGAATATGTCAATAAAAGCTGATTTTAATGCGTTCCGGTGTGCAGCAAACTCCAAATAGGATGGCTATACTTGTGCCCATGAAACTAATCGGATCCCTCACCAGCCCCTATGTACGTAAAGTACGCATTGTTTTTAACGAGAAAAAGGTCGATGTTGACCTCGAATTAGAGAATGTCTGGGCTGCAGACACCAAAATAAGCGTTACCAACCCCCTAGGGAAGGTTCCTTGCCTCATTGCTGACGATGGGGAGGCCATCTATGACTCCCGCGTCATCGCCGAATACGCTGATGGCCTGAGCCCCGTAAGTAAGCTCATTCCTGCAGAAAATCGTGAGCGTGCTGCGGTGAAGACCTGGGAAGCGCTGGCAGATGGAATTATGGATGCCGGTATTTTGGCCCGTTTAGAGCGGACTTTGCGCCCAGCAGAGCAACAAAGTCAAACTTGGTTTGACCGTCAAATGGGCAAGATTGATGCCGCACTTCGTGAAATGTCCGAACAACTTGGCGAGAATGCCTGGTGTCATGGCAATCAAATCACATTGGCAGATATCGCTGTTGGTTGCGCTATCGGATATTTATTGTTTCGTTTCCCGGAAGTGAAATGGCGAACTCAATATCCAAATCTAGATCGTCTGTATCAAAAATTATTGCAGCGATCTTCTTTTATAGAAACTCAACCACCAGCCGCTTAATTAATCTACGGCTTAATTAAAAATGCCAATCAAAACTGATTGGCATTTTTGTATCTACCAATTGATAATGAAAATTATGCGGAAATAATTCCGCCGCCCAAACAAATATCCCCGTCATAGAGAACAGCAGATTGTCCAGGTGTAACAGCCCACTGCGCATCTGGAAAACTCAATTCAAAACTAGAGGCCTCATTGCCAGTACTCAATGTGCATGCTGAGTCCGCTTGACGATAGCGCGTTTTAGCAGAATAGTTTCCAGGCACTGGTGAAGCACCAGCAACCCAACTTGCATCCATAGCAGCCAGCTTGTTAGCCAATAGCCATGGGTGTTCGTGGCCTTGGGCTACGTACAAGGTGTTATCAGGAATGTCTTTACGCGCCACATACCAAGCATCGCCATTGCCGTCTTGGCTGCCACCCAAACCAATGCCTTTACGTTGACCTAAGGTAAAGAAAGCTAAGCCCATATGCTCGCCAACCGTCTTACCCTCTGGCGTTTTAATAGGGCCAGGTACGCGGGGTAAATAGCGATTTAAGAACTCTCTAAAGGGACGTTCACCAATAAAACAAATTCCGGTGGAGTCTTTCTTTTTGGCGTTATGCAAACCAATGTGTTCTGCAATTTTTCTGACCTCTGTCTTTGGAATTTCTCCCAGCGGAAACATCACGTTTGCCAATTGTTGCTGCGTTAAGCGATGTAAAAAATAACTTTGGTCCTTGCTCGCATCGACTGCTTTTAACAATTGAACTTTGCCGTCCTCATGTCGAACACGTGCATAGTGGCCTGTTGCAATAGCATCAGCACCTAAACTCATGGCATGATCTAAAAAAGCTTTGAATTTAATCTCGGCATTACATAAAACATCAGGATTAGGTGTACGCCCTGCAGCGTACTCGCGCAAGAAATCAGCAAATACGCGCTCACGATACTCAGCGGCGAAATTCACTGCCTCAACGTCAATTCCAATCATGTCGGCTACCGACACTACATCTAGCCAATCTTGACGGGCAGAACAGTACTCGTCGTTATCGTCATCCTCCCAATTCTTCATAAAAAGGCCAATAACCTCAAAACCCTGCTTCTTGAGCATCCAGGCCGCAACCGACGAATCCACCCCTCCAGACATGCCAATAACGACTTTTCTGGGGTTTGTAAGCGGAATTGCCGAGGAATTGGGTTCAATCATCAAAAAAATGAGAAAATAAGGGATAGACAGATAAACCCCATTGTAGAAGTCTCAACCAGACTTCGCAGAATTCTAGGCAAAACCATAGCCTGTAGACCGGGGACCAATAGATAGGTAAAACCTACCCTGTTTATCTATAGAATAGATTCTTTATAAATTTTGCTTTTGGAGACATGCCATGCGCATAGGAGTACCACTGGAAACCAGACCTGGGGAAACTCGAGTAGCTGCCACACCAGAAACCGTTAAAAAACTGATAGGCCAAGGCCACACTGTTGTCATCCAAAAGGGTGCTGGAGTGCAGGCAAGTCAGCCAGATTCCGCATATGAAGCTGTTGGTGCCACTGTTGGCAGTGCTGCAGATGCCTTTGGTGCAGAGATTGTTTTGAAGGTGCGTGCACCCGAAGCAGCAGAGCTCAAACAAATTCAATCTGGCAGCGTGCTTTTAGGCATGCTTGATCCATTTGATAATGACAACATTGCCGCAATGGCTGCACAAGGTGTCACTGCTTTTGCATTGGAGGCTGCTCCACGCACAACCCGCGCACAAAGCATGGACGTTTTATCTTCCCAGGCAAATATTGCTGGATATAAAGCGGTAATAGTTGCCGCAAATGAGTACCAACGCTTTATGCCCATGCTGATGACTGCTGCGGGAACCGTTAAAGCGGCTCGTATCCTGATCTTGGGTGCCGGTGTTGCAGGCTTACAAGCAATTGCAACTGCAAAGCGTCTTGGCGCTGTGATTGAGGCATCTGACGTACGTCCTGCCGCTAAGGAGCAAATTGAGTCATTAGGCGCTAAGTTTGTTGATGTGCCTTATGAAACAGATGAAGAGCGTGAAATCGCTAAAGGTGTTGGCGGCTACGCCCGTCCAATGCCTGAAGCATGGATGAAGCGCCAGGCTGCCTTGGTTGCAGAGCGAGCACAGCAAGCTGACATTGTCATTACTACCGCATTAATTCCTGGACGTAAACCTCCAGTTCTATTGCATAGCGATACCGTTGCCAATATGAAGCCAGGCTCAATTGTGATTGACTTAGCTGCCGGTAAGGGCGATAACGGCTCAGGTAACTGCCCTTTAACTCAAGCAGACAAAGTAGTTGACGTGAATGGCGTGAAGATTGTTGGTTACACCAACTTGGCTAGCATGGTTGGTGCCGATGCATCAGCACTGTATGCACGCAACCTACTCGACTTTATGAAACTCATTGTCGATAAAGAAGCGAAATTGGTTATCCCAACTGATGACGATATCGTTACTGCCTGCTTAATGTGTCGCGACGGTCAAGCTGTTCGCAAAAACTCATAAAATTCATACTAAGGAAATAACATGGATCTCGCTGCCTTTCAAAGCATCCTTACAGTCCAAAACATTACCGTATTCGTATTAGCCATTTTTGTTGGCTATCACGTTGTATGGAACGTTACCCCTGCACTACATACTCCGTTAATGGCGGTGACTAATGCAATTTCTGGAATCATCATTGTTGGCGCCTTACTTCAAACCGAAGTAATCGGTGGCGATGAAATCACCCTCACTAGCATTATTGGTGCAGTAGCGGTATTCCTCGCATCTATCAATATTTTTGGTGGCTTTATGGTCACCCGTCGCATGCTTGAAATGTTCAAGAAAAAAGCTCCTAAAGCTGATGCGGCAGGAACTAAATAAACCTAGAACAAGACCAATACAGAGACCAAAACTATGTCAAACATAACCGCTATTTCTTATCTCATTTCATCGGTGTTGTTCATCCTCGCTTTGCGTGGCCTGTCTTCACCAACTACTTCACGCCAAGGTAATACCTTCGGCATGATTGGCATGTTGTTAGCAGTCATTACAACCTTCTTTATCCCTGATTTCAAACCAGTCATCTCCTTGATCGGTGTTGCAATTGTGGGTGGCGCCATTATTGGAACCATTGCTGCTAAACGTGTGCAAATGACTAAGATGCCTGAGTTGGTTGCATTGATGCACTCCTTTGTAGGTTTATCAGCAGTTTTAATTGCGATTGCAGCTGTATTTAATCCAGCACAAGCCCATACAGGCGCTCAAAAGATTGAGTTGTTTATTGGCGCATTTATTGGTGCGATTACCTTTACTGCTTCTGTGATTGCTTTCGGCAAATTATCAGGCAAAGTAAGCGGTAAGCCCGTTACTTTCTCTGGTCAGCACTTACTCAACTTGATCTTAGCTATTGCGATGGTTGGTGCGGGCGTTGCTTACTATATGGGCGATAGCCACGCCGCATTCTTAGCGATGTGTGCGATTGCTTTAGTCCTAGGTGTCACCTTGATCATCCCGATTGGTGGTGCAGATATGCCAGTGGTAGTGTCTATGCTCAATAGCTACTCTGGTTGGGCTGCAGCCGGTATTGGCTTCACTCTAAACAACCCAGTGTTGATTATTGCTGGTGCTTGCGTAGGCTCTTCCGGTGCGATTCTGTCTTACATCATGTGTAAGGCGATGAATCGCTCCATTCTGGCTGTATTACTTGGTGGTTTCGGCGCTGAAGCCGCTGCAGGTGGCGGCGATGATGGTGGCCCTAAGAACTACAAAACTGGCTCACCTGAAGATGCTGCTTTCCTCATGGAAAATGCTGACACTGTGATCATTGTTCCTGGCTATGGCTTAGCAGTAGCTCGCGCTCAACACGCCCTAAAAGAATTGACTGAAAAGTTGACTCATCATGGTGTGACCGTGAAGTATGCGATTCATCCAGTAGCTGGTCGTATGCCTGGCCATATGAATGTCCTCCTAGCTGAGGCTGAAGTTCCATATGATCAAGTATTTGAGATGGAAGACATCAATAGTGACTTTGGCCAAGCCGATGTAGTGCTAGTACTTGGCGCTAACGACGTGGTGAATCCTGCTGCACGTACTCCAGGTAGCCCAATCTTTGGCATGCCAATCTTAGAGGCATTCAAAGCCAAAACCATTATTGTGAACAAGCGCTCTATGGCAGCTGGTTATGCTGGCCTAGACAATGAACTCTTCTACATGGATAAAACCATGATGGTCTTCGGTGATGCGAAGAAGGTCGTTGAAGATATGGTCAAGTCAGTTAGTTAAGCTTTTCATACTCAATAAATGACCGCCTTCGGGCGGTTTTTTATTGTCTCAATAGCTTAGTCATTGCCAATAAAAAACGCCTGGTCTTTTGAACCAGGCGCTCTTATTTCTACAGCTAGATAGCTGAGGAAATTAACGGCTATTACATCATGCCACCCATTCCACCCATACCGCCCATACCACCCATATCAGGCATACCACCAGCACCAGATTCATCTTTTGGAGCTTCGCAGATAGCGCAATCGGTAGTCAACAACAAGCCAGCAACAGAAGCTGCATTTACCAATGCTGTTTTTGTTACCTTAGTTGGGTCGATAACACCTTGTGCAACGAGGTCACCGTATTCACCAGTAGCTGCGTTGTAGCCGTTATTGCCTGTACTTGCTTGTACGGCATTCACAACCACACCAGCATCTTCACCGGCATTGCTAACGATCGTACGCAATGGTTCTTGCATAGCACGCAATACGATGCTGATACCAGCGTCTTGATCCGCGTTATCGCCTTTCAAGCCCTTGATACCTTGCATTGCACGAATCAAAGCAACACCACCGCCAGGAACAATACCTTCTTCAACGGCTGCACGTGTTGCATGTAATGCGTCGTCAACACGAGCCTTCTTCTCTTTCATTTCTACTTCAGTAGCAGCACCAACACGAATCACAGCAACACCGCCAGCCAACTTGGCTACACGCTCTTGCAATTTTTCTTTGTCGTAGTCGCTAGTAGCCTCTTCGATCTGAACGCGAATGTTCTTCACACGCGCTTCGATTGCTTTAGCATCGCCAGCACCGTCAATAATGATGGTGTTTTCTTTGCCTACTTCGATGCGCTTCGCTTGACCCAAGTGCTCAAGAGTAGTTTTCTCGAGTGTGAGGCCGATTTCTTCAGCGATTACTGTACCGCCGGTCAAAATCGCGATGTCTTCCAACATGGCTTTACGACGATCGCCAAAACCTGGAGCCTTAACAGCACAAGTCTTAATGATGCCGCGAATGTTATTCACAACCAAAGTTGCCAAGGCTTCGCCTTCAACATCTTCTGCAATGATCAACAATGGACGGCCAGACTTAGCTACTTGCTCAAGTACTGGCAGCAAATCACGAATGTTGGCAATTTTCTTGTCAAACAAGAGAACGTATGGGCTTTCCAATACGGCAACTTGCTTTTCTGGTTGATTGATGAAGTATGGAGAAAGGTAACCGCGGTCAAACTGCATACCCTCAACTACTTCAAGCTCATCTTCTAAAGACTTACCATCTTCAACAGTAATAACGCCTTCCTTGCCTACTTTTTCCATTGCTTCTGCAATGCGCTGACCAATGCTATGGTCGCTGTTTGCAGAGATAGAGCCTACTTGAGCGATTTCTTTAGTAGTGGTGCAAGGCTTGCTGATTTTTGCGAGTTCTTGGATAGCGGCTGCAACAGCCTTATCAATCCCGCGCTTCAGATCCATTGGGTTGTGGCCTGAAACAACATACTTCATGCCTTCACGAACGATGGATTGAGCCAAAACAGTCGCGGTAGTTGTACCGTCACCAGCGATGTCAGCAGTTTTGGAAGCAACTTCCTTAACCATCTGTGCGCCCATGTTCTGAAGCTTATCTTTGAGTTCAATTTCTTTTGCTACGGATACACCGTCTTTAGTGATTGTTGGTCCACCAAATGAACGCTCGATCACTACGTTGCGACCTTTTGGTCCCAAAGTTGTTTTAACTGCATTAGCAAGAATGTTTACGCCTTCAACCATCTTGGTGCGAGCGCTATCTCCAAATACAACGTCTTTTGCTGCCATGATTAAATTCCTCTCTTAAATACCGAAATTACTTCTGTACAACAGCCATGATGTCGTCTTCACGCATCACGATGAGTTCTTCGCTGTCAACTTTTACTGTTTGACCTGCATATTTACCAAACAACACGCGATCGCCTACTTTGACGTCAGGTGCGTTTAATTTGCCGCTGTCATCACGTTTACCTGGGCCTACTGCCAATACTTCACCTTGATCAGGTTTTTCTGCAGCAGCGTCAGGAATGATGATTCCGGAAGCAGTTTTTGATTCTTGATCCAAACGCTTGATGATTACGCGATCATGTAAGGGACGCAAATTCATCTCTTCTCCTATGTTAGTAAGTGTTAACTATTTAATTAATCTATATAAATCAATGATTTATAAATTCCTCACATGAAAGCCAATGGTAATTTACGAATAAAATGCCTTTTTAGCACTCGCATGTAGGGAGTGCTGATTATATAGGTCTGTTTCCTGATATTTCAAGGGTAGATCGCCATAAATTCTTTAAGGATTTAGCCACTAACTATAATTTGGACAGGGTCGTAGGACTTTTCCTACAGATAAATCAGCCCAAAGCCCTTACCGCTCCAATCTGTCCTGCCTAGACTGAACAGTCACCGATTGGAGAATCCTGATGAGCCCGAAATCCCGGCTGTACACGCTTGTAAAGGCATGGAAGAACAAACCCTTCCAAGAAGTGCGAGACGCCTGTGGCGACCCCTGGCTTGGCCTTAGTAACCAAGCCCTTGAAGAACACCAATCCTGGTCCAAGCGACAAGCGATTAGTCATGAACCCATATTTAACTGCAAGGGAACAAAACTGACAGGATCTTTATTTAGACCACTTCTTACTGCTTCTGACATGCAATTATTACGCCTTTTTATGGAAGGCTTAGACACGATCGCGTATTGGTATCGAGCTGGTCGCTTTATTCCTGGCATTTTGCCAATACCGACACATGTCTTAGTCTCAAAGGGGTATGTGGATGCAATATGTGAATTAATTCTGAACTCTCGACTACCGGTTGGACTAGTAGCCATTGGGATTCAAAAAATTCCTGAGTCCGACATCGCCGATGCTTTTAAGGATGGATTGTTACGTTTGCGACGACTAGGCGTCTTACTGCATTTCCTCAAATTCACCGGAAGCATTGAGGAGTTGCAGTGGATTACTGATTTGCAATTAGAAGGGGTACATATTGATATGGGTCAGCTTCGTGAGCGCGAACTGACAAGTGATGCTCTATCCCAATTGAGGCAGTCACCCTATTCACCCACCCAGATTTATGCCAGCAACATTGCATTGGTAAAAGACCTAGAAAATGCCTGCACTCTTATTGCCGAACACTCTTATGGCAGCCTCATGATGTCACCTTTAAGTCGTCATCAGATGCTGCAAATTAACGATAGTCGTATCGCTAAAGCTATCTTTTCGCTTCACCCTCATCAACACCCAAACCAAAACGGAGACAAGTAATGAGAAAACGCGTGATGTTGGTAGATGACCATCCAGCAATGCTGATGGCTCTTAAAAGTATGTTGCAAGACCAGTTACTCTTTGAAATTGCAGGGCAAGCCCAGAATGGGGAGGAGTGCCTCAGATCCATGAAGGAG
>CANCPL010000051.1:0-16586 GCA_947380065.1 Burkholderiaceae bacterium | reverse complement strand
CTCTCTCCAGAATCTAGCGTGATGAAGTCAACATAATCAAAAATACGAGAATCCGATAATTCTCGTAGCTCTGTATTGACATAACCACCACCCAATCCGATCTTGATTTCTGGATGAGTGTCTTTAATAACTTGGGCTATGCGTAAAGCTGCGTACATTGCCCCTGGAAAAGGCACAGACAAAAGTACCAAGCCAGGCTGATGGCGCTCAATCGCTTTACTGGCAAGCACCTGCAAATGCAAATCCATCAGTGTTGGGCTAGCTTTGAGTGCCTGGGCTAAAGGTGTGAAGGTAGGCTGACTGCTTGCAAGTGATTCTGCATAGCGCACAAACTCAAAACGATCGTCAACCGCATCACGCAGCACATCAGATAAATCATTGAGATACAAAGTGGCCAAATGACGAGCTCTATCTTGCGAGCCGAGGGCGCCAAAGGCCCAAGCCAATGAGTCTGTAGAATCCTCGTCTTCAAATGCATCGAGCGATGCAAAGCGAGGGCCCTCAGGTAAAAAATCGCGCGTATTAATACGATGACTTAAGGTGCTATCACGACCCTGCAAGAATCGAATCACCGGCGAGATAGTGGACTGATAAGAGTCAAAATAATCTAAGAAAAAATTGACGCTAGCACTACGATTCTCCTCAAGCATATGAAGCGCTTCAGCACGAATCTCAGTCATCCCCTCAGGAGTAAAAAAGCTGAGTACGAGAGCCAATGCGAGATCTTCTTGAACGGCGTCGATGCCGCGAGACCTCAGAAATCCAGTGAGATAAGCCGTGGAAGGGTATGGCGTATTAAGCTGCGTCATTGGCGGAATGAGGCTTAATACCTTCATGTTCATTTACTAAGCCTCAAGAAGATTTAATTCTTCAGTTGTAAAACCTGCTTGCTTGCGCGCCTCTATATTAAACGGCCCCTTTAAAACGGGCGCACGATATTTGGCTGCTAACTCTCGGTAGGCCGCAATTGGGGAAAGATGATCTTTTGTGCAAAGGAAATTAAACCAACGATTGCCAATCAATACGTGGCCTATTTCATCATTTAGAATAATTTCAAGAATCTCAACGGCTCTAGTCTCTTTGATTTGTATGAAACGATCGCGAATCATTGGTACCGCATCCAAGCCTCTTGCTTCCATTGTTCTCGGAACTAGCGCCATTCTAGCGATAACTGAGTCAGTCGTTCTCTCGACCATCTCCCACAGACTATTGTGCGCAGGGAAGTCTCCGTAAGAAAATCCAAGTGAATGTAAATGCTCATTGACCAAGCTGAAGTGATAGGCCTCTTCTTTAGCAACCTGAAGCCAGTCCTCGTAGTATTCCTTGGGCATATCAGAAAATCGCCAAATAGCATCTAAAGCAAGATTCATGGCGTTAAATTCAATATGGGCAAGTGAATGCAATAGTCCCGCCCTACCTTCTGGCGTATCCATTCTTCTTTTGGGAACCAACTTAGGAAGCACTAATTCAGGCTTTACTGGGCGCCCTGGAATATCCAAGTCAGGATACTGAAATACTTGAGCTAGATTGAGAGTAATTCGCCCTGCTTGGTAATCATCAAAAAGCTGAAAAAGCTGATTGACTTTGACTTGCACATTGGTCAGCGCCAGTATTTCTAGGGCAGTTTGGCGCAACTCATTCATTCATCAATCCAAAGGCATCATAGTCGATATATTTAGGCTTCATTATGACACTAGGGAGGCATATATTCACCCAAAAGACCGCTTCACGATCACTAAATGCGAACTAAATGCAGGCTAATTACAAACTGAATCAGTGGGTTCAAAAGAGTCATCTAATTCGAGGCATAACCCGGTCGCACTTAAGTCTTTGACTTCTCCAGGGGAAATGATATGGGACAAATAAAAAAATGGGCTTGAAAGATGATGCAAATATTCAGCATTGCGTCTCAATTACATTTTTCTACCAATTTCTTTAAGAAATTTCATTCCTTTATTGGTCGCGGAAAGGTATTTAATACGTGCATCTTTTTCACAACTATTTACGCAAATTAATTCTTTTGAGATAAGTATTTTCATACACTTATGAATGGTTGCGGGAGATGCAATATATTCCATGTCCAATAGTTGTCTTACTTTTAGCTTTTTATCATCCAGTGTTGAGGCGGCAATGACCAACAAAATATCCAATTCTTTGGAATTGAGGGCATGTTTAAATTTAATGTCCTCTACGAATCTAGCAAATTCGATATATTTTTTTGCCAACGGAACCATTTAATTTCGATAATCCCTCTAAGGATAAGAATGTGACGCCATCTTACCTTCCAATCTCCACAAAATGAACTCATTTCTAATAAATAATTCACCTTAGGTTTAGGGGTACACCCCTAATATTAAAGAGTGGAACAAATAAAGTTATTACTATTATAATGTTTTATGCTTTCCTTATTTCGACAATTTCTAATGCCTCGGCACTCATCGTTTGTTGTTGAAGAAATCAATCACCTGAGTAGAGTCGTTGTTTTGGAAGACAAGGAATTTGGTTTTCGAGTAGAAATACCTATTGGGGATAAGCCCCTCAAAGGAGCTTCGATCGTAGAACCCTATGCTGTTCTCTTAACTTATGAGGACGGCTCTATAGAGAAGAAAAGAATTTTAAAATAGCAACTCCACTCAGAGGATCAAGTGGTTTTAATTTAGGCGCTCTAAAACCGATAGCGCCTTATCCCCGCCCAATAGTTACTTTGTAAAAAATTACCTATAAAACAAATAGGCGTACCAAATGATTTCATTTGTGGCCCAAGATTGCTCTATTTATTATGGATCATCACGCGCTCAGACAACGCGAATAACACACCGGTAACAACAAATACAAGATGGATGCCAATCATCCAGCCTAAGTTTTCTTTGTTGGTGGTGGAAATTTCCAGAAATGCAGCAAGAAGATTAATTCCAGAGAGAGCAACAATTGAGCCAATCAGTTTGAGTTTCAGACCGGCAAAATCAACCTCCCCCATCCAACGCGGCCTATCATCGCTATCCTTAGCTGCACCAATAACAGAGACGAAATTTTCATAACCTGAAAAGATAACTAAAATCAATAGGTTTGCTAAGAGTGTTTTATCGACAAGCGCCAATACACTAGTTAAAAATTCTGCCTCTGATGCATTCCAAAAACTCAAACTAAAATGAGCAAATTCTTGTAAAAACTTGATAGCCAAAATAATGAGTGCAAAGACCAGAAATACGTAAAAGATAGCCAATATCCAGCGGCTATTAAATATCAACTTTTCTAAACTTTTTTCAATAAAGCCAGAGTCGTCAGGCTGACCTTTTCTTGCATCTTGATTCATTCACAATATCCTTATTTGTGGGGCAATTAATATTTTAGAGGCGGTACCTTACTTTTGCTATTCATTATCAATTGGAAAATCTTCGACTTTCTACTGACGCACGATATTTACTTTATAAAAAATACTCATAAAACAATGACTTATATAGATTAATGATATTTTCGCAATTTTTATATCAGTAACTCGGTAGTGCGGCGTATACATCGTTGAGGGCGCAATCACTAAAGCAATATACTTCCTGCGCTCTAATTGGAACGCTCCCTAACAGCAATTGACATAAACGGTAAAGCGTTTTGCTCGCGAAGTAATCGGTTCACTAACTCTAGAACGGATGTGGACAAATGATCTCGCGATTGATCGGCGCGATAGAAAATATGAGCCTCTAACTGAACGCCATCGGCTTCAATCTCTTCACATACGATACGAATAGTCCGAGCATGATCCACAAAATCGTTGCCCTTTAATAAATCAATGACAGCCAATCTGATGGACTCAATCAGCTGCTCCAAATTAGCAGAAGTGCTAACCTCAAATGGAATTTCAACTCTTGAGAATCCACCATCACTGGAAGCATTGGTGACTGTTTGCTGAATGAGAATTGAATTTGGAATGAAGTGCACTAAACCATCCCTAGAGTGAATTCGTACATTCCTCCAACCCAATTCTTCGACCATTCCGTCAATGTTGTGATCTTTAGCGTTGATGTGCACCCAATCTCCAGGCTTAATAGCACCCTCAAGTCCAATCGTTATTCCACCCAAAGCATCCAAAATTAATTCTCGCAGGGCTAGGCCAACTACGGTAAGAATGACTGAGGAGGCAGCCAAGACAGGAAGAATGTCACGGTTCAATACATCCGTGTAATAGAACCCAAAAAAAGTTGAATAAATTATTGTTGAAAGCAGCACTCTTAAAGAACCCTGAAGAGCTGTCTTTTTTGACTTTTGCCTTTGGATAAGCCAATCCACAGCGAGATTCAAAGTAGCGGCAATTGCAAAATAGTAATAAGCAGTAAATGAATTCTGAATAGTAACCAACAAGATTGCATTTACTTTGTCTAGGGCAGGACTAAAAAATAAACAGATTTCGACAAAAAAGACAGCCAATAACCCAGCTTCAATAGTGATTAAACGGCCTAGCTTTTTACGAGTTTTAAAATACGACTCCATTAGCCAAGGGATGCAGGCGATCAGGGCAAAGAAAAAGGCGATGCTGCTGGAAATTCTCCAATCCAACTTGCTGCCCAAATAGGATCCAAGCATGGCATTCTTATTGCGCAACCCATAAGACGCCTTAAATTCTGAAAAACTTCTTTCGCCGGTAGCTGATGCAGGGTTTCCTAAGGAATTCACAATATCCGTATCAATCGCGAGACTGGTAGTTTCTGCGCGATAGTCCATCTCTGGCGCTAAGACCTCAGCCTTTTCCATGCCTTTGATGATTGAGGCTGCACTGCCAATATTCCCCTCATCAATCACAAAACGCAATTGCGAAGAGTCCAGTGTTTTGTGTCGATAAGCAATCGACAAAGGTAGTTGACCTAAGGCTAAATCCTTTGCTAATGCCTCAAATTTGAAGACCCCACGATAACGATAAAGTCGATACTTTTCATGCTTACTGTCAGAGGACTCCAGAACGGTAAATGAGGGATTATCAGTAAACAGGGCCGGGAAAACAATATCGTCAGCATCAATAGCCAAGCTTCCGCGGAACCAGATATCGACTTCCCCGGTAAACGTTCTTTTTTCTAAATTAATAAAGCTGATTTCTCGTGGGATGAGTCCAGTAAATATGACGGGGACCAAATCATATACTCGGTTATCAACTTGAATTTTATTGTCCGAAACTTTCTCAGCAAAGTTGAAGCGTGCGGCGTCGGTTCCATACTGCATTAAATAAGGTAATTGCTTGCCGTTCCGAAAGGAAACTAATGTTGGCGGAATATCGCGCTCTTGATTCTGATCTAAGCGCATACGGCCAGTGAAAGCCCCCTCCTTGCCTTGACTGCCATTCAAGGAAGATAGATAGCTTTGGAAACTTTTACGAATCTCTTCGGGGGGAAGTTTTTTCCAATCGGGAGTCTCACGCTTTAACTTTTCAATAAAGGCGCTTAATAGATAACCAGAATCATATCCATAGGCATATGCCCAAGAAGGATTTTCTTGGCGCCGTTTTTGGTAGACATTTATAAATTCGCGCGCACGCTCATCGGCCATGCTTGGAAGGAATGGTGTCACACTCATTAACCCGTTGGTATAAAACCCAGGAGCTAGACGTTCTTTTGGAAACTCGCGAAATTGATCGGGGAAAGTGGGAAGACTTGCGCCGCCAAAGCCTATTAACTGGCCTGCATAATTTTCATCCTTCAGCCCCTTTACCAACTGAACAGCCTCATCTGTTGGCAACGAAAAGGCAACGAAATCATAAGCGGAAATAGACTTGAGCAATTGCGCGATGACCTCTTTATCACCATTTTTCGGCCACGCTTTTAATGCAAAGTTATTTTTTCCAATTTTAGAAAAGACTTTTTGAAATCCGTTGGCGTAACCATTTTTCGTATCGCCCTCAAGAGTAATAAATGCTGTCGAGTTCGTTTTTTGGATCTTCAAAAGTAGATTACTTACAAACTCACCTTGTCTTTCTTGGCTTGGTTGTAGAGCAAAAATCCATTTTTCATTTTGATGAATGACTGGAGGGCTAATCGGAACCAATCCTGGGACCATTCCTTCCTCCAAAGAGGCAGTCATATCCTGATATCCCTGAGCCTGGGTTGGACCTATTACTGCTAGCGTACTAAACCCTGCTGCAGCGCTATCAGCCAAGGCTGCCACTGCATTTGCATTACCGCGGTCATCCCTGATGATGAGGCGCACATCATTTGAAATATTACCTGCGCTTGCCGCATCTTTAAATCCCTGAGCGAGATCTTGGCCAATCATCCGAGTGGGCCCAGAGAAATCCGCAATAGCAACGACATCGAGTAAATCAGCCTGATTCTCAGATTCTGATTGTAAATAATGCAAAACCTGTGAACCCGGAGGCAAATCAAAATACGCAGTAAGGCAGAGAGTAAGAGTCGCCAAAAAGACAACAATGATGGAAACTACAATAGCCTTCCATTTTTTTGACTTAAGCCCAATCTGGCTCCAATTTACAGAGAGATAATTGGCAATTTTTTTCACAAACGGCATTAATTTAAGACCTATCCAGAAAAATAAAACGCAAGGAGTAGGAAACCGTCTAGAAAACCAGCATCAGATCTAGTAATTAATTTCACCGCAAATTTTGATGAATCGCTTTTAATTCATCTTGGAGTCTATATTTATCTAATCTCTCAAAAGAGAGTGCAGCCATAATATCTATTCGTGCTTGCAAGCCATTCAATAATGATACGTAAGCTCTTTTAATTTCCATATTCGTACCATGAGTATGCGCTGGATCAGAAAAATCCCAATGGGCAGTAGCTGGACTTCCAGGCCACACAGGCACACCCTCACCTATTGCTCTATCAGATAAGGAAATAATAAAGTCCATCTTGGGAGCGCTTGGAGATGTATATACATCCCAACTTTTGGGCTCTAAAGACTCGCCTTGGTAATTTAGCTCTTGAATCAATTCGACTGCATATGGGCTCAGAGAATCTGCAGGAACCGGTCCAGCTGAAAATCCTTCAAATTTGCCACTTAAATGAGTCGACGCAAGCGCTTGGGCAATGATTGATCGAGCACTGTTGTGGTGACACAAAAAGAGAACCTTATATTTTTTCATATCACCAATAATAGAAAGATTTTTACATACCGCCTCTATTAAAGAACAAGCTAGAAAACCTCAAAATAGGTTTTTCGACTGATCTTCTCACTGCGAACACACTGCAGTCTATTGAGAATTTATGACAAAACTATGACAGAATTTTGACGTCTTATGGGGTGCGGATGGCACCAATTTGATGCATTTAAACCAAAATGGCAAATGTTAAAAAATTACGGCCATTCCTAAACTCATAAGCCAATCGGCTTGAAAGCCCCTTAATGATGGCCAAACCTAATCCACCGGGTTCAGCCTCCTCCAGGGTGCTTGCTATGGCTTTTGGAGATGCCATGGCTGAATTAAATGGCTTGCCAGAATCACTCACAGTAATGGCAACCTCCTTACCTACAGCAGCGCCGTTAATAGCAAATTCAAGCTCTACAGGGGTTTGGGTTGCAGTTGACCCAGCATGCATCACAATGTTCATCAAAATCTCATCCAAACATTGATCTAGGACTAAGGCTTTGTTTGTTGGCACCCCATACTGCAAGGAGGTCTTTTCAAGCCAACTGGATGCCGATCTGATTTCTGAACGATCTGCATTGATAGCAAATTGAGACAAGGGCGCCCCCATTTTCACATTAAAAAGAATCAGATGATCAAGCTACAGCGGCCTGTTCAGCCTGAGTAAGTTCAGAAAACATCGGTACCAAAGCACTAATGCCCGTGGAATCTAATGTAGTGCTTACTTGCTCGTTGTCTCCGACAAACAAAATCATTTTCCCACCCTTGTTTTGGAGGGATTTTGCATTTTGAATAATCAACCGAATCCCAATGGACGAGAGGAAGGAAACTTTAGATAGATCCACCACTACTGCCGGCTTTGCCCCTGATGACATCGCTGCAAATTTCATGGCAATCTCATCAGACCCGGCGCTATCAAGTCGACCATCAATCATAATGAGTCTGAGATTATCTTTATCGGCAAAGTCTATAGGCATGGTGTGAATTTAGTGAAATTAAGTGAAAGGGACTAATGTAAGCTATGCTTCTCTATAAAGAGAATCTAAATTCTACAAGTATCTAATTAGATAATGACACTTTAATGACAATGCCCACATCCTACTTGCATTCCCGCCTTAGAAGCTATGTCATTTAGTATACAAATCAATGACTAAGACACCCAAAGCATCCCCCCATAGATCCACCTTCTCAATCAAGCAATTGGTTGGAACCTATTTGCTCGTCGCGACATTAATGGCTTTATATGAGCTAGCAAAGGAAACTATTTTTAAGGGGCAATTGACCCTTTGGGAGTCGCACACAATTACGGTGATCGTCACAGCCACTTTTGCAACTATTACAGCCCAATTCATTCGAGCAAGAACGAATACCTTAAATCAAGAATTACAAGAGGCGCATAGTCAAGCCGCCGATGTCATTGATAACATGCTGGATGGTGTGATCATGATTGACAAAGAAGGTGTGATTGTTAAATTTAATCCAGCGGCAGAGAGAATATTTCAACGACCCTTTAATAAGGCAATCGGCAAACACTTCAAAGTACTACTGGATATATCCTACGCCAATGAATTTCAGGACAAAATCCAAAATATCCCTGAGAATCATGAAACACTCGCTTTTCAAAACAGCAAACGAGAAGTCATTGGCGTGCGTAACAATGGTGAAAAATTTCCAATGGATTTAATCACCAGCAGCATGATCATCGGCGGTCAATTAATGTTTTTAGGCATGGTGCGCGATACCTCTGACAGCAAAAAAGCCGAGGAAGAGATTGAACGTCTTAGACAGGTCGAAAAGAAGATTCACGAGAGCCTGAAAAATGAGGTAACTATCGCGGGGGCCATACAAATGAATATGATCCCAAAAGGCGAAAATCTTTACCCTGAACACACGCGCATTCGGGCTCATGGATTTACTAGGCCTGCAAAAGAAATGGGTGGAGACTTCTTTGATGCCTTCTCAATTGATTCAGACCACATTGCATTAGCAATTGGCGACGTCTCTGGCAAAGGGGTACCGGCAGCATTATTTATGATGAAAATCATGACGCTGCTTCGCTCCAATATCACCAAGGCTACAGGGCTAGTGGAGTCCTTACGGATCGTTAATAATGCACTCTGCCAAAATAATGACAGCAATATGTTTGTCACTATGTTTATCGGAATCCTGAATGTAAATACTGGTGTATTGCAATACATTAATGCTGGTCATGATGCTCCATTAACCGCAAACGCCAATCAAGAATTCATCCCCCTACCCGGCCCCAGAAATATGATTTTGGGGATTCATGAGGTCAATAGCTTTAATGAAGGAAGTACAACGTTAAACACTGGGGATACGCTTCTGCTGTATACCGATGGTGTCACTGAGGCCGAAAATATTGAAGGCCAACTTTATTCAATCAATCGAGTTAGTCGATTGTTATCGAACTCTCAAATGACTAGCGAAGAAATTGTTAATAAATTGCTGACTGATATCGATCTACATTGCCAATCAACACCCCAGTCAGACGACATTACACTTCTTGCTATTCAATATCATTAAGCAGGGGCAGTCAAAGAAGGGATTGGCTGCAAAAATATATGTCCTAAATATGCCCTAATAATGACTCCGATCCCTAGCTACTGAAGTGCTGCCTTTGCTGAAAGCTCTCGCTTCAGTATTTCTATATCGGGACTGTTTGTAAACTGGTCATCTGGATAGTATCCAAAATTCAGAATCCCTTTAATTCTCATATTGCGCATCCAAGAACTGATTTCATTGGTGGGAATGGGTTTATCTGTGCGCCAATCCTTTGCCTGTAATTCGTATAGAAGTTTTTGCTTGGCCTTGGGATAAGTTTGAGTGACATCAATAAGGTTATTAAGCCATTGACTAGGATTCTTGGCTTTTTCCATATAAGGCATTGCCATCAGCGCAACCCAGTTGTAGTTTTGCAAACCATTCGGAATAGATTGCGCAAACCATTCCTCTGCGTTTGGATTGAGGGCTACTTCAGCATAATAATTGCGCGCAAGACTAATAGGCTTGCGGTATTGCTGAGCTGCATCCCTCATCTCCATAGAAAACTGGGTCAACATTCTTGTTTTTGCCTCGTACCATTTTTTGTTGTCGGCAGGGTTTTGGGTAATGGCTTCGACATTGGGTGGTAACCCCCAATTTTTAGCGTAGTACTGCAGAGCAGGCAGGCTTGCATCTTCTTTGTCTGAGAGGGTCGCGTCATCATGAATCAGAATTCCCTCAAAGTTGGCATAACGACCCAGATCGGTATAGATTCCTTTGATAAATTGGCGTGATCGGTCCGAGAAAGGGCTTAGCCTTAAGTAACCAATACCTTTACTACCATCGCTTGATCGCACGACATCCAATGCACGCAGTTTTTCAGGGCCAGGGTCAAAAGCTAAGAGCGGCATCCAAGCAAATACCTTCACCCCCGCGCGCGTCTTAAGCTGCCAACTGGCTCTTCCAAAAAGATCCGCTTTGACTGGCATATAACTATTCTTAAAATAGAGGCTCTTGGCTACCCCAGTCGCATCATCATCTGAAAATGCTTGAAGGTAAACGGTAGTCACTCCTGAAGCTAGAACACGCTCTATTAAAGAGCCCAGATTCTTTTCTTGTTGGACTGGATCTTTATCGTAAACATAGTCAAGATCGACATGCATGACGCGCTCAAGGGCAGGAGGAAATTCGCGCAAGTTAGCCACAAACTCATCAATTTTGGGATTGTTGATCAGGTAGATACGGCGGATGTTATCGGTTGCCTGTAATTCAATGTTTTCTCCGTCATCCAAGGTAATCGCGATATCCATGCCAAGACTCTTGGCAATTTGCTGCCCAACACTGTTATATCTGCCATATGGCCACACAATAATTCTGGGGGTCGCGCCTGTATGCTGTTTAATCCAAGCATTATTTTTGGTTAAATCTGACTTAATTCGGTTGAGATAATGTTCTTCAGTTTCATATTGATGGGTTTTCTGGTTATATTCAAAAGTAGTCAAGGCTGGCATGTCATTACCTTGAGCATTACCGATGACTCCATGATGTAAATCGTAGGTATGGGAAGCAATTTCAACTAAGCCGCTATTGATAATCTCATTTAATTCTTTTAAAGATAAGAACTTTGAGCGCGGCACCTGCTTACCGGCATAACTAACAGCCCCGCTCTCGGGCACCTCAAGCCATGAACCAACAATCGCTAAAGTCGCAGGATAGTTAAAAGCTTTTAATAGTGGCAAGACATAGGTATAAAAGCTTTTATAGCCATCATCGAAAGTAAGAATGATGGCTTTATCTGGCAATGGTTTGCCACCACTATTTGCATTGACTACATCCTGAATCGAAATCACCGAATAACCATTTGCCTTTAGCCAGGAAAAGTAGTTAATGAGGTTATCTACAGTCACATCATCAGGCTCGGAAGTAATCGTCATTTCTGGAACGATGTCATGAAAGCTCAAGACCTTGAAGTCCTTAGCACCCCAAGCAAGATTGCTTAGTAAGGCAAAAGCACAAAGAAGGTATTTAATCTTTTTCATTTAGAAGCGCGACTCAAAGTTGAGGTATCCGGTGATATAGCTCGATTTTGCGCCATTGAATGGAAAGCTGGTTTTACCAACACCCCAACTGAGCGTTCTTTTATCCCCAACATTAAAGTCTTGACCATAACCGTAGTTATTCATTGGCAAGGAGATATACCCAGATTGGGTAACAAACCCATATGAGGCAAAGAAGCGATGCCAAAAATCATATTTTTTGGTTTCAATATCACGCCACTGCAAGAGTCGAAGATTGAGCGTACTGGAATATTCAGTTTGATTAATCGGGGAGAAGTAACTGACATTTGAATTTGTATTTTGCTGGTTTCCAACCCAGCCAGAAATATCAACTTTATAGTTATATTCAGTGAGGAGGCGCTGATTCACATTGCCGTAAATTTCTTGTTTATTGTTATTGGGGAGCGCCCAATAGCGATATCCAAGTAAGGCATCTGTAGCATCACCATTTTTCCACTTGACATTCATTCCACCTACATTACCTCCTGAAGTCGCATAGAGAGAGCCCGGCATTAAGTAAAAAGCATTCTTTTCATAAGAGGCGCCAACAGCCCAATGATCATTGAGGGTCTGAGTACCTTCAGCACGAAGATATCCAGCGCTACCAACCTCTACTTCCGCCTCTTGGTTTAAGCCGGTGTACTGAACACCACCCCCCACTCCTTGAGCGGTCACTGGTATTGCAGGGCCACTATTTAAATCACGGTAGCGGGCAAAGCCACGAAAGTTATCATCAATTGGTGCGCTATAGACGCGAAGATCGCTGGTCCGATTATTGTTGGTTTGGCCAAAGTATTGACCATTTCCCAAAACAAAATTGCCTGTGACGTAACCTTCTTTATATGCATCAAGCCTTTCAACTGCATTTTTAACGGCATTAATATCTGCATAGCCCGGTTTTAGCTCATTTACGGTATTCAAAAATGTGGGTATATCGCCTTGGCTCATCCTGGCATTGGCATATCCTACTTTGGCCTCGACATCTTGCGGATCTTGCTTAGCCGCAATAGCGTAATAGCCCTGAGCCGCCTCATGCATTCCTTGGGCTTCTCGTATTCCGCCAGCAGCTTTAAGTAAATCCGCATTCGAAGGAATTTCACTCAGTAGCGGCATCAGTTTTTTATCTGCTGCTTGATACTTTTCTTGATAGGACTCAAAGTTGACTGATTCAATGATGGCACTTGTATAGTCAAAGTCCCGCTTAGGTAAATATTTAGGTCGAGCCTTGAGTTGTGTAGTCAATTTATCCAATACGACTTTAGCGGCAGAGTATTTGTCCTGATCCGTTAGGTTGAAATACTGTGCTAACTCAATTTCTAAATCATCTGGGTGTTTGTCGTAAAGCTTTTGTAGAATTTCTCCAGCCTTAACGGGTTGCTGTTTACCGCTATAGCTAGATGCAGCTGCTATTAAAGCGTAGTCAGGAACTACCTTACCTTTTGCAATGAGCTGTTCATAAACCGCAAGGGATTTATCCCATTCATTTCGTTTGTTATAGGCTACGATGAAATCATATTCAATCGAAGTGATTTGATCCTGACTGGCCCCTATTGATTTGGCATAAGCGAGAGATTCAGTTAGGGCTTGTATGCCTTTATCAACAGCGACAAAGCGATTGGGCGCGACGGCAGAATCTGCAATAGTCCACCGCAAGTCTTGCGCTCCCGAATTGTGCATTGCGCGTAGCTTTTGATCCTTAGTAGTATTCCAAGACTGTTGATCAATGAGATATAAAGCCAAATGAGGGATGCCCATGTCTAGTAATACTTGGATAATTTCACGTTGGGTGCCGGGATCTTTAGGGTCATAGCGATTGATATCTTCATATATCAATAGAGCGGCATAACGATCGCCAATATCTTGCAATGCTCCAGCTCGCAGCTCCCAAGCAGATTGATTTTCTGGGAAATCTTTGATGAAGCGGGCGCTCCAATAAAGGGCAGCAGCAGAATCCTTTTGATTCCTAGCCAAGACTACCATTTTTAATTCGATAGCCTCGTTCTTGCCAGACTTTCCTAGAATTGTCTTGGCAATTTCTTGCGTTTTAGCAAAAGATTCAGAACTGGCGAAACAAGAAAAGATGGCTTCTTGGACGTATATAGGTGAATGGGTCAGATAGTTTTTATTACTAAGCTTAATTACCTCATTACAAAGCTTGGCATTACTTGCTACTGCGATGTAATCGGATTTATAGCGCTCAATTTCAGGGTGAGCAATCATGAGGGATTTGAGGATCTGAGCAGAAGCAATGTAATTAGCTGATTTGTTGAGTGCTAAGGCTTTCTCATATTCAGCTTGTGCGGCGGGGGTTTGCGCATAGGCAAAATTCAGCGATAGAAGCAGTAGAGCGGTAGCAGGAAAGATAGCGTTGATAAATCGCAATTTAGATCTTTTGGGACGGAATGATTTTATAAACGCGATTCTTATCATTAACAAAAACTTGCACAGAACGCAGTTTATGCCAGTACTCAATATCTGTAGAAGATACCCCTAAGTCCGCTTCAAGTTCTTTTATCTCTACTGAAGGCGGAAAAGTCTTGATGTATTTAGTGCTGTTAATGATTTTCCTTCTGGAGATTGCCAGAAAGCAGATCCATAAAACCAATCCAAGAGCGATATAAAAAAACGTGGATACTCTCTGCCAAATTTGAGACCACTGGGGCTCAGCAACAGTTCTCAGTTCAAAAATTGGATCGGAGAGGTAATCGAAAATGAGCCAAAGTAGACTGTGGAAAGTCGCGAGTATGATGAGCCACGCCCCAATAGTGAGAAAAATATCACGCATTTTGACCCACACAGGAATGTGGTCAGAATTGATAATCGGTGGCCAGCTGGATAAAGAATTGTCTTTCATCTGACGCCCCTATCTGGACTAACCCATGTGCCCTTAATATTTTTGGGGCGAAATAAAGCTTGTGTAAATCCAACTACGCAACTACAGGTTTGAACACACCAATACACTAATGGATACCAGATAATCCAGCCAATTGATCTCAGTGATGTTCTTTCATATTGGCGATCAAGCAATAAGCCAATGAAAGACTGAAAAAGGTAGGTACTCGCTAAAATAATTCCCCAGGAGTGCGGGAGAAAATTTTGATAAATTGATAAAGCATCACCGCTAAAAAATTGGTTGACATTTAATATGGTGAACCAAATCACAATACAAAATGCCCAGAATGTGCTGATGAAAAAGTTAGTCCAAATTAAGAGTAGCGACCAAGCGAATGGATGCGATTTTAGAATTGCCATAGTCGCCCCAATAGCTGCTTGAGAGCCGCCCTCAGACCAACGCAATCTTTGCTTCCATAATCCTCTGAATGTTTCAGGCATCAAAATCCAGCAAAGCGCATGCGGCTCAAACCCTACTTCCCATCCTTTTGCTTGAATCCTAAACGTCAGGTCAACATCATCCGTCATTGCTGCTGGTGCCCATAGACCTGCTTCCAACACGGCTACTTTTTTGAAGGCGCAAACTACCCCGGATACGGTGAAGAGGGTTCCATATAAAGACTGGGTGCGTTTAATCATGCCAACAATAGAGGAAAACTCACCCACCTGAAGCTTACCCAATAGGGTTGACCGATTACGAATACGCGGGTTACCGCTGATGCCACCCATTCTGTCGTTAGTTAGGAATCGAAAAACAAGCCAGTTGATTGCATGGGGGTCTAGTAAGGCATCGCCATCGATGCATACCAATAAATCTCCACGAGCCATCAATAATCCTGCATTTAATGCAGTGGACTTACCTTGGTTTTCAACAAGATGGGCAACACGTAGTTTTGGGTATTGATTGACTAATTGATCTAATATTTTTCCAGTGTGATCGCTTGAACCATCATTAATGGCAATCACCTCGTAATTTGGATACTTGGAATCCATTAATACAGCCATGGTTTCGTACAGTTGATCTGCCTCATTAAAGCAAGGGAGCAGTACAGAAACTAACGGAGTGTCAGGTAACTCAGGTGGTGATGTGTACTTTGGCCGATGGCGCTCTCTAATAAACCAATACATCAAAGAGCCTGCAATCCAATACCATGACATGACAAAGGGATAGCCGAAACAAAATCGCGCCATCCATTCGAGGACTACAGGGGTAAATATGGAATGAAAAAGTGTCATTAACAACTACTGGACAAGTACTATCATGTTCATAAGAACCAAGAAGTTATTAAATCAATGGTAGATTTATTATTTAGAGAACTTATTTTAATTAGTATTAGCTCTTAGGGCAATATCACGATTATCATAAGGTCTTTATGCTAGCTCTAGTAGTTTTGGGTAGCATTTGATGCAAGTATCAAGTTGCCCCATTTTGACCATAATACCGAGGCAATTAAGCGATAGGATTCTGCTGCAAACATGAAAGATCAGAATACAAGGCTATATAGACGGATTTCATTCCTGGTTGAAATAGTCTTTGGACTATTGCTACTGCTTAATGGAGTCCTGCTGACCACCAATTACTTTGGCCTGACTTCATTTGAGAAAAGGCTCTCCAAAGTTTTTAGTCTTGAGTCCCTTTTGAGCAAATCAGTCTATGAATGGAGATCTTTAGTCGAATTTATACATGCGATGGTCGCAACTCATCTCTCTGCATTTGTAATGATTCTGATGGGCGCAGTGATCTTAGTGGCTCGACTTCATGCAAGGAAGTCGCATTAACCCCCTAGCACTATAAAATCAAAAGTAATCAAGTTGTTAGCGCTTATTTTTGGGTGAGGAGTTTTGGTTTGTGCAAACTATGACATTGCATAGTTAATTTGCTGTAACTTTAATTTCTTTTCAGTTCATTATTTTTAATCTAATTTCTACTCCCACTCGATTGTTGCCGGCGGCTTTCCACTGATGTCATATACAACACGATTGATGCCACGCACTTCATTAATGATGCGGTTTGAAACTTTGCCGAGTAGTTCGTGCGGCAGATGAGCCCA
>CANCPL010000050.1:0-16902 GCA_947380065.1 Burkholderiaceae bacterium | reverse complement strand
AAGCTTAATGGCATGGTCGTATGCATTGAGCGCCTTCTCAAATTGCCCGAGCTCAAAAAGAACATTACCAAGGTTGCTATGGGCTATGCCATTTTGTGGATTTACCTTGATTGCTGCCTCTAGGTATTTGAGCGCCTGAGTGTAATCTTTACGTTGCGCATAAATAATCCCCAAAAATCTAAGCACATCTGGATTATTAGCATCAATTGATAAGGCTTGCAGAAGCAATGGTTCAGCTGCATCTAAATTTGATTCTCGAAGGTAATCGAGCGATTTACTTATTAAAAAAGCAAGCTGAGGATTCATCATCAAATTTTAAATGAATTGCATAAAATTTTGATGGTAGCGACCGCTGCAGTATTCAGTTATTCTGAATCGAAACATGATTTCATCAGACCCTAGAATCAAGTGTTTTAATAAAATGCGCTTTAAATCTTACTAATATGCAAAACGATAGTCCTGAAACTCTCTTAAAGTTAGCCGAAAAGCACTTTCAGGGGAAAGACTATTCGGCCTGTAAGTTGGCTCTAGTGGCCATTCTTGCGCACAACCCAGACCATGCTGGTGCAAATGAACTCCTGGCATATGTTGCTGCAAATACTGGGGATTTGAAGGGCTTTCATGACCTACTTTTAAGGGCCAGCAAGCAATCGGATTGCTCATCAAAGGCGCTTTACTACTTAGGCTCTTCATGCCTTGAGAAAGGCCAATTTCAGCAAGCAATTCTCTATCTGGGTAGAGCGTTAAAAAATGCGGGCGATTTCTTTGAGGCACTGCACGATTTGGCGACTGCTCAGGCACAAATAGGTGATAAGCAATCAGCACTTGAAAACTATACAAAAGCACTTCATTTCAGAAAAGATTCTTGTGAGTTGCACTACAACATCGCCAGGCTATATGATGAGCTTGATCAACTAGACCTTGCTCTAGTTCACTACCAGCATGCTGTAGAAATCAACCCCGCTTATGCTGAAGCTTGGTGCAACCTAGGGGTTGATCTGGCGCGACTAAAACGCTATGAGGCGGCGCTTCTCGCATATGAAAGAACACTCAATTTGAGCCCCAATGATGCTACTACTTGGTCCAATAAGGGCATTACATTATATGCGCTTAAGAGATTTAGCGAGGCGCTAGCTGCATACGAGCAAGCCACTAGGTTGAGTCCAGGTGATGCTCAGGCATGGGCAAATCAAGCGGCATTTCTTCATGATCAAAAACAATATTCACAAGCAATTGTTGCCTATGAAGAAGCACTAAAGATAGACCCCAATATTCATTATGTGGCTGGAGAAATGCTGCATGCAAAAATGAAAATATGTGACTGGAATAATATTGCTTCTGAAATCGATCGACTAGAGAAATCTATTACAGATAATCAATTAGTCTCATCACCGTTTCCAGTGGTTGTTGCATCATCATCAGAGGCTATTAATTATGAGGTCGCAAGACTGTATGCAAAAGATCAGTTCAAAAGTTTTGTTAGACCTCAATTTCAATTGAAGAGCTCTAATCAGAGGATTCGGATTGCCTACTACTCTAACGATTTTTTTAACCATGCCACTGCTTACTTAATGGCTGAGCTCTTTGAATTACATGATCGCCAGCGGTTTGAAGTTGTTGCATTTTCTTTTAGCCCCAAGACGCAGGACGCAATGCAGGTAAGGCTTCAAAAGCATTTCGATCAATTCATTGATGTCAGCAATATGCCAGATCAAGAGGTTGTCGCTTTATCTCGTCAAATGGAAATAGATATCGCAATTGATCTAAAGGGCTATACCACTAACTCAAGGCCTGAAATTTTTGCGCTAGGCGCTGCACCACTACAAGTTAATTATTTAGGTTACCCAGGAACTATGGGAGCTGAGTTTATAGATTACATCATTGCTGACACGGTGTTAATTCCGGAGCGCAACCAACAGTATTTTTCGGAAAAAATTATTTACTTGAAAAATTGTTATCAGGTGAATGATTCAAGGCGGGAAATCTCGAACAAGAAATTCTCACGATCTGACTTAAATCTACCTGACAATAAATTGGTTTTTTGTTGCTTCAATAACAACTTTAAAATTTTGCCAACGACTCTTGACCTTTGGGCGCGTATTTTGTCAAAAGTGACCGACAGCGTTTTATGGTTGCTTGAGGACAATTTGTTAGCCAAGAAAAATCTCATTTTGCAGGCCGAAAGTAGGGGTATTACAAAAGAAAGATTAATTTTTGCAAAACGTATGGATCTTCCAGAGCATTTAGCGCGACATCAATTGGCGGATTTATTTTTAGATACGCTGCCCTGTAATGCGCACACTACTGCTAGTGACGCACTATGGGCTGGTTTGCCGGTGCTAACTCAGTTGGGTGAAACGTTGGCTGGTCGAGTTGCTGGAAGTCTTTTAACGGCTATAGGTTTACCTGAGCTCATTACCCGCAGTTCAGGAGAATATGAAGATTTGGCGGTTGAATTAGCAACGAACCCCGCAAGGCTTCAGCAAATTAAAGAAAAACTAGCGCTCAATAGATCGAATGCCCCACTATTTGATACTGAACTCTTTACTCATGGACTTGAAGATGCTTATCTAAAAATTCATCAGCGTCATCAAAGGGGTTTGCCCCCAGAGAATCTTTATCTTTAAGAGTTCTTAGCCACTACTTATTAAATAACTGGCAATCTAAAGGGGCTAAGAAAATTTGAAGTTAGTAGAAACCCTAGTTTTTGCACTCTTGATGGGATTTAATAAACGCCATTTGATATAAAGTCTGTTAAAAATAGGATATCTATAGATAGTAACTTTTCAACTAAAAATCAACTAATAGTGAGACCTTCAATGAAAAACAATAAATTCCCAATGATTTTTGCAGTCAGCGCTCTAGTCGCTGGTTTGCTGGCTCCTGTCTCATCTCAGGCTGCGAGCGCAACGATGGATAAGATTAAATCCACTGGCGCAGTATCGATGGGCGTGCGCGAGTCTTCAATACCAATGTCCTATACCACTGGTGACAGCCGTTTTGATGGTTACCATGTTGAAATATGCCGCATGATTTTGGGTGATATTAAGGATAAGTTGGGCATGAGCACCCTTCGTATTAACTATCAGCCAGTGACTTCACAAAATCGCGTTCCTTTGGTGCAAAACGGCACTGTTGATATCGAGTGCGGTACAACAACAAACAATACTGCCCGTGCCAAAGATGTTGGCTTTGCAAACACTTTATATGTAGAGGAGGTGCGCATTGCGGTGAGAGCAAACTCAGGAATTACTTCTATTTCTCAGTTGGCTGGTAAGAAGGTTGCTACAACTACTGGTACAACTTCTGTACAACTCTTGCGTAAGCACGAAAAAGCCAATGGTGTGAATTTTGACGAAGTATTCGGAAAAGACCATGCTGATAGTTTCCTATTGCTTGAATCTGGTCGTGCTGATGCCTTTGTGATGGATGGCTCTATTTTAGCTGGAAATATTGCGAACTCCAAGAATCCAAAAGATTTTAAAATTGTTGGCGAAGTACTTGCTACTGAGCCAATTGCCATCATGGTTCCTAAAAACGATCCTGAGTTCAGAGCTGCTGTGAATGCTGCTATTGCGAAGATTGTTGCGAATGGCAAAATGCCTGGACTCTGGAACAAATGGTTCTTGTCACCAATTCCACCAAAAAATATCGTAGTGGGTCTTGAGTTATCTCCAGCAACTAAAAATGCTTGGGCTAATTTGAATGACAAACCTGCTGAAGATTACAACAAGAAGTAATTCAATAAATAAGTTCCTAATATGGCATTAGATTTAGGTGTTTTTTGTAAAAGCACCTTAGATGGAGAAGTAGTTGAACACTGCTTCTCCTCTATTTTTGGGCTCGGCCAAAACGCAGATCCTAGTTATCTAGACTGGTTGATAAAGGCTTGGGGCTGGACCTTGGCGGTAGCGGGTCTAGGGCTTGCGATTGCCTTAATTTTGGGCGCCGTTATGGGCACTCTCAGAACCCTGCCAGACAACGGCAGACTAAGCAGGATATTAGTAAGGTTCTCGACAACTTGGGTCGAGTTATTTAGAAATATTCCCGTTTTAGTTCAGGTATTTCTTTGGTACCACGTTATCCCCGCTTTTATTCTGCCATTAAAGGCGCTGCCCTCCTATTGGTTGGTGAGCATTGCTTTAGGCTTTTTTACCTCCGCTCGTATAGCAGAGCAGGTGCGGGCTGGCATTCAGTCTTTACCTAGTGGCCAAAGAGCTGCTGCAACTGCCTTGGGGTTAACTACTCCACAGACTTATCGTTATGTCATATTGCCAATGGCATTGCGTATCGTCATTCCTCCTCTGACTTCTGAGAGTATGAATGTGATTAAAAATTCTTCAGTAGCCTTTGCTGTCTCTGTGCCAGAGCTGACTTTATTCGCAATGCAGGCCCAAGAAGAAACCTCTCATGGCGTTGAGATTTATTTGGCAGTTACTGCGCTTTATGCATTGTCAGCATTCTCCGTCAATCGAGTAATGGCATTGATCGAGAAAAGAAGCCGTATTCCAGGTTTCATCGCCGCATCGAATGATGCAAGTCTGGCTCACTAAAAGGCAATGATATGTTGAGCTTAGACTTAAGTTTCTATAACTGGGAACTCTTCACAAATTATATTGTGAAGGGGTTGTTATTTAGCGTACAGCTCACTGTCATTGCGACCATTGGCGGCATTGTGGTGGGTACCTTTTTAGCTTTGATGCGGCTTTCGGGCAAACCTGCTTTAGTTTATCCCGCAACGTTTTATATCAATACCATGCGATCCATTCCATTGGTAATGGTGATTCTTTGGTTCTTCTTGCTCATACCAATCTTGATTGGCAGGCCTATTGGGGCTGATCTATCGGCCACGATTACTTTCATTGCATTTGAGGCTGCCTTCTTTTCGGAGATCGTGAGAGCGGGCATTCAGTCTGTTCCAAAAGGTCAGATTTATGCAGGCGAAGCTTTAGGAATGACCTATGGACAAAATATGCGCCTAGTCGTTTTGCCACAAGCATTCAGAAATATGATTCCTGTTTTCATGACCCAGACCATTATCTTGTTCCAAGACACTTCTTTGGTCTATGCGATAGGAGCCTACGATCTCTTAAAAGGTTTTGAGATTGCTGGAAAAAATTATGGCCGCCCAATTGAGACTTATATCTTGGCTGCAGCCACGTATTTCGTTATCTGCTTTTCACTGTCGAAAGCTGTGCGCGCTATTCAGGCAAAAGTTGCCATTATTCGCTAATTATTTTTTTGATCGCTACACACTACATAGACCATCATGATTGAACTTCAAAACGTTTCTAAATGGTATGGCTCCTTTCAGGTTTTGACTGACTGCACGACGTCAATCAAAAAGGGGGAGGTGGTAGTGATTTGTGGACCTTCAGGTTCTGGAAAATCTACTCTTATCAAAACGATTAATGCCTTAGAACCAATTCAGTCAGGTGAAATTTCGGTTAATGGAATTAGTCTGCGTGATCCCAAAACTAACTTACCTAAGTTGCGCTCTCATGTGGGAATGGTATTTCAGCACTTTGAGCTTTTTCCGCACTTAAGCATTACTGAAAATCTGACACTTGCGCAAATCAAGGTGTTGGGACGCTCGGCTGACGAGGCCAAAACTCACGGGCTAAAATATTTAGAGCGTGTTGGCTTGACTGCTCAAAAAGATAAATTTCCAGGTCAACTCTCCGGCGGCCAGCAACAACGCGTAGCTATTGCACGCGCATTGAGTATGGATCCGATTGTGATGTTGTTCGATGAGCCTACCTCTGCGCTTGACCCTGAAATGGTTGGTGAAGTTTTAGATGTCATGGTCAAGCTTGCCAATGAAGGGATGACGATGTGCTGCGTGACTCATGAAATGGGTTTTGCGCGCAAAGTTAGTCATCGGGTGATCTTTATGGATCAAGGCCGAATTATTGAGGATTGCAGTAGGGATGAATTCTTTGGCAACCCAGATGCACGTTCACCTAGAGCTAAAGATTTCTTATCCAAAATACTTCCTGGGTAAGTCCCTAGGCGCTACCTCTGCTATCAGTTGATAGTTTTGGGTTTGGGTCTTTTGCCAGTTTGAACCTTAAGCTCTAATTCTTTATCTTTGCGTAAGATTTTCAGGATCGCTTCATTACCTGGACCAATTTGGGCAATTTGATTCAATAGCTGTCTGACATCTTTGGTGCTATTGCCGTTGACCGCTACTAGAACGTCTCCAGGCTTGATGCCGCCCCTGGCTGCAGGCCCACCCTCTAGCACGCCTGACAATAGAACGCCCACGGTATTTTGAGGTAGTCCAAGTGACTCTGAGAGCTCCTTAGATAGGTTTTGAGGCTCAACCCCGATCCAGCCGCGTGTGACGCTGCCATTGTTGAGAATCGATTCCATTACCTGTCTTGCTAGATTAATGGGGATGGCAAAACCAATTCCCATGGAGCCTCCATTATTGGAATAAATGGCGGTGTTAATTCCAATTAAATAGCCTCGAGTATCTACTAATGCGCCACCAGAATTTCCAGGATTAATTGCGGCGTCAGTTTGGATAAAGTTTTCAAAAGTATTGATGCCTACATGATCACGACCTAGAGCAGAAATAATTCCAGAGGTGACTGTTTGACCAACTCCAAAGGGGTTTCCAATGGCAAGCACTACATCCCCAACGTGAACCGATTCAATTTTTCCTAAGGTGATGGGCGTAGGCAATTGCTTTACATCAATTTTTAAAACGGCAATATCTGTTTCTGGATCACCGCCAATTATTTTGGCCTTTACTTTTCTGCCATCAGATAGCGCTACATCAATTTCATCTGCATCACTAATGACATGATAGTTGGTGAGAATAATTCCCTCCGGACTGACGATCACCCCAGAGCCTAGGCTGGAGCTTGGTTCTGAGTCTGGAGGTTGATCTCCAAAAAAGAATTTAAATAAGGGATCTGCCGATTTGTTACCACTATCTTTGCGGGCCTTAGGTTTTGTATTTGCCTTGCTCGTAAAAATGTTGACGACAGCGGGCATCGATTTTTTGACAGCCTCGTGATACGAGCCAGGACTAATTGCAGAATGATCGTAAGCACCCTCTCTGAGGGTGACACTCTCCACCATTGAGCCCATTTGCGCGCCCGATATCCAGCTAGGTTTGAGCGTAGCAACAATAAATAATGCAGCCAACAAAATGGTTACCGATTGCGCAAATAGTAACCAGAGTCGATTCAACATTAATTAGGAGTGCGTAAATTATTTTTTTAGACTGTCGCGAATCTCGCGCAGCAAAACGACATCTTCCGGAACGGGAGGTGGAGGAGGAGCATCCATCAAGCGAACTTTATTGACCACCTTAACCATTTGGAAGATAACGAACGCCAAAAGGATAAAGTTGATCGAAATGGTGATGAAGTTGCCGTAGGCAAAGATGGGTACACCGGCCTTTTTCAGGGCATCAAAGGTTCTTGGTATGCCATCTGGAACGTGGCCAAGAACAATAAACAGGTTGGTAAAGTCGATATGACCCCCTAAAAGGGTGGAAATAACAGGCATGACGATGTCATTTACCAGGGAATCGACGATTTTCCCGAAAGCGCCACCAATAATGACACCGACCGCCAAATCAATGACATTGCCCTTTACTGCAAAGTCTCGAAACTCCTTTAAAACGCTCATAAATGCCCTCCTTTGAATTTAGATTGAGATTAACCCAAGATTAACCTCATAACTTTCTGCCTTACCCTACTTTTTACTTTAAAATCCTACCTTTAAGCAATTTCCACCCATAAATACCCTTTTTAGGAATTTTGTAAATGAGTGACAAGCCCTCTATGGACAAGGATCGCCGTAATTGGTTGATCGCCACATCGGCGGTTGGTGGCGTAGGCGCCGCCGCAGCCCTTTACCCTTTTGTAGACAGTTTTGAGCCTTCTGAGCGTGCAAAAGCCGCTGGAGCTGCTGTTGAAATAGATATCTCTGGTATGCAGCCAGATGAGATGAGAATGGTGGAGTGGCGTGGTAAGCCTGTTTGGGTGGTTCGTCGTACCCCTGATCAGGTTGCTGAGTTATCCAAGATTGATAGCGAATTGGCTGACCCGAATTCATTGCGTGACCCAGCTCAATTTACACCCCCATACGCCCAGAATCAGTGGCGCTCTATTAAACCTGAGTACCTTGTAGTAGTTGGTATCTGCACCCATTTAGGTTGCTCTCCAACGCCTAAATTTGAATCCGGTGCCCAACCTTCCCTGCCGAATACTTGGCCAGGCGGCTTCCTTTGCCCATGTCATGGCTCTACATTTGACATGGCAGGCCGTGTATTTAAGAACAAACCAGCCCCAGATAACCTTGAAGTGCCGCCACATATGTATTTGAGCGACACCAAGATTCTGGTCGGCGATGATAAGAAGGCCTAAGGAGAGATAAATGGCATTCCACGAAAAAGAAGTCCCAGCAGACGCATCCGCCGCCCAAAAGCTAATGGCTTGGGTTGACTCACGTCTCCCGGTAACTGAAGCATTTAAGCGGCATATGAGTGAGTATTACGCGCCGAAAAATTTAAATTTCTTTTATATTTTTGGCGCATTGGCTATCGTAGTGTTGGTAAACCAGATACTTACCGGTATTTTCTTAACCATGAACTACAAGCCTGATGCTGCAAAGGCTTTTGAGTCAGTTGAATACATCATGCGCGAAGTTCCATGGGGTTGGATGATTCGCTACATGCATTCCACGGGCGCTTCTTTATTCTTTGTGGTGGTGTATTTGCATATGTTCCGTGGTTTGATCTATGGCTCCTATCGCAAGCCACGTGAATTGATTTGGATTTTCGGTTGCGCAATTTTCTTGTGCTTAATGGGCGAGGCATTCTTTGGTTACTTGCTCCCATGGGGTCAGATGTCCTACTGGGGCGCTCAAGTGATTGTGAACTTGTTCTCTGCAATTCCTTTCATTGGGCCAGACTTATCTTTGTGGTTGCGTGGCGACTATGTTGTGGGTGATGCAACTCTCAACCGCTTCTTTGCATTCCACGTAATTGCTATTCCATTGGTATTGATTGGTTTGGTAGCGGCTCATATTTTGGCTCTCCATGAAGTTGGTTCAAACAATCCTGATGGCGTTGAAATTAAAGAGAACTTAGATGCCAATGGTCATCCAGTTGATGGCATTCCATTTCACCCTTTTTACTCAGTCCATGATGTGATGTATTTGGGTGGGTTTTTGATGATCTTTGCTTGCATCGTGTTCTTTGCTCCAGAGATGGGTGGTTACTTCCTCGAAGCAAATAACTTTATTCCGGCTAATCCGTTTGTAACGCCGACACACATTGCGCCAGTTTGGTATTTCACACCGTTCTACTCAATGTTGCGTGCAACTACAACAAACTTCTTATTGCCTCTATGGATCTTCTTAGCAGTCATTCTTGGAATGTTTGCCCTGAAGACTAAAGACATGAAGGTGAAGGGCGCCTGTGCTGCAATCGCTCTGGTGTTGGCGGGCGGTTTCTACTTATTTGATGCTAAGTTCTGGGGTGTTGTGATCATGGGCGGTTCTGTTGTGATCATGTTCTTCTTGCCTTGGCTTGATAAGTCACCAGTGAAATCCATTCGCTATCGCCCACAATTCCATAAATATATTTATGGCGTATTTGTGGTGAGTTTCGTGATCTTGGGTTACTTGGGTATTGAGCCACCATCACCGGTGTTCGAAAAGATTTCTCAGGTATGTACTATTTATTATCTGGGCTTCTTCTTGGCAATGCCGTTCTGGAGCACGCTTGGTACATTCAAGCCAGTCCCAACACGCGTTACTTTTAAGTCCCATTAATTCACGCCTGAGATATTGGCAAAGAGAAATTAGGAATTAGCATGAAACGAATTCTGCAAACTTTGATGGGCATCTGCCAAGCAACAGTATTGGTTGCGGCCCTGGGCTTTGGTGTAAGCGCCAATGCAAATGAAGGCGGCTTCCCATTGGATACAGCCCCTAATCGCGTCAGTAATAATGCATCTTTGCAAAATGGTGCAAAGATTTTTGTGAACTATTGCTTGAACTGCCACGCAGCTGCCAGCATGCGTTACAACCGCTTGCGCGATATTGGCTTGACCGATCAGCAAATCAAAGACAACCTCATTTTGACTGATGCCAAAGTAGGTGATTTGATGACAATCTCCATGACTCCAAAAGAAGGTAAGGCCTGGTTCGGCAAGACTCCACCAGATCTCTCTGTAGAGGCTCGTGCCCGTGGAACTGATTGGCTCTATACCTACTTCCGTACTTTCTACAAAGATGACACTACGCAAACTGGTTGGAATAACTTGGTGTACCCAAACGTTGGTATGCCCCATGTACTCTGGCAGTTACAGGGCGAGCGTGCTGCTAAGTTTGAGGAACATAAAGATCCTCATGATGCAGGCAGAATGGAAAAAGTATTTGTGGGCTTTGAGCAGTTGACCCCAGGCACAATGAAGCCCCAAGAATACGATGACAATATCGCTGACTTGGTTGCTTTCATGTCATGGATGGCTGAACCAGTTCAGTTGGAGCGTAAGCGTCTTGGCGTGGTAGTGCTCTTGTTCTTGGCTATCTTCACCCTTTTAGCTTGGCGTTTGAATAAAGCTTACTGGAAAGATGTTCACTAATTGAATTTGATGGGTTCTGACGCTGGGGCCCATTGGTGAAAAGATTTAACGCTGTTCTGCGTTTGTTGTATTGAAGTAGAAATTTAAGGAAATAAATTTATGATGGTGTTGTACTCGGGTACTAACTGCCCATTCTCGCAACGCTGCCGCTTGGTGCTTTTTGAAAAAGGCATGGATTTTGAAATCCGCGATGTCGACTTGTTTAATAAGCCTGAAGACATCTCGGTGATGAACCCATATGGCCAAGTCCCTATTTTGGTTGAGCGCGATTTAATTTTGTATGAGTCCAACATCATCAATGAATATATTGATGAGCGTTTCCCTCACCCACAATTAATGCCGCCTGATCCAGTGGCACGCGCACGCGCACGCCTCTTCCTCTTCAATTTTGAGAAAGAGTTATTTGTGCACGTAGCTGCTTTAGAGAATGAAAAAGGTAAAGCTGCTGAAAAGGTTCACGAAAAAGCGCGTTTAGCGATTCGTGATCGGTTGACTCAGTTGGCGCCAATTTTTGTTAAAAATAAATATATGTTGGGTGATGAGTTTTCGATGCTGGATGTTGCGATTGCGCCATTGTTATGGCGTCTTGAGCACTATGGTATTGATCTGTCTCGCAATGCAGCGGCTTTGCTGAAATACGCTGAGCGTATATTTAGTCGACCTGCATATATTGAGGCCTTAACTCCCTCTGAGAAGGTAATGCGCCGCTAAGTATTTCTAGCGGTACATTGCTCGTCGGCATGTCTGACATTCCAAGTAACAAGCCCTATCTAATCCGTGCCCTGCATCAGTGGTGCACGGATTTTGGTTTTACGCCCTTCATCGCTGTTTTTGTCGATGCTAGGGTGGAGGTGCCTATGGAGTTTGTGAAGAATGATGAAATCGTTCTTAACCTCTCTTTGGAGGCGTGCCATCAGCTTCAGTTAGAAAATGACTGGATTAGCTTTCAGGCAAGGTTTGGGGGCGTTCCAAGAAAGATTATGGTTCCCGTTAGCAATGTCTTGGCTATCTACGCTAGAGAGAATGGACAGGGGATGTCTTTCCCATTTGACCCAGCTCAGGCCCGTGATCTCCATATTGCAGGCTCAGCGGATAGCACCCCTGAAAAGCCCAAAACTGTAAGACCATCCTTGAAGATTGTGAAATAGGATAAAATATATTCCGTTGCCCCTTTAGCTCATCTGGTAGAGCAACTGATTTGTAATCAGTAGGTGGTCTGTTCGAGTCGGACAAGGGGCACCATAATACCAAAGCTCGCTATTTCATCATTAGCGAGCTTTTTTGTTTTTGGGCTACTGTAGCCGCTTAAATTGTTAGAATTTAAGGATAAGGTAAATAGAATTCTTTTAAATAAAGAAAATTATCCCCGCATAATGTCCACATGATAAAAGCTTCCTACCAAAGATTTCCAGCTGGAGTTACTTCTGCCGCTGATTCATTCGAGCTTGTGAAAGATTCGCCTGGCATACCTAAGGTGTCCTGCTTAATGGTAACCAGAGGTAATGTTGATCTTGCTAAAACTTCTTACCATTCATTTAGATTGCAGACTTGGTTAAATAAAGAGTTAATTATTGTTTGCGATAGTAGTTCTGAACAGCTAAGAAAAATGGTCGCCTCAGATGAGCAAGTGAAATATATTGAAGTGCCGCCTGGATTTTCCTTAGGGGAGCTTCGTAATATATCTGTTTCACAGGCAAGCGGAGACTTTGTATGTCAATGGGATGACGATGATTTATATGCGCCTGAGCGAATAAGCGTTTCTTTGGGTGTATTAATTAGCGCTTCAGTTGATGCGGTTTTTTTAAATAGTTGGGTTGTATGGTGGATGCAAAGAAATTTAATGTGCATCTCTCCATCCAGAGTTTGGGAGGGAAGCTTGCTAGCCAGGAGGTCAGTGATGCCTGTTTATCCTGCGCTAAAAAAGGGTGAGGATACGACTATTACGCAATGGATTACCGAGCATTTTCCAGTGGCTGTAATTGAATGCCCGCAGTTATATTGCTATCGAATTACAGGTGAGAACACTTGGAATGAGGAGCATTTTGAAAATTTATTTTCCGCAGCCAGTAAACTTTTCAAGCCAGAAGAGTTTGATGGCGTATTTAAGCTACCCTGCTTTGCTTCCTTGCAGTCTTAGAAGACTAATATAGTTACAAGCAATACTTCATATTTATTTTTTGATTGTATAAATAAATCATGAAAAATATTTCAGCTGTCATTATTGATACTTATGAACATAAAAATATGGCAGAGATTGCCATTAATATGATGTTGAGACTTTCATGGCTAAAGAAAATATATACTTTTTCAGATTCGCCATTTTCGACTATAGATGATAGTAAGGTGGAATTTGTAAAAATACAGCCCATTCAGTCGATGAATGAATATAGCGCAACAATATTTAAAAAATTAATAGGAAAAATCAAAGAAGATTATTTTTTTGTATTTCAGTGGGATGGTTTTCCTGTATTTCCCGATAACTGGGATGATAGTTTTTGTAATTATGATTATGTGGGAGCCCCCCTAGAGGATGCGGGCGGATTAGTTGGAAATGGTGGATTTAGTCTCAGATCAAATAAGCTTCTTAAGGCAATTGATAATCTTGGAGTTGCTGTAGACATTTCGAACACCGCTGTTCAGTCAGAGGACTGGCTTATTTGTGTAGATAATAGAGTGGCGTTAGAAAGCATTGGAATAAATTTTGCTCCACCTGAAGTTGGCAGCAAGTTTTCAATCGAAACCGGCCTTATAACGCCAGACATTTTTGGATTTCATGGCTCCATGAATTTCCCCTTTTTATTTCAAGAAAACTCATTAATTCCCCATGCAGATGAAATCATATATAGAACATCAGATATTAGGGTTTTAAATAATTACCTAATTAACTGCAAGTCAAGGGGTATGAGGCAGTTATTAAAAGCGTCATTAGTTAATTTTAGGCGAAAACCAAATTTATTAGACCTCTATGAATTTCTGCAAGTAAATAATCCATCGGGTGAAATGAACGATCTTTTTCTAATTTATGGTGATCAAAAAATTGTACGGGATTAATTTCCCAATAACTAAGGTTCGCCAGTTAAAGAAGCGCTCTCCTTTTTTGTAAGGACCTACTTGCTGGCATCTACAAAGATATGTTCTGGCGGTGAGCCATTTAGATGGAGATCATATACTTTGCTATACGCAGATTCTAGATGGTGACAAAATAGGGCAGTATCAAACAAAGGCATTTTTAATCGGTTCGCTTCTAGCTTAGCCTTTAACGCTTTAAGCTCCACTGAATTGGTTGCTAACTTTATCGCCAACGATTCGTATTCTTCCAGCGAATGCGTAATAAGCTCCGGTAGGCCAACAGCATTTAAAAGGCTTGCAGCAACTCTTCCAGGGAAGCTCTCTCCCACAATGGTGACGACTGGTAGTCCACACCATAAAGCATCACTAGCAGTTGTGTGGGCATTGTAAGGAAGGGTATCAAGAAATAGGTCGGCCACCCTGTGCCGAGCTAAGTGATCCAGTTGGTCGATCCGTTTTGCAAATACTAGGCGGTCACCAGGTACACCCCTTGCCTCAGCTTCCTTGATCAGATTATTTTTGATGAAATCATTGTCCTCAAATAACCAAAGGACACTATCTTCTACGCTTTTTAAAATATTCATCCAAACACTAAAGATTTCTGGAGTAATTTTGAAATTATTGTTGAAGCAGCAAAAAATAAATTTATCACTAGGAAGTCCAAGCTCATCTTTGCTAAAAATGCGCGATGATATTTCTTTTTGATCATTATTGACTTGATAGCTATCAGGTAAATAAATAATCTTTTCCGTAAAACACGATTGATTTACTGGGGGTATAGTAATTTCATCAGCAATGATGTAATCATGATGTTGGGCTGCCATCGTGCCAGGGTAGCCGAGATAGTTAATTTGAATGGGGGCAGCACGCAATGCGAATATAGAGGTTCTTGCATCCATCGTTTGGCCGCCAAGATCTATGGCAATATCAATTTTATGCTCACGAGAAAGAGTGGCAACTTCTTGATCGCTCAAATTTTCTACATCAATAAAATGATCAAAATACTGCATGAGCTCTTTTCTCATGACATCATTTTCACCGCCATTAAGAAGGGAAAATGCATATATTTCGAATTGATCACGATTATGTAATTTGAAAAGCCGAGACATTAAATATGATGTGGGATGTCCCCTAAAGTCTGCAGAATAATAGGCTAACTTTATTTTCTTGTTTTGATAGCTTGATATCGGTGATGTATTCAGTATTTGACTATTGCTAGTAGTGTCTGCGGCGATATGGGCTACCTTGCAGTTCATTTCCTCCGAATTAAAAAGAGCTAAAGCGGCAAAAGGCATGATAACTTTTTTGCCATCAATTATTTCTTCAGTAATCTTTTTGATGCTCACATCAAAGTTTGTCCAGTCACCAATTTTCATTTGGAGATGAAGGATTTCACCGCGCAAATATGGCATGCTAGGATTAATATCTAGCGCCTTTAAATAGTGGGCAATAGCCTCTTGATAGCGTTTTAAATCTTTAAGAGCTGTTGCCTTATTGGACCAGGCTTCAGGAAGATTTGGTTGGAGTGAAATTGCTTTGTCATAACATGCAATTGCTGCGTCCAATTGATTTAGGGTCTTGAGGCAGGCCCCTTTGTTTAACCAGGCCTGAGCAAAGTCAGGCCTTAAAGAAATTGCCTTATCTGCGGCCGCAAGGGCAGCTTCATTTTTCTTCAATTCGTTTAGTATTGCGCCTTGATTTAGTAATGCCTCGAAATAATTAGGCTGTATTGATAGCGCTCTATTAAAGGCGTCTAGTGCCGCATGGTTATGCTTTAGCGCCACCAAACTTTTGCCATAATTTAACCAGGCATCCGGATTGTTAGAGGCCGTCCTGAGGACTTGTTCATGATGGGGGATTGCTTCAGCATCTCGACCACACTCGGAAAGGGCTTTTGCCAAGTTGTAATGTAGTGAAGGATTGTTTGGATTGATCTTTACTGCTTTTGCTAAATATTTTGCAGACTCGGAATGCTCTCCTTTGGAGCCTTTGATTACACCTAAAATTTCTAGAGCCGGTAAATTATTGGTATCAAGAGTTAGGATTTTAAGTAGTACTTTTTCAGCCTCAACTGGAGAGCCGCTTTGAAGTAGCTCTAGGGCTTGACCAATTAAGTGGTGAATTTTATCGTTCATATAATTATTTAGAGCCCAATATTCTCAAAGAGGTATAAAGCCTAACTTGTTAACAGTCTCCTTCAGACCTTCAATAGTTAGAAGCCACTGGAATGCCTCACCAGCAACATTTTCTTTTAGATTATTAGGAGGAAAGACTCCTGCCATTTGATAATGAACCTGATATTGAGATCGAAAGGCAGAAGATTTATTTTTTGTGTAAGCAAGCTTAAATTTCTTATGTTTTAAATACATATAAAAAATTCGATCACAAATTGGTGAAAGCTTTTTTGGAATACGCAACCATACTTGCAGAGCATCAAATGCATTGCGATGAATTAAATAGCAACTTGTATCTACGTGCTCTAGAGATGTTTCATCAGAGTCTTGAACTCCGATTAACTCTGAGCCATCCAAGGCATGCATAGTCCTGAATGAGCAAGCTATATCAGCACCAGTTTTTTCCAGCTCTTCCATTAATGAGGAAAGATGGTTTGGATGAAACCAATTATCTGCGTCAAGGTAGGCAACAAAATCATAGCCCTCAACCTCTGCAAGCAAACCACCTATGCCTCGAGGAGTGTCGCCGTTGTCATCATGTCCCTGTGCTAGCGAAATATGTTTAATATTCCACTGCGCTAATTCGGCTTGTGGAAAGCCATCTGCAATAAAAAAATGAGTGGCCGGAATGCTTTGGGATAAAACGCTCTCATGGCATTGCCGTAAAACTTCAAGAGGCTCTTTATAATAGGGCGTAATTACAGCAATTTTTTTCATTGTTTGGCGTGGCTACGATTTATAAGTTGCGAGGTGGTGCAATAACTTAAAACGATTGTATCTCGCTAAAGGCATCCTATTATTTGTTTTATGGGGCTATTAATGCGGATTATTCATTTAATCACATCATCTCTTCCTCTACCCACTAAAATATATCGATGGCTTATAAAACAATCGGATTTGATGCAGGCTTGATGTCTCTTCGAGGCACTCATATCGCCATTTTCGATTACGCACTTCAGAATCAAAGACTCTTAGGCAATAAATCGACCATTTTTTATGATCGCCGCTCAGAGCAGGTACAGCCCCTTGTTTTTCAAAAATTCCAG